>SVQL01000023.1 GCA_015065365.1 Oscillospiraceae bacterium | reverse complement strand
GGATTCGGAAGCCTTAGAAGGTAGACTTTCGGATATACGGGCGCTTGGAGCGCGTAAGAAGCAGGCGTATTCTGAGGCTTACGGATATCTTGCGGCGGCAAGCGCCATAAGAAGCGTTGCGGACGGGTCGGTTATGGCTTGCGTTGATATAAAAAAGCTGCGTCTTGCCGCTATGCGTACGTATTCGCGTCTTGGACTTTCCGAAGGTGAGAGCGCGCGTGTGCTTACGCGACAGACCCACGCGCTGGGCGTTCACGGAGAGGCAGAGCTCGGAACACTGAGAAAAATGGCAAAGCGCACACATTTAATAAATGACTATTACGGTACGGCGTATTTATATTTATCCGAGCTTGAGAGGCTGGTAAGAGCGCGAGGCGTTCAGGTGCTCGTTTCACGTGACGTTATGGATAAATCAAGGATAAAGAGTATACTGTTCATTGATTCGGGAGATTATTTTACTGTTATCGAAAAAGCAAACGAGGCACATAGTAATGAGACAATAAACATGAAGCGCTTCGTTGATGCGGAGCGGATAGGAAGGATAAGATTTTCATACCGTAGTGCGATGCGTGCTTGTGATGAAGTAAAATCTCTTGCTTTGTCGTCGCTGTCAGAGGCGGGAAAGGCTCACGCGGAAATAGAAAAGATATACGTTCCGTGTATGGATTTTACTCGGCAGTCTGTATTTTCAGCCTCTCTTGCCGAAAAAATACTCGCAAGATTTTAGCTGCTCTTGACAAAAGTGAGGTTATGTGATATAATCAAGCGGTAACTCCGTCGGACGGTCGCGCGGTATGTTGCCGAAAGGTATTACCGTGAGGAAAGTCCGGGCTTCACAGGGCAGGATAACTGATAACGTCAGCCGGAGGTGACTCCAGGGAAAGTGCAACAGAAATAGACCGCCTCTTATGGGGTAAGGGTGGAAAGGTGAGGTAAGAGCTCACCCACTCCTATGGTAACATAGGCTTGCTGTAAACCCTATCCGAAGCAACACCGCAGTCGGACGTTTGCCCGACGTATGTCCGCAGGTGGCACGGCGAAAGCCGAAGCTCATCGGTGACGGTGAGCGAAGATTGATGACCGTTCTCGACAGAACCCGGCTTACAGACGGAGTTACGACTATGTTTATGTATAAAAAAGCGCCTTCGCTGAAATTGCAGCGAAGGCGCTTTTTTGATTTATTATGCTTTTCTGTGTATTATATCCTTTTTGATTACGTCCTTGCCCTCGATAACGAGCATGGTTATGATCATAAGTGTCTGCATGACGAAATACATCGGTATTACGAAAACCGTACAGAGGAAAGCCATGAAGAAAAGGGAATAAAGGATTTGCTTGTATCTCGGAAGCTCGTCGTACTCTCTTACAAACTGCATAAAGGGAATGAGCATGAACAAGAGAACGTAAAAATACGATACGGAGGGAACGAGAGCAAACATAGACACGGATATTACGTATTTTGAAAAATTTGAGCGTGCCGCTATCGCAGTTACCGTTGCGAAAAGCAGCGCAATTACGACGAGAGTATTATTGACGATAGGGAAAACGGAGTCCGTGGGAATAGAAAGCGCGGCAAAGAGCTTAAAGAGAAGCGCCGCAAGCGAGATATTAGCTCCGTTTAGGAGCGGTGCTTCTGAAGATGCAAAGGAATTGAGGTTTACCAAGAGTCCGCGAAGCTCTTCCCAGCCACCCTTGTAAAAGAGGAAGGGGAGAATAAAAAGAACAACTGTGTAAATTGCAACGCGAATAGATGCCCAAATTTTTTTCTTTCCGAGAAGAAGCACTCCGAAAAACAAGGGGTATATCTTTATAAGTCCCGATATTGCAAGGCAAACGTAGCCAATCTCTCTTAAAAAGGCGTTCTTGCTTTTGTGGAGCACGATAAAGAGAAGCAGGAATATGAGCGCAAAGAAAATTATATTTCCGCGAGTTATCGCATAAGCAAGCGGTCCGCATACGGTGACGATGAACGCCGCCTTCAACGCGGGTACGGGCTGGAGCTTGAATTCATAAATTACAAGAAGAATTATAGCTGACGTACAAATAAAGAAGAAAAGAAGATATGCAACCCAAAATTCCGGGTGAAGCCACATTTTTGCCGTTAGCTCATTGGGAGTCAAATCCATACCTGCGTACTGCGCAAATACACCCTTGCAGATAAGCGCGAATGGATAGAGGATAATAATACCGATGGGGTGGTAGGACGCGCCCTCCACCAAGAAGGGACTTTCCTCGAGCGAAACCTTCATTATATAGGTGAAGTCCGAAAAGACGGAAAGTATGATATCAAAGGAATGACTACCGAAGTTTTTTGATGCAAAGGCGCACAAAAGTAAAATTATCGCCACGAGCATAGAAAGGAAGGTTCCGCCGAATAGCGAATAGAAAAAGATATTTAATATTTTGTTTTGAGTGCTGCTTAGCGGAGTGCTGCTTGCAAACAAACCGCGTCTACGCGAAGAGCGCGTCATAGCTTGACTATCCATGCTGACAACCTTTCCTAAAATTTACATTTAAATTATTATACCATTTTTTTTAACTTGTGTCAAGTGCTTTTTGCATAACAGTAGCTGGGTGAATAAATTTTATAAATTAGAAAATTGTACTTGAATATATCGGCGGAAAATGATATAATGTATTTCAAGCAATTATTTACCTATGGGAGGAATATATGCCCCGTTTTTTTATAAGACAAAATCAGATCAACGAGAACAAATTGATACTTGTCGGTGAAGACGCGCATCATGTTGCCCGTTCGCTCCGTATGGCAGTGGGGGATAAGATCACGGCATGCGATATGCAGGGGAATGAATACGACTGCAAGATAACGGATTTTGAGGACGACTCACGGGTGTTTTGCGATATACTCGGCTCAAAGCACTCGGATACGGAGCCACCGCTGAAAATTACTTTATTTCAGGCTCTTTCCAAGGGAGATAAGCTTGACACGGTGATACAGAAATCTGTTGAGTGTGGCGTAGCTAAAATAGTTCCTTTTGAGAGCGAGCGCTGCGTTGTAAGATGCAAGGCTGACGCGGAGGACAGAAAAACCGAGCGTCGCCGCCGTATTGCCGCTGAGGCGGCAAAGCAGTGTGGGAGAGGGATTTTGCCGGAGGTGACACCGACGGTCGATTTTGATTCCATGCTTGATATGGCTTTTGAGAGCGAGATGGTGCTGTTTTGCTATGAGGGTGACGGAACGGAGCCGCTTGGAAAAATTCTTTCAGGTGCGCTCTCAAGGAAGACAGACGGAAGCTATCCGAGCGTCGCACTTGTGGTCGGAAGTGAGGGCGGCTTTTCAATAGACGAGGCGAAGCGAGCAAAGGATAACGGCGCGTACATGGCAGGGCTTGGAAAACGCATTCTTCGCACAGAAACCGCTCCGATATTCGCACTTTCTTGCTTGATTTATGCCACGGAGCTCTCTTGATAATTTATATTATGAGCGCTTATTAACCAATTTTAAACAAAAAAATTGTTAAAAATTATAAAAAATATTTGAAATGCTATTGAAAAATCACAAAAAATAGTGTATAATATAGGACAGTATACACAATCAAGGCTTAAATCATATTTTTGAGAGGTTTAAAGGTTATGTCAAACAGACTGTTTCAGGGCGTGATATATCAAATGAAGGATGCGTTTGATCGCGTTATCGGAGTTATTGATGAGAACGGCGTGGTCATATCTTGCTCTGATTTGAGCAAAATGGGAGATATTCGACAGGGTGTTCGCGAGGAGCTTTCCTTCTCAACCGAGATCATGGCGGTAGGTGGATATACTTATCGTTATATGGGAACGGCTCAAAAGAGCGAGTACATAGTATTCGTTGAGGGCGAGGATAAGATGGCAGAGAAAATGTCCAAGCTTCTTGCCGTATCTCTCGGTAATATAAAGGGCTTGTACGATGAAAAGTATGATAAGGGCTCGTTCATTAAGAATATAATCCTTGATAATATTCTTCCCAGCGACATATATATTAAGTCGAAGGAGCTTCATTTCAACACAGAGGAGCTTCGAGTCGTATTTCTCATCAAATTCTTTGGAAAAACGGACATGATGCCGTTCGAGATGCTCCAGAATATGTTTCCGGATAAGTCCAAGGATTACGTTATCAGTGTAAGCGAGCACGATATAGTCCTTGTCAAGGAGCTTAAGATGGGCATTGAGACTAAGGATATTGAGAAGATCGCTGTAAATATCGCAGATACGCTCTCAACCGAGTTCTATACCAAGGTCGCGATAGGTATTTCTACTGTCGTTGACAACATCAAGGACCTTGCAAAGGCATATCAGGAAGCGCAGGTTGCTCTTGAGGTCGGCAAGGTGTTTGAAACCGAGAAGAATATAATAAGCTATGAAAATCTCGGAATCGGCAGACTCATTTATCAGCTTCCTACGACTCTTTGCGAGATGTTCTTGCAGGAGGTATTCAAGAAGGGTAACCTTGAGTCGCTTGACAGAGAAACTCTTATGACTATTCAGTGCTTCTTTGAGAACAACCTCAACGTTTCCGAAACGTCGAGAAAGCTGTTCGTTCACAGAAACACGCTCGTATACAGACTTGAGAAGATAAGAAAGCTGACAGGACTTGATCTTCGTGAGTTTGAGCATGCTATAACCTTTAAGGTTGCGCTCATGGTAAGAAAGTACCTTGATTCAAAGCCTGTAAAGTTTTAAGTGAAAATAATTATTACATATTTTGAATACTCCGCTCAGCGGAGTATTCAATTTTGATGTATCGAAGGATACGAAAACGACTGCTTTGATTTTTCCGAGACTTCAATGGTAATAATTGAAAATGGAAAATTCATGAAAGCGAGAATAAAAAATGTCCGAACAAAACAACGGCTTCTCCGAGTTCGATAACGTTAACAATACCGACAACGCGGAGGGCAATGCAGAAAAACCAGACGAGGTAAGGATAGACCTTATTGAAGAAAGCGACGGTGCTTCAAAAAAAGAGCGAAAGCCGATAAAGGTATCTTTGAGCACCTTAATTTGTACGTCGGTGGCGCTTGTGTTGGCGGCAGTAATGCTGACGCTGACTATATGCTCGTCGTATTACAAGGGCAAAGAGGCACAGCTTAAAATAGAATACGAAACGCTTTTGTCGCAGAGTGAGAGTATTGGCAATATTCCCGAGCTTGAGATATTGCAGGGGATATTCAGCACGTATTCGTTTGAGGAGCTTGACGAGGAGCTTATTCGCTCTCAGATACTCAAGGCTTACGTTTCGGCAACGGGCGATAAACACGCTGAATATTATACCGACGAGGAATATGCGGCGCTTTCCGCACAAATGTCGGGAGAGTCGCAGGGAATAGGAATAAATATAATAAATTCCACGGTGGACATCGGCGGTGTTGAGTATAAAACTCTTAAGGTAATAAACGTAATAAAGGACTCGCCGGCGGAAAAGAATGACCTTCGAGTTGGGGATTGCATAATCGCGGTTGGAAACTTCGATGAAAATACTACGGTAAGCGCTCTCGGATATGATATGGCGCTTAAGCAGCTTCAGGGCGAGAAGGGAACCTACGCAGAGTTTTTAGCATATAGACCTGACGAGGGAAAAACGAAAAAATTTAATATTCTTCGCGACACCTTCCAGACAGCTTCCGTTATGTGGGAGAAGGTTGATTCTGACGTGTGCGAGAACGCAGGACTTGTAAAGATAGTGAGCTTTGACAGAACGACACCGGCACAGCTTAAGACGGCGGTTGAGGAGCTTAAGACGGCGGGCTGCGAAAAATTCGTGTTCGACGTCAGATATAATCCCGGCGGTGAGCTTACGTCCATAGTAGCGGTGCTAAGCTACTTCCTTGACGAGGGTGACACGGTTATCAGCATGAAGGACAAATTCGGAAACGAAAAGGTCTATAAGGCAGAGCCGACGGCGTATTCGTCAAGCGGAGCTTGCTCGATTGCGGCAGAGGATATAGGAATATATAAGGATCTTGATGCGGTGGTGCTTTGCAATAACAGCACGGCAAGCGCGGCAGAGCTTTTTGTGGCGAACTTCCGCGACCACGGAATAGGAGAGGTAGTAGGCGTTACAACTTACGGTAAGGGAACGGTGCAAAGCACGTATCCAATGTCCATGTTCGTTTCTCCCGAATATACGGGAAGAATGCCCGAGGGGTGGATAAAGCTTACTATGTATATGTACTATCCGCCAAGTGGCGAGAGCTATGACGGACTTGGAATTGTTCCCGACTACGAGGTAAAGATGTCCGAGGAGTCGACAAAGCTCAATATATACGATATAATGGGCTCAAAGGATGACACACAGCTTGTAAAAGCAGTAGATAAATATTTTAAAGGAGAATAAGAAAATGGCAGAAAAGCAGAGATATACAAGAGAGGGCTTTTTGAAGCTTCAGGAGGAATACGACCTTCTTACTAAGGTTAAGCGCGAGGAGGTAAAAAAGGCGATAGCTGAGGCGCGTTCATTCGGTGACCTTTCCGAGAACTCTGAGTACGACGAGGCAAGAAACGAGCAGGCAAAGATCGAGACTCGTATTAAGGAGCTTGAGGAGCTTATAAGAAACGCCGAGATAACCAGCGACGACGATATGGATGAGGGAGTTGTAGGACTTGGATCAACCGTAAAACTCGTAAACAACGGAGCTGAGGTTGTTTACAGCATCGTAGGCTCAAACGAAGCTAACCCCTTTGAAAACAAGATTTCCGATATGTCTCTTATAGGAAAGGCGCTTATCGGAAAGAGAGCTGGCGATGAGCTTGAGATAAAAACGAATGCAGGTCAGGTTGTTATAAAGGTTCTTGAGGTTTCGAGAGCGAAATAAGTATAAGTGGCGGACGATTCAAGACTGACTTGCAATCGTCCGTTGCTTTATAAATAAACGGAGAATTATAATGAAAAAGAACGAAGAAAAGATAGAGGGTGGGGAAATAGCCGTTAGCGGCGGTTTTCTCGGCTGGCTCGATAATTTTTGGTATCATTATAAATGGCCAACTATAGGAATTGCGCTTTTGATTATCGTATTTACGGTATGTACCTTGCAGATGTGTACGAGTGATGAGGATGATGTTGTTTTGCACTACGCAGGTGACGTTCAGCTGTCAGTCGGCGAGATAGAAAATATCTGCGGTGTATTTGAGGCAGTATGCCCCGAGGACTATAACAACGACGGCACAAAAAACATCGGGCTTATGACACATAGGGTGTTGCTTGAGGACAAGATAGTGGCACTTGAGAAGGAAACGGATTCCGAGGGGCATAAGGTGAACTCGATAGACAGGACGTTTAATACCCAACAGTATAACGATTTTTACGACTACATACAGACGGGTGAGAGCTCCATATTGCTGATTTCTCCCGAGCTCTACCGTGAGCTTCGCTCGGTTGACAGCGACCGCGACGGTAAGGCTGACCGAATAGTCAGACTTGGCGCACTTCTTGGATATATTCCCGAGGAGGCGGTAGACGAATATGCCGTAAGACTTGGAGATACCGAGATATATAAAAGCTATTCTGCAATTCGCGCGCTTCCCGAGGATACCTTGATCTGCCTTCTTGAGCCTAACTGGAAGGGCGGCAAGAACAGCAAAGAAAAATACTATAACAGAGAGAAGCAGATATTTACAGCAATCCTTGAATACTCTTCCGATACTAAAGAGGATACGGCGCAGTGAAGAACAGAATTATATCGTTAATAATGCTTTTGTTGACTGCTATGATATGGGGATTTGCATTCGTTGCGCAGGTTGCGGGAACGAATTATATCGGCTCGCTTACAATGTGCGGAGCGCGTTTCTTGCTTGCAACCGTTGCTCTCGTTCCCGTTATACTGATTTTTGAAAAGGGAAGGTCTACGCCACAGCAGAGAAAGGATACGGTCTTCGCGTCGCTGATTACGGGCGTAATACTTTTTCTTGCATCGATATTTCAGCAGTACGGAATACAGTATACTCAAAGCGCGGGGATATCGGGATTTATCACGGGGCTTTATACTGTGTTTATACCCATCGTATGCTTCGTGCTTTTTAAGCAAAAGACGGGAATAAACGTAATTATAGGAGCGATTTGCGCTATCTTTGGGTTGTTCTTGCTTTGTTACCGTCCGGGTGATGGCTTTCACTTTGGCTTGGGTGAGCTGCTTTTGCTCATAGGAGCTTTTTTCTGGACGGCGCACGTTATAGTCATAGACAGGCTGGGGAAAAAGGCGCGCCCGCTTCGCTTTTCAATGGGGCAGTTTGCGGTTTGCGCTGTTTTGGGAATTATTGGCGCGCTTATTTTTGAAGAATCTTCGATGGGTGCGTTGCTCGATGCAAAATGGGCAATACTCTACTGCGGAATAATGTCGTCGGGTGTGGCGTATACGCTTCAGATAATGGCGCAGAGACGATGCGATCCTACTATGGCGGCAATCGTATTTTCAAGTGAGTCTATGTTCAGCGCCATAGGCGGAGTTATCTTCAGAATTGACAGTATTGCGCTTATCGGTTACGTCGGCTGTGCATTTATGCTTGCGGGAATAGTTCTTTCACAGATAAAATTCGGTAAGCGCACACGCACCGAAGAGCCCTTGCAAGCAAAAGAAAAGTGAATTTTAAGCATCCAAACGGAAAACAATACATATTAAGAAAGTTTTTTGTGAGGTGCTCGTATGAGAAAAAATGAATTTTTGACGGGATTTACCGTAGGGCTATGTGTTTTTGGCAGTGTTGCCGTTATACTGCTTGCGGTATTCTTATTCTGAAGCTTAAAGGGAGGGAACGGCATGCGCCTTGATAAATTTTTGGTCGCAACGGGTAAGTGTACCCGCTCGGTGGCTAAACGGCAGGTAAGGGCAGGAGCCGTTACCGTAAACGGACTTGCCGTACGCTCGGCGGACATAAATATCGATGAGTATGCCGACACCGTTACTTATTGCGGCGAGAAGATTTTATACCGCAAATATACTTATGTTATGCTCAATAAGCCCGAGGGAGTTGTCAGCGCAACGGAGGACGGAAGGGATAAAACTGTACTCGACCTCTTGCCCGACGGCGTGAGAACAAGAGGAATGTTTCCGTGCGGACGACTTGATAAAAATACACTCGGCCTTGTTTTGCTGACGGACGACGGTGAGCTTGCGCACAGACTTTTAGCACCTAAGAGCCACGTCAAAAAGATTTATAGATTTCGCTCGCGTTTTCCCATAAGCGAGGAGGACGCAAGGCGCTTCGAGAACGGTCTTGTTCTTGAGGACGGATACGAAACAAAGCCTGCCGAGATACGGCTTGATGAAGGCAAAGACGGAGGAATTATTACCCTTGTTGAGGGTAAATATCACCAGATAAAGAGAATGCTTGAGGCGCTTGATAATAAAATTACCTATCTTGAACGCCTTGAGTTCGGACCTCTTACGCTTGACGCGACTCTTGCGCGCGGCGAGTGGAGATACCTTACAGACGAAGAAATAGCGGCGCTGGAGACTCATGCTTCACGCGCTTGAAAAATAATTAAAACGGAGAAAACAATGGACATTATTAAAAAGCTTGCAGAGGAATTTAAGCTTGGGGTAGCTCAGGTTGAAAAAACGGTCGCGCTTATCGACGAGGGAAATACAATTCCCTTTATTGCGCGTTACCGTAAGGAGGAAACGGGAAGCCTTGACGACGCGGTGCTTCGCGATCTCGACGACAGACTTACTTACCTGCGCAATATCGAAAAGCGCAAGGAGGAGGTAAAGAATCTTATCACGGAAATGGGTAAGATGACCGACGAGATAATGGCGGCAATCGATAATGCCAAGACAATAACCGAGGTTGACGATATTTACCGCCCCTTCCGTCCGCACAGAAAGACAAGAGCATCCGTGGCGAAGGAAAGGGGACTCGAGCCTCTGGCGGAGCTTATTCTCTCCCAGCTTGATAAATACGAGCCGTCGATTGAGGAGGCGGCAGAGTCTTACGTTGACGAGGAAAAGGGAGTTGCGTCCTCAGATGAAGCTCTTGCAGGCGCGTGTGATATTATCGCAGAGGCTGTGTCGGATAACGCTGAATACAGAAAGACCGTCCGCAAGGCAACCTTTGATACGGGACTTATTTCCACCAAGGCAGCAACAGAGGAGGATTCCGTTTACGCACAGTATTACGATTACTCCGATAAGATAAATAAGATACCCTCTCACAGAGTTCTTGCCATCAACCGAGGCGAGAAGGAGGACTTTCTTAAGGTTAGTATAAGCGTTGAAAAGGGAATTATACTCAATTACCTTTGCGGTGAGATGATAACCAATATGAAGAGCCCCGCCGTAAAATATATCGAAGCAGCAGTAGTTGACAGCTATGACAGACTTATCGCTCCGTCTATTGAGCGCGAGATAAGAAACGACCTCTTTGACGTGGCGGGCGAGGGTGCTATAAAGCTCTTTGCGGACAATCTCAAGCCCCTGCTTATGCAGACGCCCTTGAAGGGAAAGACGGTTATGGGATTTGATCCGGGTTACATCAACGGCTGTAAGACTGCCGTTGTTGATAAGACGGGAAAGGTGCTTGATACCGCCGTGGTATATCCTACCACCAAGAGCAAATTCAAGACCGAAGAAGCGGCGAAGGTAATAAAGAAGATGGTCGATAAGTATAAGATCGACGTTATCGCCATCGGAAACGGAACGGCATCGCGCGAGAGCGAGAGGTTTATCGCGGATACCTTAAAGGACGTAAAGCACGACTGCAAGTATATAATCATCAGCGAGGCGGGCGCGTCGGTTTACTCCGCGTCCAAGCTCGCTGCAGAGGAATTTCCCGACTTTGACGTTATGCAGCGCTCTGCCGTATCTATTGCGCGCAGACTTCAGGATCCGCTTGCGGAGCTTGTAAAAATAGATCCCAAGTCCATAGGTGTCGGGCAGTATCAGCACGATATGAAGCCTGCAAGACTTGACGGAGCGCTTCAGGGCGTTGTTGAGGACTGCGTAAACGCAGTCGGAGTTGACGTAAATACGGCTTCCTATTCCTTGCTTTCTTACATTTCGGGAATCAACGCGACCTGCGCGAAGAATATCGTTAAGTACCGCGAGGAGAACGGAGAGTTCAAGTCAAGAGCGCAGATACTTAAGGTTCCAAGACTCGGCGCTAAGGCGTTCGAGCAGTGCGCGGGATTTTTGAGAGTGCCGATCTCAAAAGAGATACTTGATAATACGGGTGTTCACCCCGAATCATACGACGCGGCGCGTAAGCTTCTCGAAATACTCGGATATACGGCTGAGGACGTAGCAGAGACGCGTCTCGCAGATATTAGACATAAGGTTAAGGAAGTGGGTATGAAGAAGCTCGCCGAGGAGTGCGGAGTAGGCGAGCCAACGCTCGCGGATATTATATCCGAGCTTGAAAAGCCGGGCAGAGATATACGCGATAACATGACTCCCCCCGTTCTTCGCGATGACGTTCTTGCGATTGAAGACCTCAAGCCCGATATGGTGCTTGACGGAGTGGTCAGAAACGTTATTGACTTTGGAGCCTTTGTTGATATCGGAGTTCATCAGGACGGACTCGTACACATATCTCAGCTTTCGGATAAATTCGTAAAGCATCCGTCCGAGGTCGTAAGACTTGGAGATAACGTCAGGGTTAGAGTTCTTGAGGTTGATGTTAAGAAAAAGAGAATATCACTAACAATGAAGAACGTTAAGTGATTTTAATAAATTAAAAAATCAAAAAATAATTTTTGTTGGAATTCACATAAAATAAATACTTTTTGTGCAATATGTACAATACAAAAGTTGAAATTTGGGGAAATTACCATCTTCCATTTTTGACGAAAAAGTGGTATAATGTTAGAGTACAAAAGTATGTATGAAAATTTATTTGCTTATATTTTTTAGGAGGAGTATTCCAAATGGCAAGCTTATCACTCAGACACATTTACAAGAAGTATCCGGGCGGCGTAACTGCAGTTTCGGACTTTAACCTTGAGGTTAAAGACAAAGAATTTATCGTATTCGTCGGACCTTCCGGATGCGGAAAGACAACCACTCTCCGTATGATCGCAGGTCTTGAGGAGATTACCGAGGGCGAGCTCTTTATAGGCGATCAGCTTGTAAACGACGTTGCTCCTAAGGACAGAAAAATCGCGATGGTTTTCCAGAACTACGCTCTTTATCCTCACATGTCCGTATTTGAGAACATGTCCTTTGGACTCAAGCTCAACAAGACTCCTAAGGAGGAGATCAAGCGCCGCGTTGAAGAGGCTGCTCGTATCCTCGATATTACCCACCTTCTTGACAGAAAGCCCAAGGCTCTTTCCGGTGGTCAGAAGCAGCGTGTTGCTCTCGGACGTGCTATCGTTCGTAACCCCAAGGTCTTCCTTCTTGACGAGCCGCTTTCTAACCTTGACGCAAAGCTTCGTGCAGCCATGAGAACTGAGCTTACCAAGCTCCATGCTCGCGTTGGAACTACGTTCGTATACGTAACGCACGACCAGGTTGAGGCTATGACCATGGCAACGAGAATCGTTGTTATGAAGGACGGTCTTATTCAGCAGGTTGATACTCCTCAGCATCTTTACGACGCTCCTTGCAATATCTTCGTTGCAGGCTTTATCGGAACTCCTCAGATGAACTTCATTAACGGTAAGCTCGTCAAGAAGGACAGCGACGTTTACTTTGAGTTTGAGGGTGTATCTCTTAAGCTTCCCGCAGAAAAGGCAAATGCTCCCGAGCTTGCTGACTACATCGGCAACGAGGTAGTAGTAGGACTTCGTCCCGAGTGTATCTCTGACGAGGCAAAGCTGGTTGACGCTAACCCCGACACATCCTTTGCAGTAGACGTAGACGTAACCGAGCTTATGGGTGCAGAGATTTATCTCTACCTTACCATAGGTGAGACCAACCTCATCGCTCGCGTATCCTCGAGATCTCAGTCCAGAGCAGGTCAGAACATCAACGTTAACTTTGATATGTCCAGACTCCACATCTTCGATAAGGACACTGAGCGTTGCATCATTCACTAATATAATCAAGGGGTGGTTTATTTAACCACCCCTTGTGTTTTTTGTATCTTGACAAAACAGTTTGTATATGATAAAATAAAAAGTGATATTATTTAATACTCAATGGGAGGAAAAAATGAAGAATTTTTTGAAAATATTTCTTGCAATTCTATTGATCGTGTGCGTAGGAGCAGCTTTGGCTTCGTGTAATGAGAATGAAAGCGAGTCCGATGTGAACTGTGAGCATTCCTATGACAATGCTTGTGATGCTAACTGCAATAGCTGCGGCGAGGCGAGAGTTGTCGGTGAACATATAGCAAGTGCTGATGACGGCGATTGCACTACCGATATAAAGTGTAGTGTTTGTGAAAAGGTGCTTGTTGCAGGAAAAACGCAGCATGTGTCGAGCGCAGATGACGGTGATTGTACCACCGCTGTTACATGTACTGAGTGCGATCACGTGGTTACTGCGGCAAAGGCGCATGACTTTACGGGAGCTTGGCAGAACGATGCTACGGATCACTGGCACGTTTGCGCTAATGAAGGCTGTAACGCGAGCGACACCAAGGCGGCTCACCAGATGGGCGCTGACGGAAAGTGTACCGATTGCGGACGAGTTATGCAGGAATGTGTTAATCACGAATATACTATAACAAAGTATGACGAAAACGGTCACTGGAAAGAGTGTGCCTGCGGCGATAAGCAGACGGCAGTAGCACATTCTCCTTCGGAAAATGGCGATTGTTCGATAGGAATTCAGTGCAGCGGCTGCGATTGGATTTATCCCGCTAAAAACCACACTCCTGAGCAGGATGATGGTGACTGTACTACCGATATAAAGTGTAGCGAGTGCGGAAGTGTTGCAGTCGCAGGAAATAACGCTCACGTTGACAGCAACGATGACCATATATGTGACAATGGAGGCTGCGGAAAGCCTTTGGATCCCAATGTTATACATCAAGGCGGTGCAAACACCGAAGGCGGTTGGGGCGCGCTTATTAGGCCCTAAATTCCATAGACAAAAAATGCTGAACACATTAGAGCGTTGCTCTAAAGGACAGTTTTCAGAAATACGGTGTATCTCGAAAGAGGTATACCGTATTTTGCGTTTGTGGACACAAATGCAGTGATTGTCAGGAAAATTGACAAGTCATAGGTGAACGAAAAAAGGCTCTCCCTTTGGGAGAGCTCCCGACGGAGTCGGGTGAGAGGGGTGTCTTTCAACCCTCTCCGTCCGCCTTCGGCAGCCACCTCTCCCAAAAGGAGAGGCTTTTTCTACCTCCCGGAAGGTATTTTGATAAAATCTTGCTAAATATATTTACAAGCCGCAAAAATTGTGATATAATAATTATGCCAAACAATCTTAATATTCATAGTTATAGGTCTTTTTCTCGTTATGGGATAACTATAACTTTTTTCGCTATACAATTAGGCAAACTCGGTTTGGTAAAAACGCTGCTCCTGCTTGATTGTATAGAGAACCTATGCTATGAAGAGATTGTTTGGCGACAATTGGAGTTGCGTTTTTCGGTGCGTAGCTTCGGTTGCGCACCTTTTTTATATGCTGATGGGGGATATATGAACAAGAACATTCAAGAAAAGATCATGGACATTACCGGTATTGAGCTTACGCCGGGACAACCTACCGTTTGCCTTGGTAACGGCGAGCAAGGTTTTGAGTGTTGTTGCGACGAGTGCGATTACTTTCTGCTTTGCTTTCCCGAATTTGATGTTCAAATCAAAAAAGAAAATATTGCTGCAAGTAAAGATAATACTACAAAATAGTCAAAAAAATGACAGAGAATAAAAAGTATTCTCTGTCATTTTTGTCGGTAAATAAGATATTCTTTTTAAGTTCAAAAACTGTCCTTAAGAGTACGTCCCATTAGTGTTCAGCGTTTTTTATTGTAGTTATTTTACACTGTCCTTAGCGGCAGTAAGAGTGTTTTGCATGAGCATTGTGATTGTCATGGGACCGACTCCGCCGGGCACGGGGGTGATATAAGAAGCCTTTGGCTCGACACTTGCAAAATCAACGTCGCCCGTAAGCTTGCCGTCAGCGCGTCTGTTCATGCCGACGTCAATAACTACCGCGCCGTCCTTAACCATATCTCCCGTAAAGAAATCAGCCTTTCCGATTGCCGCCACCAAAATGTCAGCACGGCGGCAAACGTCTGCGAGGTTTTTGGTTCTGCTGTGGCAAATCGTTACCGTACCGTTTTTCTGCAAAAGCAGCATTGCCTGCGGCTTTCCGACTATATTTGAACGTCCAACCACGACACACTCCTTGCCCGTTACGTCAATTCCGCTTCTCTCAAGCAGCGCCATAACGCCCGCAGGGGTGCAGGGAAGGAAGGAGTAGTCACCGATCATTATCTTACCTACGTTGTAGGGATGGAACGCGTCAACGTCCTTTTTAGGATCTATTCGGAGTATTACTTGATTTTCGTCAAGATGCCCCGGGAGAGGAAGCTGGCAGAGAATACCGTGGATTTTTTTGTCTGCATTGAGCTTGTCAACGAGAGCGTTCAGCTCGTCCTGAGTGGTAGCTGCGGGAAGCTCGTAAGCCTCGGAATAAAATCCCACCTCTTCACACGCTCTGCGCTTGTTTCTGACGTATACCTGCGATGCGGCATCGTCGCCTACGATTATTACTGCAAGACCGGGGCGAAAGCCGTGCGTCTTTGCAAACTGCTCCGTTTCCGCCTTTATTTCGCTTCTTATCTGTGCTGATATAGCTTTTCCGTCAATTATCTTCGCCATTGTCTGACTCCTTATTTTCATTTGTATTTATATTGAATAGCTTTTCTAATTTTGCCGAAACGTCGGTGTGCTCGGGCTCTTCAAAGGCTGTATTTTGTGTGTCGTCGGATATTTCTACGTTAACGGCAGCGGTGTCCTCATTAACAAAATCGTCTCCCTCGGAGTTGTTTTCCTCGGACACGCTGTTAGCAGTTGATGCTGTTGTAACAAATTTGGGGTAAGCCGCCTCGTAAGCACCTGCGGTGATCCTTGCGCGGCGAGCCCTGACGAGGAGGATAATGATTGCTGTTGTTGCCAATACAAAGCAAGCAAAGCCAATAACCTGCGATATACGGAAAACTCCAATATAAAGACTGTCAGTGCGGAGTCCTTCGATAAACATTCTGCCAAATCCGTACCAAGCGAGATACATAAGAACTATCTGTCCGTCAAATTTTTTCTTCTTATAGATGAGATTTATGAGTACAAATCCGATAACGTTCCAAAGAGATTCGTAGAAGAAGGTGGGGTGTACCTCTGCCATTCTTCCCGCATATTCCTTGATGTTGTGGGTGGAGAGTCCCATTCTCATGAAGTAAAGGGGGCTGTCATCGGAAACTACGTAGCCGTGAGCCTCTCCGTTGAAGAAATTGCCCCATCTTCCGATTGCTTGAGCTATCATAACGCCGGGAGCAACTGCATCGGCAACCTTCAGAAAGCTTATCTTTTTTATTTTACATATAATAAAAATTGTCAAAGCGCCTGCGATAATACCGCCGTAGATGGCAAGTCCACCCCTCCAGATGGCTATCGCATCGTAAAAGCTGTCAAACTCGTCGAGCGACGTAAGCACGTAATAAAGGCGAGCACCGAAAATACCGAAAATTACGGTGAATATCGCCATGTCAAGCAAATCGTCAAAAATAATTTTTTCCTGCTTTGCCCTGTATGCAGAATAAGCGAAGGCGGTAATAATACCGAGAGTGATGATAATTCCGTACCATCTTACCTCTATTTTATTAAACAGGGTGAATGCTACGGGATTTACCGTAAATTCTCCAATTCCAAGACCGGGAAATGACATTGTAACCATATTGAACCTCACATGTTTTTATAATGATTTTATCACTGAAAGAGTAACCGTTGATCTATCGAAAGAATTTTTGAAGGCTTCTTTTACGTCGTCAAGCGTGACGGAATCAAGCGCATCCGCATATTCAAATATTGAAGCATCCTCGCACACAAAGGAAAACAGAGTGTTTGCGATGCTTTCAACCGAGTCAAAAAGTCTGACGGCTTCTGCATACATAACGCGCTTTGCTCTGTGGAAGTCCTCATCGCAAAAGCCCTCGGCGCGCGTCTTTTCAAGATGACTGAAGATTTTTTCAAGCACAAGCTTCGGCTCGTTCGCTTCGCCCGCGATTGAATTGTAGGCGAATGTTTCTGATATAGTGTATCCGTACGACCATGATGGGGAAATGAACTTGTTCTCAACCAAATCGCTGTAAAGCTCGCCTGCACGGGAGAACAGCATTTCATTGAGAATTGCCATAACCGCATCCTTTTTTTGCCGTTCAAGCGGATTTTTGGATATGTCAATATCTTTAAAGCCAATATTAAAAAGCGGCTTTGAAACCTGCATGGATTGCTCTACGTATTCGCGATATGCTGTGCGCTCTTCAATCGTATTTTCGTTTATTATACCAACTGCATCTCCACAAAAATCAGTGGGAAGATTTTTATCGATTACAGAAAGAACGTCATCGGCGTTTACGTTGCCGCAAACAATAAGCGCCATATTTGAAGGCTTATAAAAGGCGTTGTAGCAGTCGTAAAGTGTGTCTGCGCTTATTCTTGCAATTGATGACTGCGAGCCGCATATATTTTTGCGAATACTGTGATTTTTGTACATTCCCTCAAGCATGCCGTAAAAGCATCTGTCGCCGGGATTGTCGTCGTACATTCTTATCTCCTCGCCGATAATTCCAAGCTCCGATGCTACGGATTCGGGAGTGAAATACGGATGAGTGACAAACGTAATAAGCTCTGCCAGCGATGGAAGGAGGTTATCGGTGCAGCTAAAGAGATATGCCGTTTTGTTGAACGAGGTGTATGCATTTGGGTCGCAGCCGAGCTCCGAAAAACGCTCGAAAGAGTCGCTGCCGTCCTCGTTGAAAAACAACTTGTGTTCAAGGAAATGAGCAATACCGTCTGGTACGGTTATTTTCTTTCCGTCTTTAAAAAACGAATTATTTATTGAGCCGTATTTTACTCCGAAAAGAGCGTAGGTCGTAGAAAATTTTTTTGGAAAAACGTAAACCTCAAGTCCCGATGAGTGCGTATACTTGTCGTATCTTTCATCAAGCAGAGAGCTTTCATAGGTCGTTTTAATAAAACAGTCAGTCTTCATCCTCGTCCTCCTCTCTGCCGCCGATGAGCGTTCCGTTAACAAAGAATGAAGTGTCATGGATAGTGGCGTTTGCTATTTTACAGATGCGTTCGGGAGTTACCGAAAGTATGCGCGCCTTACAGTCCTCAACTGTTTCTTCAACTCCCGCCAACTCGCGCCCCGAATAGAATGCGGCAAGCGAGAAGGGAGAATCATATATCTGAACGTAACTGTATTCGAGAGATTTTCTTGCGGCATAAAGCTCCGATTCGCTTACGTTGCCTTTTCTAATCTCGTCAAGCTGGGAGCGCACTGCATCGGTGAGGCGCTCGCGGTTCTTTGACTCAATTCCCGACGAAACGTAAAGCCCGCCGGAAAAAAGGCTGTAAGACGATGAGCAATAGTAGCAAAGGCTCATTTTCTCGCGCACGTTCATAAATAGCTTTGATGCGGGAGATGCGCCGAATATCTCGTTGAGCATAATTGCGGCGTGATAGTCGCCGTTGCCAAGACAGGCTCCCGTCCTGAAGCCTAATGCAAGCTTGCCTTGGTTTACGGGCATGTCTTCACTCACAAATAAAAATTCCGTTTTCTTAGAGGGGGTAAGCGCAGGGAAGGAGAACGCGCGAGTACCGCTGAAATCACGTAATGCGCGCTCAAGCTTTTGAGCGATTGATTGAACGTCCTCTGCCCCTATATAAAAGACACTCATAGGCGCGTTTGAAATAAGATGTGAGTAGTGTGCCGTGAGCGAGTCGGGAGTTACGGAATCAATTTCGCCAAGAAGATACTTAAGAGTAGGGAAGCTTTCGGTATCGCGGCACATTATTTCTTTAAGTCGCGTAGCGGCATAAGCACGGGTATTATTTATCTCCGACTCGAGCGAATCCTTTACGAACCCGCATTCGCTCAGAACGATGTCCGAGGGAAAAGCATTTGAGTGGCGAACGGGATGTAGCAGAATATCCGCGATAACGTCTATGACACCGCCTGAGACGTCCGTGCCGTCGGGGATGAAGCGTTCTTCAATTATTTCCGCGGAAATAGTAAAAACGAGAGTCTCACCTTGAATTGTGGTCTGTATGTCAACGCTTGCGGCGTAAAGACTGTCGAGCTGACGGTTTATTGCCGCCATTGAAGGGAATTTGTCGCTACCTCTTCGGCAGACGCCCGCAAGCACGAGATTGTAAAGATAATTTTTGGGGGTAAGCGGGAGATAGAGCGAGAAGGTAAGCATACCCGACTTGAATTTATCCGTATATATTGATGAAAGCGTTATGCTTTCGTTAACGTTTGTTTTGCGTAAGGTCATCATAGCTACCTTTCATCCAGTCATAGTTCAACATCATAATTATACACTAAATTTATGACAATTCCAACACAAATTTATTAAGATTTATACTTCCAAAGAAAATACTTGAAAAAACGCAAAAAGTTTGAAAAAAGTGTTGACAAAGGGAGTATTATGTGATACAATATACGATGCCGCATAATTTGGGGGCTTTTTAAGTGTGCAAGCATGAGAGTGTCGGCACCGCCCACATTAGCGAGTCTATAAAGAAAGAGAGGTGCTTTTCGTGTACGCAATTATTGAAACAGGCGGAAAGCAGTACAAGGTTAACGAGGGCGACGTTATTTTCGTTGAGAAGCTCGACGTTAACGAGGGTGACACGGTTACTTTTGACAGTGTCAAGGCAATTTCCATGGGAGACGATTTCAAGATCGGCGCTCCTACGGTAGAGGGTGCTACTGTTACGGCAAACGTTATTTCCAACGGAAAAGGCAAGAAGATCCACGTAATCAAGTACAAGGCTAAGAAGAACGAGAAGAAGAAGATCGGTCACAGACAGCCTTATACCAAGGTTCAGATCGTGTCTATCAACGGCTAATTTAACCGAAGATGACGAAAATCGTTTTTTTCAGAAGCGGAGGCAGCTTCTACGGATTTGAGGAAAACGGACATTCGGGATATGCGGATGCGGGGGAGGACGTCCTTTGCGCGGCAATCTCGGCAATGACGATGCTCATTATCAATACCGTCGAGGTGGCGTATGCGTCGGATATCGAGTACGATATAGACGAGGGTGCTACCAACATAAGAGTTCGCTCTAAGGCGGCATTGGCTGAGTTTGAAGAGGACGAGCGTAAGCGTTACGCAGTATCGGGACTCTTTATGTCGTACTACTACCAGCTCAACGAGCTTGTAGAGGAGTATTACGATCATTTGTCTGTGGACGTCAAGGACGTTGATTATGTCTGAGCTTCAGAGATGAACAAGCATTTGTACAAATTACTACATCAATTACGGAGGAATGAAAAATGGTAAGAATCAGTTTACAGTTCTTTGCTCATAAAAAGGGTGTTGGTTCTACGAAGAACGGCCGCGATAGCGAATCCAAGCGCCTTGGCGTAAAGAAGGCTGACGGTCAGTCTGTTCTCGCAGGAAACATCATCGTAAGACAGAGAGGTACTGCGATCCATCCCGGTAACAACGTTGGAATCGGTAAGGACGATACTCTCTTTGCTCTCATTAACGGAAAGGTTAAGTTCGAGCAGAAGACGAAGGACAAGA
>SVQL01000118.1 GCA_015065365.1 Oscillospiraceae bacterium | reverse complement strand
GTGAATACTTCGCGGACTATGTTTGCGGCGCCGGATTCCTCGTCGGGATAGTATTTCTTATCTCTCATAACATAACCGAATGGTGGGGGACCGTTTGGCTCGCCTCGAGAGGCTTTCTCGGTCATACCTCTCGTTACTTCGGTGGAGAGGTTGATTGAATAGAATTCGTCCATCCATTCTATAATACGCTCGATCAGGGCGCCGAAAGGTCCTTCCGGGATAGGCTCAGAGACCGACACGACGGAAATGCCCTTTTTGCGGAGGAGGTTTTTATATACGATAGACTGTTCCTGATTACGGGCAAAACGGGAGAACTTCCATACATAGATCACCTCGAAAGGGTGGTCTTTTTCTTTTGCCATAGCGACCATACGGTTAAAGTCGTTACGCTTCTTTGTGTTTCTTCCCGATATACCGTCATCGTAGAAAACGTATTCGTCGGGTATGTAATATCCATCTTTGGCGGCATACTCGCGGATCTTCTTTAGCTGTGAATCGGGCGAATATTCGTCCTGACGCTCGTCTGATACACGGATATATGCTGCGGCGACCTTGTTATATAAATTGTGATATTCCATTTGTGGCTCCTTTCTTTGTCAGTTATATTGGCACTTATCCAAATAGATTTCCCCGTTTGTAATTCTTACTGTGCCGTAAAGATTTACATAATCACCGGTTTCGGCGACTGTATATTGGAGATCGTTTAACATAGTTACTTCGATTGCTTGTTTAGCTTCTATTTTGTCGTTCTTGAAAAAACGAGCTTTGAAACCGTCGGTGTCAGGAAGGGTTTCGCCTTTATAGTCAATAAGCGCAATTTCTTTTCTATTGAAGGTCTCGTGCTCGTATGTAAATATCATACCAAAAACCTTGACTTGCTTGTTATGATATGCTTCGGGATTTTTCTTTATTGCCGTTAAAAGTGCATTTACTGAAGTAAACTCATAGGAATATGAAACATTACTTGAGCCGGAAGCTATATATTTATTCTTCCAATATTCTATGTCTGATTTAGCTGTTTCGAGTTCAATGCCTTTTTTTTGCAGCAAACGAATATTATCATTTAATTTTCCATTTGCGATTTTTAAATCGCTATCTTTGCGTTTGAGTTTGTTTTCGGCAGCTTTAAGATCTCCCTCCAAAACAGTTATATCCGTTTCAAGTTGGCTTATAGTATTTTCTTTCTCCTTGATATCTTTGACGGAAAGAACACAAAACACCGATAAAGCGATTATTATCGCGATAAGCAAAACGTAGGTGACAAGGATCAACGGCTTCTTTGACCTGACTTTTTTAGTCGATTTGATATTGTGAGCGACTGTTTCAATGCGTTCAGGTTCGTTTTGTGTCACTTCCGTGGTCGTTTCTGCTTTTGCTGCTTTCTTTGATATTTTGTACAAATCCCATTTCTTGCAAAGGAATTTAGCGAGCCATATGCAGAAAGCGCCGGAAGCGGCTATCAATATGCCGTACAAAGTGCTTACAATTAAGATGGAACGATCGTCTGTTGTAGGTATTTGATATACAATCGGCTTTATGATGCTTGAAAAAATGTAGTGAAGTATGCAGCAACCAATCCAAATTAAAGCTTTCATTTGATTTCTCTCTCTAACATTAATTATTCGACTTAAGCTTATTGTAATAATTATGTAGCGCGATGATCTCCTCTTTGTGTTCGAGTATGAGGCGGAGGCGGTCAAGCTCGACTTCGAGGGCGACAATTTTGTCCTTAAGGGTGACATTTTCGGCAGTCAAGTCATTTACGGCGTTTTGGAGCGTTGTATTCTCGTTTTTGAGTGATTCAACCAATGGTGTTGGCAGCTTGAAGTCGGATTCGTCCAAAATATCGTCGAGGGAGCCGCCCATTGCATACACAATGTCGCGGAGCTTGTCGATTCCGGGCGCGTAGGTCTCGCCGTTTATGATACGTGTGACAGTTCGCTCTGACATATTTGCCTTTTCGGCGATCTGCTTGGCGGACATTCCTGACTGTTTCTTGAGGTCTTTTAATTTATCGAGCCACATATTTTTGTCCTTCTTTAATGTTAAATTTGGGTAGTAAAACGACAAACTTGGGTATTGAAATTCGGGTAACAATTGGTGTATAATTTGGGCAGTCAAGCGTGAATGCGGTGAAAATTTTCCATCTTATGTTGACGGTATATTTCGTGTGCCTTATAATGGAAGTCAGAACACGTGTTCAAGAATCGCGTGTGATGAAAGGAGATTTAGCTATGACAGAACACGAAAAAGAATTGATACATTTTATACGTAACTCGAGCAACCCGGAGAAGTCGCTGGAAGTAGCAATCGCAGTTATCCTTGAGTATTTACAGCAGCTCGAATCATCTCCAAAACCATCGCCCGATTCTCTTCAGGAATCAGCCTGAACAGTTCAAGTAATTTTTGCTCTCCCTCGGTTAGTTTAAGTTGATCGGGGGAGTTTGTTTCTTCGTTCTTTACTTCTATTAAGTCGGACTTCAATATGCCGAAGTAGTTAGCAAGCATTTCTACCTTATCCATTCGAGGATATTTCTTCCCATTGACCCAATCCGATACGGTATAATAACTTATATTCAGAGCTTGAGAAATATCGTTTCTGCTCTTTCCGTGTAAATCCATTTGCCTTTTTAAATTGTATGCGAATACGTTTTTATTATCCATTTCAATCCCTCCTATCATTATTATAGCACTAAAAGCACAAAAAATCAATAGAAAATCACAACTTTTTTTGCTTTTGGTATTGACATTTGTCGAAAAATGTGGTATTATGGTATTGTGCTTAAAGCACAATACAACATAAAAAGGAGACACAAACAATGAAACTCACCTTGAAAGCCGCGAGAGTAAACGCAGGGCTTACTCAAGAAGAAGTGGCGAAAAAAGTCAAAAAAAGCAAGAATACCATTGTAAATTATGAGAATGGTAAAAGCGTTCCCGATATTGAAACGGGAAAAGCCCTCGCATCTTTATTTGGATTGTCAGTTGACGATCTTAATTTTTTACCCAAAGATTGTGCTTTAAGCACAATAAAAGGCTGTGACGAGGACGAGTAGGTCCGCATAGTATGAAGTAAACCCCTGAAAGGAGGGTGAACAATGGCAAAGCAGCAGAAGCTTACATATTCATTTTACGTTGGCGGTGTGCAGGTCGAAAAGCTCACCCCCGAACAGACGAAAAGAATGGCGGAGAGGATAGGCGAGACGATGTCAACCTATTATACTCTGCACCCCGACGAATACAAAAGATTTAAGGAGAAATGAAAATGTTCTATTTGATGGACTGTTCAGCTGAAGTTAAATTTTTGATTTTATGCGGCATTTGCCTCGCGATCTTATTCGGCATACTCGTTGTCACGGCTATTATCGAGGCTGTTGCAGAGAGAAGAGAACGCGCCGAGGAGCGCCGCAGAGCGTGCAAGCGTTCGGGTGCCGCGATCAGACCGGCGAGAAGATATTAAAAAACTTAATTCAAGGAGAAATACTGATGAGCTACATTAAAATTAAGCGTTTGGCTTTGGAAAATTTCAAATGTCACAGAAATCTCGTTTTAGATTTCAACGGCGGGAACGCCAGCATTTACGGTGACAACGCTACCGGCAAGACGAGCGTATACGACGC
>SVQL01000022.1 GCA_015065365.1 Oscillospiraceae bacterium | reverse complement strand
GACTTATCGTAAATACCGTTACGCAGGTTACGAATACGCCTAACAGAATAGCAGTTACGATAAACAAGGATAACTATTCTCACCACATTATCAAGCAGACGGGAATTATGAATATCAACTGCCTTACGGTTGACGCTCCTTTCTCCGTGTTTGAGGCATTTGGCTTTGTAAGCGGAAGAAACGTTGATAAGTTCAAGGACTGCGAGCCGCTTCGTTCTGATAACGGACTTGCCTTCTTGCCGAGATATATCAACTCCTTTATGTCGCTTAAGGTAGAGCAGTACGTTGACCTTGATACTCACGGAATGTTTATCTGCTCGGTTACCGAGGCTAGAGTTATCTCTGACAGAGAAACTATGACGTATGCATACTATCACAGCAACGTTAAGCCCAAGCCCGAGACTGATGGTAAGAAGGGCTACGTATGTAAGATATGCGGATACGTTTATGAGGGTGAAGAATTGCCCGAGGACTTTATCTGTCCGCTTTGCAAGCACGGTGCTTCGGACTTTGAGCCGATAAAGTAAAACAAATCTAAAAAAGTAAGGGCAGCCACGCAAGAAGTGCGTGGCTGTCAAAATAACGTAGACTATATACGGAGAAACAGCTATGAAAAAAATTCCCGACGGCACTCGCGAGCGCGCCGAGGAGCTGCGCCGACAGCTTGCTTATCATTCGGAAAGATATTACGTTGAGGACTCTCCCGAAATATCCGACTACGAATACGATATGATGTACGCGGAGCTTGTCCGCCTTGAGGCGGAATACCCCTCGCTTTATGATCCGACCTCACCGACAGTCCGCGTTGGCGGAAGGGCACTTGATAAATTTGAAAAGCATACCCACGCTTATCGCATGGACTCGCTTTCCGACGTTTTTTCGTTTGAGGAAATAGAGGATTTTTGTAAGCGTATGGAAGGGCAGATAGAAAAGCCTACGTATTCCGTTGAGCCTAAAATTGACGGTCTTTCGGTATCCCTAATTTACGAAAAGGGTGTTTTCGTAAGGGGGGCAACCAGAGGTGACGGAGTGATTGGCGAGGACGTAACGGAAAATCTTCGCACCGTCCATTCGATACCGCTGAAGCTAAAGGAGCCTCTTGACCTTACGGTAAGAGGCGAGGTGTATATGCCGAGAGCCGTATTTGAGGACATTAACGTCCAAAGAGCAGAGGCAGGACAGACGCTTATGGCAAATCCGCGCAACGCGGCGGCGGGATCCTTGCGCCAGCTCGATTCTAAAATAACGGCAAAGCGAAAGCTTGATATATTCGTATTTAATTTTCAGGGCGGAAGCCTTTATCTTGACGGACGCGCTCCCGAAACACACGCCGAAACTCTTGACAGACTTGCATATCTTGGCTTCAAGGTGCTTGAGATGCGGACGGTTGCGTCGAGCGCCGAGGAAATTATCAGTCACGTTCAGCACATAGGTAAGGAAAGAGAAGCTCTCGCATACGACATCGACGGAGTTGTGGTCAAGCTCGACAAGCTTTCCCAAAGAGTCAGCGTCGGAGAGGGAACTAATACACCGAAGTGGGCAGTTGCTTACAAATTCCCGCCCGAGGAAAAGGAAACCGTGCTTGAAGATATAACCGTAGCCGTTGGACGTACGGGTGTGCTTACGCCAACTGCGGTTCTATCCCCCGTAAGACTTGCGGGAACGACAGTAAGCCGCGCGACACTCCATAATCTTGATTTTATAAATAAGCGCGATATAATGCTTGGTGATACGGTTGTCGTGCGAAAGGCGGGGGACATTATTCCCGAGGTCGTTCGTGCCGTTACCGAAAAGCGCAAGGGTTTAGAGAGAAGATTTACTATGCCAACGGTGTGTCCTTCCTGCGGCGAGCCCGTTTTCTACGATGAAGCCGAGGCGGCAGCGGCAAGGTGTACAAATAGCGCTTGCCCCGCACAGCTCTCACGTAGTATTGAGCATTTTGCATCAAAGGGCGCTATGAATATCGATGGCATGGGGCCGCAAATAGTCGAGGCTTTGCTTGATGGGAAGCTCATACGGGACGTATCCGATCTATATACTCTTAAAAAAGAGGACGTAGCCGCGCTTGAACGAATGGGCGAAAAATCCGCGCATAATCTTATAAACTCAATTGAAGCGTCAAAGGTGGCAGGACTTGAAAGACTTATTTACGCGCTTGGAATCAAAAATATAGGCGAGGTTGCGGCAACCGCTCTCGCGGCAAGATACAAAACGCTTGACGCGCTTATATCGGCAACTCGCGAGGAGCTTTACGAGATCGAGGATTTCGGCGAGATTACCGCAGACAGCGTTGTCAATTTCTTCTCACATGAGCCGAACGTGGAGCTTTGCAGAAAACTTGAGGCGGCAGGTGTGCTTACTGAGTCAACTGCTTCTCCTGTCGGTGATAAGCTCGCAGGACTTACGTTCGTGCTTACGGGGACGCTTCCTACCATGTCTCGCGATGAGGCGGCGGCGCTTATTAAGGCAGCGGGCGGAAAGGTGAGCGGAAGTGTGTCCTCAAAGACCTCTTACGTCGTTGCGGGGGAGGCAGCGGGGAGTAAGCTTACCAAGGCGCAGAGCCTTGGTGTCAGCATAATTGACGAGGCAGCACTGCTTGATATGATTAAATAAATTTTTAAGAGGTGTATTCAAGTATTCCGTTATATATTCCTCTTGCAAAAAGCTCGGGATTGTCACGCATTAAAAACGCGTCACCCGGGTTGGTTATAAATCCAAGCTCAATAAGAACTGCGGGCATGGCAGTTTTACGCAGTACGTAAAGATTTGTTCTTACCTGCATTCCGCGGTTTCTTTGTCCGGTGGCTTCGGAGAGACTTGAAAGAATGTCCTCTCCAAACGAAAATGCAACGGACGGACGGGAAAAGGCAAAGCCCTCGATTCCCGATGCCGAGGACGATTCCGAGGCGTTGGTGTGAAGGCTTATAAAGTAATCTGCGCCCCATTCGTTGGCGTCAGCTACGCGAAGCCGCAGACTCGTGGTGTTCGATGTTCCTATTTGAGTCGTTGGAGTCGGGCGGGAAAGACGCGCCTCATAATTCGGGTTTGCATTAAGAAGCGCGGCAAGCTCTATGCCGATTGGGTATACTATATCCTGCTCGCGCAGTCCGTTTCCTTCCGCGCCTGCGTTGGGATTTTTCGGGTTGTGACCTTGATCAATATAAATTTTTATTGCCATAGCTCTCTCCGTAAATGAATTGTTCGGTAAAGTATATTCACGGAGAAACGCATAAATTCACCCATAAGAAAGGCGGGTTTGATTTTGTACAGCGAAGAAAAAAATAAAATCGAGGGTGGTACTCTTTACGTCGTTGCCACACCGATTGGTAATCTTAGCGATATCAGCGAAAGAGCCGTAAAGGTTTTGTCATCCGTCAGCTTTATCGCCGCTGAGGATACAAGAAACACCCTGAAGCTACTCGGTGCTCTTGGACTTTCTGCATCCTTGGTTTCTTATCACGAGCATAACCGAGTCGAGGCAGGAGAAAAAATTGCCGCGCGACTCGCGGCAGGTGAGAGCTGTGCATTAGTTACGGATGCGGGAACTCCAGCGATATCAGATCCGGGGGAGCAGCTTGTAGCTCTTTGCGCACAGAGGGGAATACCCGTTACGAGTATTCCGGGTGCTTGCGCTTGTATTACCGCGCTTACGCTTTCCGCTCTGCCAACCTCGCGCTTTGTTTTCGAGGGCTTTTTGCCTGTTAAAGGAAAGGAGAGACGCGAGCGACTTTCCGAGCTTTCAAAAGAGAAAAGAACGTTCGTGCTTCATGAGGCACCGCACAAGCTGATCTCAACTCTTACGGATCTTGCCGAAGCCGTGGGCGGTGAACGAAGGATCGCGTTATGCCGCGAGATGACAAAGCTAAACGAGGAAATCAGAAGATGTACGCTTGACGAGGCGATTACATACTATGAGAATAACGCTCCGCGCGGCGAATACGTGATTGTTATAGAGGGCGCGAGCGAGCAGCAAGAGACGAAAACGGATATGTCACCGAGTGAGGCAATAGATTATTATGTGGCGGCGGGACTGCCAAAAAAAGAGGCTATAAAGGCGGCAGCAAAGCTGCTGGGACTTCCTAAAAACGAGGTTTACCGCGCCTCAATTGAGGACTTTAATTAATACCAATTTAATCGTCCTCGTTCTGCCGTTCTACCTTTTCGAGCAAAACGGCGGCGACGATGATTATTACGATACTCATAAGCGAATATTCCATCATAGCGGAGCTTGTGCGGACAAGGAGATAACTCGGCAAGCTATCCGCGTGCCATAGAAAGTACAGTAAAATTCCGACAAGGTGGCAGATGACAGAAAATGCCCCGTATATCATTAGCTTAAAAGAGCGTGGGGATACACTCAAAAAATTTCTTACATTCATAATATGTATCCTTTCAAAAAAATTAAACGGCGTACCATAATAATTATAAAATAAAAAAACTGATTTTTCAATGACAAATTCAAGGAAAATAAAGCAGTTTTTTCCAAAAAAACTCTTTACTTTTATACGCAAATGTGGTAGAATAATAATGTTAAAGTACTAATAGAAAGGCTGCGCTTTGCAGAAATATACGTATGAAATGTCCCGCTTGCGGAAACCCAGACAGTAAGGTAATAGATTCCCGTCCCATCGAAGATGGGAGCAGCATAAGAAGAAGGCGTGAATGTCCTGCCTGTCAAAAGAGATTTACAACCTTCGAGGTCTTGGAAACCGTACAAATAATAGTTACCAAGAAGGACGGCTCAAAGGAGCTGTTCGACCGAAACAAGCTGCTGTCAGGCTTGCTTAAGGCATGCCAGAAGCGTCCTGTTAACGCAGAGGAGTTGGTTAACGAGATTGAAACGGAGCTTCAGAATTCTTTGTCTAACGAGGTTACCACGGTGGAAATCGGAGAGATGGTAATGGACAAGCTGAAGATGCGAGATGCGGTTGCATACGTGCGTTTCGCTTCGGTTTACCGCGAGTTCAGAGACATTGAAACCTTCCTGACAGAGCTTACAGAACTAAAGAAAAGCTAAAAAATGCTTACGGCAATTTTAATTGCCGTAAGCATTTTTTAGCTTATTTAACGGTTTGGAAAGAGGGAAGAGGTATTATTTCGGGGCTTCCTTCAACGTCGGTTGCGGCGAAGACGTTGGTTAAATGTGGATCAAGAGTGCCGTCAAGCAGCATTCTGCAAAGGTAGTCCTCGACTGTGTTGGAAACAAGTCTGCGCAGAGCACGCGCTCCCTTGGACGATTTGAGCGCATTGCTTGCAAGAATTGCGGAAACGGAAGAATCAAACACTACCTTATATCCTACGTCAGCTGCTCTCCTCGCAAGCTCCGAAAGCATGGAGTCGGCAATTTTTTGGAGAGACTGCTCATTTAAATCTTCAAAGATTACGGTTTCGTCTACTCTTTCAAGAAATTCTGCGCGAAAATGCTTTTTCAGCGACTCTCGCATCTGTTGCTTTTTTGATGACGAATCCTTTATACCCGAAAATCCCGTAATTTTACAAGTCTCGGTTGTACCGAGATTAGAGGTCATAATTATTACACAGTTTCGAAAATCCACCTCGCGACCTCCTGCATCGCACAGTCTGCCGTCCTCAAGTATCTGCAAAAGAAGATCGAAAACGTCGGCATGCGCCTTTTCAATTTCGTCAAAGAGAAGAACGCAGTAAGGACGTCTGCGTACCTTTTCGGTAAGCTGTCCGCCCTCACCGTAGCCGACGTATCCCGGCGGTGATCCTATAAGCTTTGATACGCTTTGTTTTTCCATATATTCGGACATATCAAAGCGTATAAGAGCGCGACGGCTACCGAGAAGCTCCTCTGCAAGCGCGGTGGCTAACAGAGTTTTACCTACTCCCGTATTTCCGAGAAATATAAACGATCCCATCGGGCGCAAGGGATCTCGAAGTCCGACCTTCGATCTGCGAACGACACCCGTTACAGCTTCTATTGCCGCATCCTGACCTACAACCTTTTTGGCAAGTGCGTCCTGAAGTCTTTCGAGATATGCTTTTTCACCACCGAGCAGGCGACTGGTTGGGATCCCCGTTTGTGTCGTAAGCACCTCGGCAATCATTTTATCGGTGAGTGTTACGTGTCGCCCACTCTTTAGCGGCTTTTGTGAAAGATTGCATTTTGCGGCAGCCTCGTCAATGACGTCGATTGCTTTATCGGGCAGAAATCGGTCGCTGACATATCTCGCGGACAGCTTTACCGCCGACTCTATTGCCGAATCTGATATTTTGAGATGATGATGCTCTTCATATCTGGGGCGAAGTCCCTTTAGTATATCTATGGAGGCGGGAATGGACGGCTCTTCAACACTAACCGATTGGAAACGCCGTTCAAGTGCCGTATCCTTTTCAATATGCTTGCGGTATTCGTCGGGAGTGGTAGCACCTATGAGACGTATCTCTCCTCTTGCAAGCGAGGGCTTTAATATATTTGCGGCATCAACTGCGCCCTCAGCCGCTCCGGCTCCTACTATGACGTGTATTTCGTCAATAAATAAAATAACGTCGGGAGATTTCTGTGCTTCGGCTATAACGCCCTTCATTCGGTCCTCAAATTCGCCGCGGTACTTTGCTCCCGCAATCATAGACGGAATATCGATTGAAAGTATACGTGATGCAGAAAGGGAAGGTGGAACTCGACCTTCTGCAATACGTGTCGCGAGTCCTTCCACTATGGCTGTTTTTCCAACTCCGGGCTCTCCGATGAGGCAGGGATTGTTTTTGGTTTTTCTTGAAAGGATCTGTATTACCCGTTCTGTTTCCTCATCGCGTCCTATCGTCGGGTCAGTCTTACCCTCTGCGGCAATAGCAGTCATATCGCGCGAGTAAAGCGAGAGAAGCGCCGAGGCTTTGTTTTTTTGCTTTGTCGGTGTGACTTCTGCCTCCTTTTCCTCACGCGCAGATGATGATGCTCCGCGCCCCGCACCGAGGTCACATAGAAGTATTGACGGCGATATTCCTGCGGCTTCTATAAGCTTGAGCGCCATACATCCCTCGGTAGTAAGCAGAGCGCCGAGCAGATGCTCCGTTCCAACGTACGTACAGCCTCGCTTTTTTGCAACGACGCCGGATTCTTCAATTATACGCTTTGCCTCCGGTGTCATATCGGAGCCCGTAGGCTCGCATTTTTCTCCCTCTCCTGATATTTGTATAATGCTCGCGCGAACCGTAGCGTTGGAAATTCCGCGCAGAGAAAGTATACGCGCGGCTATACTTTCCTTTTCACTGCAAAGACCGAGCAGAATATGCTCCGAGCCTATATAAGGGTGTCCCAATGCCCCCGCCTCTTTGGCGGCGTTTTTTAGTGTGTTTTGCGCCTTTTGAGTGAATTTGTTATGCATAAGAACCTACTTTTCTCTGTGTTTTCTTATGATTATTTGTCCGTATGTCTTTGCTTTATTCACGCGCTTTGTTACTGCTTGGGTACTATATTTCCCGTTTGTCAAGATTTGAATATTCTCTTACTATTCTGTTCCATGTACGCAGGTCAACCTCGCCTGTTTCGGGTAGGCCGTTTATACGCTGAAAATCCCGTATTGCGTCCGAGGTTGCCGCGTCAAACGTACCGCTTTCTGCTATATCCTCAAAAATGTCGTATGAAGCGCGAAGCTCAAGAAGAAGCAGTTGAATTATACGAACGAGCGTGAGAGTATCACCGAGCGCTACGGTGTATCCTACGGGTAGAGAAGGGAAAAAATAAAGCCCTTGCGTTTCTCTGTCGTCTCTTGTTGTATCTAGATATTCTTTGTAAAGTATATCCCAAGTTCTCTTGTCGGCAACTCCCGTTGCAGGTAACCCCATACGAATTTGAAACTCAATAAGAGCATCTTTTGTTGCATCCTCGAATATGCCGTCGATGGGAATAGTGTTTGCTCGGTCGGGCGAGGCGGCGAGCCGACGCAGGTATTTTTGAAGATTCTTTATTGCCTCGCGTCTGTTTTGATGTGTGCTGGTTCCGTTCATATTACCTCCTTTATGATATTTCGTAGCCCGGATACTGTCCTTCGGAGAGTCTTGCTCCCTTGTAAAGATCGCTGTAAAGATTTGTAATTCCGTTCCACGTAGCGGCGGCAACAGTACCGTTTGCGGGGATTCCGAGAAATTCTTGCAGCGCCTCGACCGATGCTTGCGTTTGCTCTCCAAAATAGCCCGTAGTACCCGTTGGGGGAATTTCGGGAATAATTTCTGATATAAAATTTATATATTCCTGAAGAATACGGACAGTCTCGGATTCCGAACCCAATCGCAGAGGAATTCCGGGGTATGGGAGAATATTTCCTTCAATGTATTTGAATGGAATTGCTTCGAGAAATCCAAGATAAGTACGGTAAAGAACGTCATACGTTGCAAGATCTACCGTGCCCGTTATGGGAAGCTCAAATGTGCGCTGCATAGCTCTTACTGCATCGGCAGTAGCACTGCCGAATATACCGTCAACAGTAATTGGCGGAATAGTGTTATAAAACTGTGAGAGATACGCAAGAAGATATTGCACGTTATTTACCTCAACTCCGGTATCTCCCTCGGACAACTCTCGTGTATACTGTTGAGTAACCTCTGAGAGCTTTATCCCTTCGGAGTCAAGCTCGTTGAGTCGCTTGACCGCGTTATATATAAGCTGTATGCGGTACCACGTTGCCGTGCCTATAATACCGTCTGGAGTGAGCGAAAATATTTCTTGAAATTTCATTACTGCATCCTCGGTATCAAAGGAGAAAACTCCGTCGGGAATGGCTATCTTGGGTATTGCGGGGTAGTTATCCGATATGCGGTTGAGTCTTATTTGAATACTTCTCACGTCATCTCCCGCGCTTCCAATGCGCAAGGGGATATCGGGAGCACTGGGCTCGATATTTTCAACCGGCGCGTTCGTAACGATATCAATGTCGTTACCGTAATAGTATTGCAGTATTTCATAAGGGGAGAGCCCTTGATTTGCAAGCTCAACGGTACCCCATTGGGAAAGCCCCTGACAGCTTATCTCGGCTCCGTCACAGTATGCCGTAAATAACGGCTCAACCGAGCCTTGACGAACGACGTAGCTCGTAAACAGCTCGTCAACAAGCTCCCCGATATTTTCAAAATACTCCCGACCTGCAACGAAGGACTGGTCTGTCGAGGTTGAGTTGGTAATATCAAAATCATAGCCGCGTGAGCGGTAAAATTCGGTATAAATGCGGTTTAGCGCAAACGAGGTCTGAGCGTAAATATTAGCTCGTATTGCGTTTTCGGGCCACGTTGGATATATCTCGCTTGATGCTACGTTTGCTATATAATCGGCAAACGGAACCGTGACGTTTTCTGCGGCTGCATCTCGCGGCCCGAGATGTACGGTTATGAATTCGGGAATTCTTGGAGTTCTCACTTCTCCGTTATTCAACGAAATCACCTCCAATCGGAGCTTCTGTAACGTTTTGTGATATGTTCTGCGTTGGATTTTCGGTAAGCGGTAGCAAAATTACCGGTTGAACGGAATTTATTCCTGAAAAAATAGGTACGTTATGGAAAAATGCGGGGGAATATCCGTTTGCAAAAACATCAATATTGTAAACGGCGTATGCAGGAACTTCAATGGACGGTGATTGGGAATTTTCGCGAGGCGGAGCGGCAAGAGCAACAGTGGGCGTAAGACCGTCGGAGCTTGTCGTAAGCGAGTATATTACCGAGTTGTCATCAATATCACCCCCGCGAATAGTTACTGCAGCACCCTCGAGCGGTATAGCCCCCGATGCCGTTGAAACACGTACGGTAAGGTAACCCACGGAATCGTTATCAATTTGATTTGTATTGGGAGTCATAATTGCCTTCCTTTCTGGAAAATTTTATTTTTGCTATATAAGATATATGCTAATCACATATAAATGTGACCGAAAAGCCAAAAAAAGGACATGCGACGGTTGACGAGCAGCAATAAAAATGTTATAATAATATAGACTTTATTTTACCCGTTTAAAAACGTGGAGGTATGCATTGATTAGATATAACGTATCGACGTGCACGCTTGAGATGTCGGTGTCCTATCTTTGCAAAATTGGAGCAAGGTGCGGAAGTATTGACAGACGGCACGGTACAAGTAAATTGAATATGCATATAGGTGGAGAGATACACAGAAGACTTCAGGCTGAGTCGGGAGCATCCTATGAGGCGGAGATTCAGCTTAGTAACACAACGCTCTTTGGCGGAATGTACTATACCGTAAGCGGCAGAGCAGACGGCATTATACGTAGCGAGGGCAGTCCCATCGTTGACGAGATAAAAACTGTTCACGGATACGAATTCTTTATTCCGCCGAGTACGGCGCACCTCGCACAGCTTAAGTGCTACGCCTATTTTCTGGCGGTGCGTGACTCGCTCGACTGTGTGAGAGCGAGACTTACTTATTTTAATACGGACAATCAGAATTTAAAATATTTTGAATTTAAGTTCAGTGTCTCGGAGCTTAAGGAGTTTTATATTGGGCTTCTTACGGAGGTGTCCTTTTTTGCAGAGCTCGAGGCAAAGCGTACGCTTGACGTGCTTCCGGCCGCCGCGAATGCCGTATTCCCATACGGAGAGCTTCGCGAGGGGCAAGAGATGATGATAAGAGAGTGCTACGGCGCAATTAAGAGAGGTCAAAGGCTTTTTGTCGAAGCTACGACAGGAACGGGAAAAACCATATCCGCGCTTTTTCCTGCCGTCAGGGCTTTGGGGGCAGGTCTTGTAGACAAGGTGTTCTATTTGACTGCAAAGGCAAGCACTCGCCGAGAGGCATATTCTGCAGCGGCTAAGCTTTTTTCATCGGGCACACCTATACGCGCGGTGGTGCTTAGCTCCAAAGAAAGCCTTTGTCAGTGTACCGCGCGAGCACAAAAGCCTTCAAAGAGAAATACGTGTAACCCCGACGAGTGCCCCAATGCAGCAGGTTATTACAACAGAATAAACGGTGCCTTGCGCGAGCTTTTATCATCTTCAAACGGATATCCCGTAAAGACGGTGCTCGCTATGGCGAAAAAGTATGGAGTTTGTCCACACGAGCTATCTCTTGAGCTGTCAGAGTACTGCGACGTAATAATTTGCGACTATAATTATGTTTTTGATCCTTCCGTTTATCTTAGAAGGTATTTTTCAGATACCGGAAGGCGAGAAAGGTACGTTTTCCTCGTTGACGAGGCACACAATCTTGCTGACCGCGCCAGAGATATGTATTCCGCGACGCTACGCCGCTCGCAAATTGAAGCTTTGATTTCCCCCGAGCTTGACGGCGAGCTTGGAAGTGCGCTTGAAAGCTTCTACCGAGCCATGACGGATTTAAGGCGGCTTTGTAAGGACTCGCTCGTAAAGGATTCTGCCGAGAATGAAAGGGGATTTTTTATAAGTCGATCGCCGCTGACAACCTTTATGGAGTCGCTTGAGGTTTTCAGAAAAAAGAGTGAAAGCTGGCTGAAGAAGAATGAATATCATACCCTGTATGATGGGGTTTATACGCTTGCGTCTGATGTTAGAAGGTTTGAGTGCGTAAACGAATACTTTGATAAGGGCTTTCTTTCATACGTTGAGATATGCGATGGGGATATATCAGTCAGGGCGTATTGTCTTGATCCGTCTGCGGTTATGAATAATCTGCTTAACAGAGGAGTTGCTTCCGTTATGTTTTCCGCGACGCTTACTCCCTCGGAGTATTTCTGCGATGTGCTCGGTGGAAGCGAAAAAAACGTAAGCATTACCTTGCCGTCTCCGTTTGACAGTGAGAATTTGTGCGTTGCAGTTGCCGATTATGTGAGCACAAGATACGAGGACAGAGACTCGAACGTTATGAAGTACGTTTCTGCAATCGCCGCGACGGTAAGCGCAAGGGCAGGAAATTACGTGGTCTATTTCCCGTCGTACGATTGTATGGAAAAGGTTTATAAGACGTTTTGCAGAAAATATCCGCAGATAAATACAGTTGTGCAAAAGCGCAATATGAATCACGCTGACAGAGAAAGCTTCCTCGGAAGCTTTAAGGCTGACGAGGGGCGCTTGCGCGTAGGCTTTTGTGTGCTCGGCGGGGTGTTTTCCGAGGGTGTTGATCTGCCGGGTAGCCGTCTTATAGGCGCTATCGTTATCGGCGTGGGACTCCCCGGGCTTTCTAACGAGCGAAACATAATAAAGGAATACTTTGACGAGGACGATGGCAGAGGATACGACTATGCTTATACCTATCCCGGAATGAATAACGTGCTTCAGGCGGCGGGAAGGGTTATCCGCACCGAAAATGATGCGGGAATAGTTGTGCTTGTGGACGACAGATATGCGACTCCAAAGTACAGACAACTGTTTCCACAGCATTGGAAAAACGTTCAATATGCAGGAAATGCCGCATCGCTTGCAGAAATATCTCGGAGATTTTGGCTAAACAGGGGTAATGTGTGAACTGTTTGTTAAAAAAATGCACAAATAAAAAATAATTCTTGCTTTTTTCGAATGTATGTGTTATAATGTATCGGTATGAAAAATTATAGAACTATTCGGAGGGTAAAATGACTTACGAAATGATGTCTGCCGAGGCGCTTAAGAGCGAGCAGGCAAAGCTTTTGGGTGAATATGAGGATATAAAGGCACGCGGACTCAGCCTTGATTTGTCGCGCGGAAAGCCGTCCAGAGCGCAGCTTGACCTCGTGTCGGATATGCTCACCGTTCTCTCAAAGGACGAGGATTGCTTTGCAGAAAACGGATTTGACTGCCGTAACTATGGAGTTCTTGACGGTATTCCCGAGGCAAAAAGACTTTTTTCTGAGCTTTTGGGTATCCCCGCAAAAAATATAATAGTATGCGGAAATTCGTCTCTTAATATCATGTATGATACCATGGCTCGCGCAATGCTTTACGGCGTTGCGGGCGGTGAGAAGCCTTGGGCGGCAGAGAAGGCAAAATTCCTTTGTCCCGTTCCCGGCTACGATAGACATTTTTCTATCTGCGAGTCGCTCGGAATTGAGATGATAAACGTAAATATGACCCCCACGGGCCCCGATATGGATGAGGTTGAGCGCCTTGTCGCAGCCGATGCCTCCATTAAGGGAATCTGGTGCTGTCCCAAGTACTCCAATCCCGACGGATATACCTACTCCGACGAAACGGTAGCACGTCTTGGCGCTATGAAAACGGCTGCTAAGGATTTTAGAATCTTCTGGGATAACGCATACGCTATACACGAGCTTCACAGCGAGGGCGGTGACGTTCTTGCGGATATTTTCGAGGCTTGCAGAAATGCAGGTAATGAGGATAGAGTGTTCTACTTTGCATCTACCTCTAAGATTTCTTATCCCGGCGCGGGACTTGCGATGTTCGCGGCATCGGAAAACAATCTTTCACAGATTAAGCCTATAATGGCAGTTCAGACCATAGGTCACGACAAGCTTAACCAGCTCCGTCACGTTAAATATTTCGGAAGCGCGGAAAACGTTCTTTCGCATATGCAAGCACTTGCAGATATTCTCCGTCCCAAGTTCGAGATAGTTGAAAAAACACTCACCGAAGGTCTTGAGGGAACGGGCGCGGCTCGTTGGACTCATCCCAAGGGCGGATATTTCGTAAGCCTTTACGTTATGAACGGTTGCGCGAAGAGAACCTACGAGCTTTGCCGCGAGGCGGGAATTACTCTTACAAACGTCGGAGCTACGTATCCTTACGGACGCGACGAGTCTGACAGCAACATAAGAATTGCACCCTCATTCCCGACGAACGGTGACCTTGAGGCGGCAATGCAGGTTCTTGTTCTCTGCGTAAAGCTTGCAGTGCTTGAAAAACTGCTTGCAGAAAAGTAATTAAATCAAAAAACACGGAATAGATTATGTAATAAATGAAAACAGAACGACGAAGCGCGGCGCGCAACTTCATCGTTCTGTTTTGCTCTAAACTTTAGGAGGAAATCTTGAAATACGATTACGTAATATGGGATTTTAACGGTACTCTTCTTGATGACGTTCAAACGGGAATAGACTCGGTCAACGCCTTGCTTGTTGAGAGGGGATTGCCGAGGATTGAAAGCATTGAAAAATACAGATCTGTTTTTCGCTTTCCGATAATTGATTATTACAGAACGCTCGGCTTTGATTTTGAAAAGGAGTCCTTTGAGGAGCTTGCGCCGAAATGGGTGGCGCTGTATCTTGAAAACGTAAAGAGCGCATCGCTTTACGGCGATGCCATACGCACGCTTGATTTTATCCGCTCTCACGGCATCAAGCAATCGGTTCTTTCGGCAACTGAGCAATCTATGCTTAACGGTCAGCTTTGCGACCTTGGAATAAACGGATATTTTGAGGAAATTTTAGGGCTTGATAACATACATGCGCTATCAAAGCTTCGTCTTGCCGACGAGTGGAGAGAACGGCATCCCGACAGCAGAGTGCTGTTTATTGGAGACACCGACCACGACGTACAGACGGCAGAGCTGCTCGGAGCAGATTGCGTGCTTGTAGCTCGCGGACATCAGCCGAGAGCGTATCTTGAGAGCTTGGGTGTGCCCGTGACCGATAATTTTGACGGGATTGTTGAACTGATAAAGCAATAATGACAATAAAAGTTACTATTCATTTAGTTATAAGGTAAAAAATTTATTCAAGCCTTGACATGTGGCGCGGTTTGTTATATAATATGTGTGTTGACGTTTTTATTTAAGGATGATAAAAGTATGGCATATAAGTACCCTTATGATGACTATGACACGCCTCCTGCAAAGCAATATAAGCCCGAAAGGCTGAAAACGGACAGAAAAATGTGGAAGCTTGTGCTTTTTAACGTTTTGACGCTTGGATTGTATCCGATATTTTTCTTTATTCCGTTTTCATTTGATCTTGATAAGGTTGCGCCGAAGTCCGACCGAAGTAAGACCATGAACTTTCTTTGGGCGTATCTTCTGTCGGTGTTTACTTATTCTATCGTGCTCGCCGTGTGGCATTATCATATAGCGGTGCGAGTCGAGGAAGCATTGGATGCGCGAGACCTTGACTACGAATTCGGAACGGACACTTTTTGGATGTGGTACGTTTTCGGTTCGTTTATTGGAGTAGGCTCGTATATATATTTACATAAGCTGTGTAAGGCAATGAATCTTCTTTGTGAGGATTATAATAAAGAAAATTTTGAAGAAAAAGGAGAGAGAAAATGATTTATATTCTCGATACCGCAGATCTTGCGGCAATAAAGCATTGCAACGAATTTTACCCCCTTGCAGGAGTAACCACCAATCCCTCTATAATTGCGAAGGCAAAGACCGATTTTTGGAAGCTCGTTAAGGACATAAGAGCTATTATCGGCGAGGATAAGATGCTTCACGTTCAGACCACTCAGACCGAGGCTGAAAAGATAGTAGAGGAAGCAAAGCTTCTAAAGAAGGAGCTTGGCGGAGAGTTCTACGTAAAGATACCGATAGGCGAGGAAGGACTCAAGGCAACCATGAAGCTTCGCGAGCTTGGAATCGGAGTTACAATGACGGCAATCTTTACTCCTACTCAGGCGCTTATGGCGGCAAAGGCAGGAGCAAACTTCGTAGCGCCTTACGTAAACAGACTTGACAACATCATAGGCGACGGAACTGAAGTTGTTGCGGAAATCGTATGTCAGCTTGAGAACTACGGAATGGACTGCAAGGTTCTCGCGGCAAGCTTTAAGAACGCAGAGCAGGTACACAAGTGCGCGTCTGTCGGCTGCCATAGCGTAACTGTCACCGACGATATTATGAAGCTGCTTATTTCTCATCCCATGACCGATGCGGCAATCGCAGGCTTTGAGAAGGATTGGCAGGGAGTTTACGGAGACAAAACAATTCTTGATTTCTAAATAAAAAATACGATGCGGTGCATATCAAAAAGCACCGCATCATATTTTTTATAATTTATTCTGTTTTTTTTCAATGCTCTCGGCATAGCGAACAGCTTCCATTGCGTCCTCTGCGTATTTATCCGCGCCTATGAGCTTGGCGTATTCCTCGGTGAGCACCGCTCCGCCGACTATTATCTTACACCAAGGCGCTTCGCTTCGCAGTAGACGTACAGCTTCTTCCATTGCAGGTACGGTCGTAGTCATAAGAGCGCTCAACCCTACGATGGGCGCTTGATGCTTATTTACGGCATCAAGTACAGCCTCCGCCGACACGTCGCGTCCAAGGTCAACAACCTTAAATCCGTAGTTTTCAAGTAGCAGGCAAACTATATTTTTTCCGATATCGTGAATATCACCCTTGACTGTTGCCATTACAACGGTGAGTCTTTCAGTCTTGTCGGGACTTGTCGAAAGTGCATCGCTTATCGGCAAAAACGCCGCCTTTGCAGCCTCTGCCGCCATAAGCAAAGAGGGAAGATAGACTGTTTTCGCTTCAAATCCCTTTCCAACCTCGTCAAGCGCGGGAATTATCTGCTCCTTTACAATCTCAAGCGCGGGAGTTTTCTCAAGCATGAGTACCGTCAGCTCCCGTGCTCTGTCAGACATTCCCCTGATAACAGCGTCCTTAAGAGTATCAATACAGCTGTCGGTTGCCTTAGCGCGCGGTGTTACAGACGTAGGGCTTTGCTCTAAAGTTGTGGCAAACGCCATATAATCCGCGCAGTTGTCGTCAAGAGCGTTAATTGCACGGAAGGCATGATAGGTTTTCATCATTTCAAATGAATATGGGTTCATAATAGCGGCAGTTAAGCCATTTTGTAACGCATTTGCAAAGAAAACGCCGTTGATAATATCGCGATTAGGTAACCCGAAGGATACGTTTGAAACTCCGAGCACGGTATTGCAACCAAGCTCTTCACGAATTTTCTTAAGGGCTGAAAGCGTCACCTTTGCTGCCTGCGGATCTGCTGAAACCGTCATAGTCAGTGTGTCAAAAATGATGTCCTTCTTTTGTATTCCGTAGCCTTGTGCGACCGCGAGAATTTTTTCGGCGATTGAGAATCTGCCTTCAACCGTGTCGGGGATTCCGTTTTCGTCGAGTGTGAGCGCAACGACAACACCGCCGTATTTTTTGACGAGAGGGAAGACAGCCTCCATTGATTCTGCTTTGCCTGTTACGGAATTTACCATTGCTTTTCCGTTATATCTGCGCAGAGCCGCATCCATTGCAAGCGAACTTGAAGTATCTATCTGGAGAGGAAGGGCACAGACTGCCTGAAGAGCGCAAACCACTTCCCGAATCATTGCGGGTTCATCAATTTCGGGAAGTCCTACGTTTACGTCAAGAACGTGTACGCCTGCCGCCTCCTGATTTAGCCCTTCGTTTAAAATGTAATCAACGTCGTGCTCGCGAAGCGCTTCTTTAAATCTCTTTTTACCCGTTGGGTTGATGCGCTCACCGATAAGAATGGGCGCGTTTGCAAAATCAAGTGCGTGAGTATACGAGGATATGAGCGTGCGCTCCTTGCCCTCCTTAATAAAGGGAGTAGTGGGCGCATAGCTTACTGTTGCCTTTATGTATTCAGGCGTTGTTCCGCAACAACCGCCAAGAATACGAACTCCTTTTTGGGCGAGGGATGCCACCTCGCGTCCGAATTCATCGGGAGTTATATCATAAACGGTTTTACCGTCCTTTATTTCGGGTAGTCCCGCGTTGGGCTTCAGGAGAACCGGAACAGTCGCGTATTCCAACAGCTCCTCGGCAACGCCGTAAAGCTGACGCGGCCCGAGTGAACAGTTAGCCCCTATTGCATCAGCGCCCATACCTTCAAGCATTGCTACCATAGCGACAGGCGATGCGCCCGTCATAAGCCGACCGTCTGCACCGTATGCGTTGGAAACAAATACGGGGAGAGAGGAGTTTTCCTTTGCCGCCAACAGAGCAGCCTTTGTTTCGTAGCTATCGTTCATCGTCTCTATAAATATGAGGTCTACCCCATATTTAACACCAAGCTTTACCGTTTCTGCAAAAAGGGAAACGGCATCCTCAAAATCAAGGTCACCGTAAGGCTTTAAAAGCTTGCCCGAAGGACCTATGTCAAGAGCGATAAATCTCTCGCCATCAAAGCCAGCTCTTGCGGCGTTTGCGTTTTCGATTGCCGCGCGCACGACCTCATCAAGCTCATCATGCGAGAATTTCAAAAGATTTGCGCCAAACGTGTTGGTTGATACCACGTTTGAGCCCGCCGCATAATAATCGCGGTGAATTTTTTGAACAACCTCGGGATGCGTAATATTCCATGTTTCGGGAAGCTCACCCGCCTTTAGTCCTGCGCTTTGCAGGAGCGTTCCCATTCCGCCATCAAGAATCAGTAGATTTTCTTTTAAGTAGTCAAGAATTTTCATAATTCACCTATCAATATATACCTATTATCGCCGTTACACTTTTTGTCGGCGACATTATCAGGCTGTCGTTTAGGGTAAGACCTATATGCTTACCGCAACCCAAGGCTGCAAAAATATTTTTTTGAAGCTCAAGAGGCAGATCTCCATAGCCCGCACTGAAGCGAGGACGAAGAGATTTTCCCTCATTTGCGTATTTTTTCTTCATTTCACGGCAAAACTCATCGCACAGTGCTTCTATGCGTTCTGCCCCCACAGCTTGCAAACAAACCGAAACGGACGGCTCGCTTTTGCCGTATCGGAGTATCATTCTGTCAAGCTCCAAGCCGAGCGTTGCCGCAAACAAAATTATACTGCTACATCCCGAAAGACATTTTGCCAAATCCTTGCTTTGTACCTTGCCAAAGCCAAGGTCGCAGATTGTATCTTCAATGGAAAGGTTGTATTGTGCATAGCACACACGATAAGAAAGCTTACTCTCGCAAAGGAGCAGGGAACGGTCTATAAGCGCGTTTATTTCCGCGCTGACCTCACGGCATCCCATATATCTTACTATTTCGTGACGGTTTACGGGCAGCGCCGCGAATTCCCTTAAAATAACGGTATTCATTTTCCGATAATAGCTGAAAGATTGCTTTGAATCTTTTGGGCAACGTCAGGCTTATTCATGGAGTAAACATGTACGTTTGCAATTCCGTTAGCGTAGAGATCTATTATCTGGTCGGTAGCGTACGCGATCCCCGCTTGCTTCATAGCATCGGGATCAGAGCCGAATTTGTCAACAAGAGACTTGAAGCGTTGTGGAACGAAGGAGCCGGAAAGCTTAACGCTTCTCTCGACGAATTTGGCGTTGGTTATAGGCATGATACCCGGAATGACGGGAACTGTAATTCCCGCTTCTCTAATTTTGTAAAGAAAGTTGTAGAGCAAATTGTTGTCAAAAAACATCTGAGTCGTAAGGAAATCACAGCCTGCGTCAACCTTTTCCTTAAGGTACTTGATATCTTCCTTTTGGTCGAAGCTTTCGGGATGTATCTCAGGGTAGCACGCGGCTCCTATGCAGAAGTCTGCCTTCGATTCCTTAAGCTCATGAATAAGGTCTATGGCGTGGAGATACGTCCAGCGGCTACGGTCCTCATTTTGCATTTCTGTGGGAATATCACCGCGCAAGGCCATTACGTTCTGTATTCCTGCCGCTTTGATTTTCTCTATCATCAATGAAACCGTTTCCTTTGTCGAGGAAACGCAGGTAAGATGAGCAAGCGTAGGTACTCCGTAGCTTACTTTAATATTTTTTGCAATATCAAGCGTATACTGACTTGTGCCGCCACCCGCTCCGTATGTAACGCTCATAAATGACGGTCTGAGCTTTGCGATTTCTTCGGTAGCAGCCATGACACTCTCAAACGAGGTCGTGTTTTTTGGCGGAAACACCTCAAAGGAAAGATGTGGGGTACTTTTTTCAAATATTTCTGTAAGCTTCATTTCGTAACCTTCTTTTAAGAAATAATCAATTTTATTATAGCACAATATTTTAAAAAATTCAATAGAAAAGTACTTTAGTCTGAAAATTCGTTATCTTTAATATATTCAATAAATGTTTTCAGACTTTTGGATATCCATTTGTTCTTGTGATAGATAAGCTGCTTCCAAATCTCGACGTTGACGTCGCATACGTCAAGGTAGCAAAGCTCGCCACGCTCTACAAGCTCATTGGTAACAAAATCGGGAAGAAAAGAGATCATATTGCTCTCTGTGAGAATACGGGTAATAATATCCGTGCGTCCTATCTCAAGCACGGGAGTAATATCAATAGATTTCTTTGCAAGCTCCTTGTCAAATACTCTTCGGTAGCCCTGTCCGTATTCAGTCAGAATAAAAGGCTCCTTTGCGATTTCCTTTACTTTAAGATTTCGTTTGCCGGCAAATTTTGAGCTTGCTCCCGTGACGAAATGCACAGAAAGCGGCTCTTCCTTTGCAATAACGTAGTCCTTGCGGTAGGTATGACTGTCAAGAGTTATTATTGCATCAGCTTCGTTGCGGTCAAGCATATCGAACATTACCGTAGTGTCAGCTGTGGTGAACTTGATGGAAATTTGTGGGTATTTATTATGAAAATCAACGTAATGAGCGTATATCATTTCCTCGCATACCGAGTCGGGCGTTACTATGCGTATGTGCCCCTTGCAATCCTCATCCTCCGTATGTCCTTCCTTGAATTCTTCCGTCAGCGCTCGTATCTTATGAGCATATGAAACAAGCTCGTGTCCGCGTTCTGTGAGCGTGATAGTGTGATTAATCCGCTCAAATAAAAGGCAATCAAGCTCGTCCTCAAGCTGCTTTATCTGAAAGGATATTGTTGACTGTGAATATCCAAGCTGCTCTGCCGCTTTCGTAAAGCTTCCAAGCTCCGCAACGTGAATAAACGTAATTAAATTTCTTAATTCCATAAGTCACCTCCAGCATCGAAAATATCGATAGTTATTATCAAAACCATTCGCTTGACTAATGCTTGAATATATTATATAATAAGTGCATACAAAAATCAAGTATTTAGTAAAATTTTCTTTATGAGAAATTCAGAAGGCAGACCTTGGAGGATATATAAATGAAGGACGCGCAAATTTACACGGTAATCGCTCTTGCCATATATGCGTTGGCGATGACCGTTATCGGAGTCGTTAGCTACGGAAAATCAAAAACGCTTGACGGATTTCTCGTAGGCGGAAGAAAGATCGGTGCATGGTCAACGGCTTTTGCATACGGAAGCGCGTATTTTTCTGCTGTCGTATTTATCGGTTACGCAGGTCAGCACGGTTGGAATATCGGTATAGGCGCTATCTGGATAGGAATTGGCAATACTCTTATCGGTTGCTTGCTTTCTTGGCTGTTGTTTGCAAATAGAACGAGAAAGATGACTAAGAAGCTGGATGCAAAGACAATGTCCGATTATTTTGAGAAGCGTTACGGCTCAAGAGGAATAAAGATTTTGGCTGCGGCTATTATTTTCGTTTTCCTGCTTCCTTACTCGGCGGCTGTCTACAAGGGACTCGGCTCGCTTTTCAGCGCGATATTCCCAGGCGTGGATACGTGGGTGTGGATGCTGATAATTGCTTGTCTTACCGCTGTATATCTCGTTGCGGGCGGATACGTTGCGACTGCATATACTAACCTTATTCAAGGCGTTATTATGATAGTCGGTGTAGTAAGCCTTGTTATAGCGGTGCTGGCACACGGCTCTGTCGGTGGAATTACCGGACTTTTTGAAAATCTCGCGGCGTTTGAGTCGCTTCCCGGAGATCCCAATCCTACGACCGGCGAGCAGCTTACTAATATATTTGGCGGCTCGGCATTCAAATTCCTTTGTATTAATATTTTGCTGACGAGCTTCGGTACTTGGGGACTTCCTCAGAT
>SVQL01000021.1 GCA_015065365.1 Oscillospiraceae bacterium | reverse complement strand
ACCTCGCCGAGTACTGCGGCGTTGGTCGCCGACGTCGGGTGTAGCAGTATCACCGCGCCGTTGTGCATGTTATCAAGGATTTTCTTCTTTGCAGCTTCTCTATCCATTTGCTTGCCGTTATCCCAATCCTCATACGCAAAGCTCCAGAAAACAGTTTTGTACCCCATATCACGCGCGTATTCGAGGGATCTCGTGTCAAAACGTCCCTCGGGGGGTCTGAAATACTTGCTCATTTCTCTACCCGTGTACTCACGGTAAACGTTCTCAAGCGACTCTATCTCCGACTTAAATTCTTCAAAGCTATCAAATTTAGTCACGTCGGGGTGCTTTGCGGTATGGTTACATACAAAATGCCCCTCGTCTGCCATACGCACTACGAGCTCGGTGTTCTTAACGATAAGATTTTCAAGCACGAAAAACGCGCCTGTGACCTGCTTTTCTTTCATTACGTCGAGTATTTTCTCAACGTTTCCGTTCTCATATCCTGCGTCGAAGGTGAGATAAATAACCTTTTCGCTATCGTTATCTCCATGATTGTGGTCGATATAATAAGCTCCGAGCGACTCTGCGAACGAGAGATCAGACCCGACAAGCGGCTGTCTGTGATCCTTATTTCTGACGCAATACCAGCTTTTAGCGCCTGCTTCACCGAAAGCCGAAAATGCTAAGCTCAAAAATAAAATCATAGACACAGCAATTGCAATAGTTTTTTTCATGGAATACCTCCTTTTGCAGTTGCTGTTATTATTATTTGCGTTTTTTTTAAAATTACAATATGTAAAAAATTCATATAAAAAACTGCCCTCCGTAAAGAGCAGTTTAAAAAATCAAAAAATACCGTGATTGTATTTTATCATCGCCCAAAAGCTGATTACAAGTCCTGCGACTATTCCAACGAGCAGCTCTGCTGTACCGATAACAACAAGCGCATCTATCTGCGTTTTTTCATAAACGAGGAAAAGAACACCGTACAGTATGACCGACACACCTATTATAAGCGTTCCCAACCCGACAAGCCGCCCAAAGGGCTTTCTATCCTCCTCGGTAACTCTTTTCCTGTGATACGAATGAAGCGAGGATATATTTCCCGTCATATTGATAATGCCTATAACGCAAACCAAAACACCTAATACAAGAGTCGTCAAAAACGCCGTCATATTCTGTTTCCGTCCTTATCAAAATTCTTTTTTAAAGCAATTTCGGTAGGAATAAGAGTAGCCATCATAACCGAGAGCCCCATAAAACAAACGACCAATGCAACGATGCTTATTATCTCCTCGCTCTTACCTATGACGAAAAGCATAGGTATAACTGACGGTGCAATCAAAATAGCGCCCCACCTAAGCCATAGTCTTGCTATGTACTTATGCGCAAAGGTCCACGTATCAATATTCTTCATAGACCTTGCCGTTCTGTATCCCGAAAAGCGGTTGATTTTTCGGGGCGCGTGTCTTTTATAAACCGCGCCGAACACCAGCATCATCACAGGACAAAGCACCGCTGTAAGAAGCATTAAAGTCCAAAAAAGCATGGCTTATTTAGTCATCTTTTCCTGCTTTACCTTGTGGTCGATAACGTGTCTTGATGCAAGCTCGTTTTTAACGTCGTCAAGAGAAATGCCCATTTCAATCATGAGCACCATTACGTGATACACAAGGTCTGCAATCTCATAAACAGTTTCGGCTTTGTCGTTTGCCTTGCCCGCAATTATAACCTCGGTAGATTCCTCACCCACCTTTTTGAGTATCTTATCAATTCCCTTTTCAAAGAGATAAGTAGTGTAAGAGCCTTCCTTTTTCTCTATCTTTCTGCCCTCAATGACCTTCATAAGAGCCTCAAGTGAAAACTCCTCGTTCTCCCCCTCGTAAACCGCCTCGTTAAAGCAGGAGTCCGTTCCGAGATGGCACGCAGGGCCGTCCTTGTATACGGTAACGGTAAGCGCGTCTCTGTCGCAATCGGTCACGATAGAAACGATATGCTGCTTATTACCCGACGTTTCTCCCTTTCTCCAAAGGCACTTTCTCGAGCGCGACCAGAAGCAGGTAGTGCCCTCCTTCATGCTTATCTCAAGGCTTTCCTTGTTCATATACGCAACGGTAAGAACCTTCTTTGAAACCGCGTCAACAACGACTGCGGGAATAAGGCCCTTTTCATCAAATTTAAGCTGTTCAACAGAAATCATTTTTTACCTCAATTACAATCTTACGTTTATATTTTTTTCCGAAAGCTTTCGCTTCAAGTCCTTTATATCCACCTCTCCAAAGTGGAAGATAGACGCGGCAAGTCCTGCGTCGACCTTTGGTAAGGTATTAAACAGAGTAACAAAATCCTCAACGCAGCCTGCACCGCCCGACGCAATAACGGGAACGTTCACCGCATTACACACCTCATCAAGCATTTCGAGGTCAAAGCCCTTTTTAACTCCGTCCGTATCAATACTGTTTACGACTACCTCACCGGCGCCCGCCGCTACGCACCTCTTTATCCAAGATATTGCTTCCATGCCCGTATTCTCGCGTCCGCCCTTGGCAAATACGCGGAACACTCCGTCAACTCGCTTCACGTCAACCGAAAGCACCACGCACTGGTCGCCGTATTTCTTTGCCGCCTCTCCTACAAGCGAGGGATTTTTAATAGCTCCCGAATTTACGCTGACCTTGTCCGCACCGCATTTAAGAACTCTGTCAAAGTCGTCAAGCGTGTTTATGCCGCCACCAACAGTAAGAGGAATAAACACCTTACTTGCGGTCTCGCGCAAAATATCGGTAAACAGCTCTCTGCCCTCGTACGATGCGGTTATGTCGTAAAACACAAGCTCGTCAGCACCGCACTCGCTGTAATACTGTGCAAGTGTTATGGGAGAGGAAACGTCAGAAAGTCCAAGAAAATTAACGCCCTTTACGACTCTGCCGTTTTTCACGTCAAGGCAAGGGATTATTCTTTTTGCAATCACGCCTTACACCCCCTCAGCCACGCTCACAGCGTCCGTCAACTTAACAGCGCCCGTATAAAGCGCCTTGCCGAGTATCGCGCCGTAAATATTCATTTTTCCCAGCGCGCGAACGTCGTCGAGTGAAGAAACTCCGCCCGAGGCGATAATATTCATTCCGAAACGGCGGCTAAGGTCACGGTAAAGCTCAAGATTTGTACCTGACATCATGCCGTCCTTGGATATGTCGGTGCAGATTACAGTCTTAACCCCAAGCTCGCAGAGATGCTTACAAAAGTCATTACACGACACCTCGCTCACCTCAAGCCAACCCTTAATGGCAACGTAGCCGTCCTTTACGTCAACTCCAACGACGATTTTTTCACCGTAGAGCTTAACTGCCTCCTTAAGAAAATCAGGATCGGTAACTGCCGCCGTGCCGATTATAACTCGGTCAACTCCAATATCAATATACTTTTTAACTCTCTCAATATTTCTGACACCGCCGCCTATCTCAACAGAAAGCCCCGTGCGGCGGATTATTTCCTTAACAGTATCGAAGTTGGCGGTCGTGCCGTCCTTAGCACCGTCAAGATCAACGACGTGAAGCATTTTAGCGCCGTCGCGCTCAAAGCTCTCTGCTACCTCCGCGGGAGAGTCGCTATAAACGGTAACCTTATTATAGTCACCCTTTTGCAGTCTGACCGCCTTGCCGCCTATTAAATCAATAGCGGGAATTATATACATAAAAACCTCCTTAAAGCTCGCAGAACGCCTTTAAAATCGCAAGCCCTACCTTGCCGCTTTTCTCGGGGTGGAACTGACAACCAAAGACGTTGCCGCTTCTTACCGCCGCCGTCACGCGCGTGCCGTATTCGGCAGTAGCGATAAGCGACTCCTCACAGCCCGTAGCGTAAAAGGAATGAACGAAATAAACGAACGTATCCTCCTCGAGGTATTTGAATATCTCGTCCCTCTCTCCCTCGTATTCGAGTCTGTTCCAGCCCATGTGAGGAATTTTGAGGTCTGTCGGAATTCTTCCGAGAAACGGAACGACCTCGCCCTTTATAAGTCCAAGGCCCTCGTGCTCACCGTACTCGTAGCTTTTCTCAAAAAGCATCTGCATACCAAGGCAAATTCCCATAAGCGGCTTACCCTTTTCTGTTTCTGCTATAACCACCTTATCAAGTCCGCTTGCGCGAAGCTTTTTTGCGGCGTCCTCAAACGCGCCGACACCCGGCAATATTATTCTGTCCGCGCTCTCGATCGAAGCTACGTCGGACGTTACGACAGCCTTCTCACCTATCTTAGAAAATGAGCTGACAAGGGAAAACAAATTTCCTATTCCATAGTCAACGATAGCCGTCATAAAAGCTTACCCTTGGTGGACGGGATCTGTCCTGCCTTTTTTTCATCTATGGCAACTGCACTCTTCAAAGCGCGCGCAAGTGACTTGAACGCACCCTCGATTATGTGGTGCGAATTCGTACCTGCAAGCTGCTTTACGTGCAAAGTAACACCCGCGTTTCTTACGAACGCTATCATAAATTCCTCAACAAGCTCCGTATCAAAGTCTCCAACCTTTTCGGTGGGGATATTCAAGTCAAAAGCAAGGTAGGAGCGTCCCGAAACGTCAACTGCCGTAAGAATAAGCGCCTCGTCCATGGGAAGTATCATATTGCCGTAGCGATAAATTCCCGCGCAGTCACCGAGAGCCGCAGCAAATGCCTTTCCAAGGCAGATGCCTATGTCCTCAACGCTGTGGTGGTAATCGACATCGGTATCGCCCATGCACTTAACCGTAAGGTCAAAGCTACCGTGTGAGGCAAAGAGCGTGAGCATGTGGTCAAGAAAGCCACAGCCCGTATCAATATCCGACTTTCCGTTTCCGTCAAGCTCCAAGAAAAGAGCGATGTCCGTTTCGGCAGTTTTTCTGTTTATCTCAAAATTTCTCATTTTTATATCTCCTTTTCTTTAAGGATCTCTTTGATTTTTTGGAGTAAAATATCCATCTGCTCCCTAGTTCCAACCGTTATGCGGTTATATTCACAAATATCGGGAGCAGAAAAGTGTCGTACGAGTACTCCCCTTTCCTTCAGCTTCAAATAAAGCTCCTCGCCTCCAACCTTGTCGCTATTGGCAAAAATGAAGTTTGCCTTTGAGTCAGTCACACGGAAGCCGAGCTTTATAAGCTCGCGTTGGGTGTACTCTCGATTTTCCTCAATTATTTTGCAATTTGCAACATAATATTCGTTATCCGCTATTGCCGCAACTCCCGCGACCATTGTAAGACGGTTTATGTTGTAGGGATTTGTCGAGTACTTTATCTTCTCAAGGTCAGCGATAAGCTCCTCGTTACCTATGGCAAAACCAAGTCTTGCGCCAGCCATAGAGCGAGACTTTGAATAGGTGCATACCACCAAGAGATTATCGTATTTTTTAGTAAGCTCGATACTGCTCTGCGCTCCAAAATCAACGTACGCCTCGTCGATAAGCACCACTCTGTCGGGATTTGCCTTGACTATCGACTCAACCTCGTACTTTGTAAGTGCAATTCCCGTAGGTGCGTTGGGGTTGGCAATAACTACGTTTGCGTCATTCCCAAAATAGTCCTCTATTCTTATCGAAAAATCCGACTTTAGCGGAATTTTCCGGTAATCCGTTGCGTAAAGCTCTGCGTAAACCTGATAAAATCCGTAAGATATCGCAGGGAATTTTACGGGATGCTCTCCCTCATCGCAAAACGCCATGAAAAAGAAATTAAGTATGTCGTCCGAGCCGTTTGACACGAAAACGTTCTTTCTCTCCACGCCGTAGAGCCCTGCTATCGCGTCCTTTAAAGAGGCGCAGGTTGGATCGGGATACAAGTTAAGCATTGACACCTGCTCCTTGTCAATAGCTCGCAAAACACCCGCCGAGGGTGGGAACGGCGACTCGTTGGTATTGAGCTTAACATACTGCATATCCCTCGGCTGCTCGCCGGGAGTATACGCTTCAAGCTTTACAAATTTTTTATTTATATAGCGACTCATATTATTCCTCGTCAAATCTTATAACTGCGCTCTTTGCGTGCGCGCCGAGTCCTTCTTTGCTCGCAAAATATTCAACGTCGCGAGCGACCTTACTAAGTGCATCCTTTGTAAAGTAGCTGAACTGCGTTTTCTTTACGAAATCGTCAACCGACAAGGGGCTTGAAAACCTTGCAGTTCCACTGGTCGGCAACGTGTGGTTAGGTCCTGCCATGTAGTCTCCAAGCGCCTCGGGACAGTATTTTCCCATGAATATAGAGCCTGCGTTCTTAATCTTATCCAGATACATAAACGGCTCGTCCACGCATATCTCAAGATGCTCGGGTGCTATACTGTTAGCAACCTCAACTGCCTCGTCGATGCTTCCCGTAATTATTATCTTGCCGTTGTTATCAATAGACGTTCTCGCTATTTCCTCGCGCTCAAGCAAGGGTAGCTGTCTCTCAAGCTCCTCGGCAACGTCTGCGGCAAGTTTTTCGGAATCCGTTACGAGCACTGCGCTCGCCATACGGTCGTGCTCCGCCTGAGACAGAAGATCCGCCGCTACGTACTTTGCGTTGCACGTTCCGTCCGCAATAACAAGTATCTCACTCGGTCCTGCAATCATGTCAATAGAAACTCTGCCGAACACCTGCTTCTTGGCTTCCGCAACGAATGCGTTACCGGGGCCTACTATCTTATCGACCTTAGGTACAGACTCCGTTCCGTAAGCCAATGCAGCAATAGCCTGCGCTCCGCCCACCTTGAACACACGGTCAACCCCCGCAACGGCAGCTGCCGCGAGTATATGAGGATTTACCTTTCCGTTCTTTGAGGGAGGTGTTACCATTACTATCTCTTTGCAGCCCGCAATCTTTGCGGGAACACAGTTCATAAGAACCGACGACGGATACGCCGCCGTGCCGCCCGGCACGTAAAGTCCGACCTTTTCAATCGGTATAACCTTTTGTCCTATAACCACACCGTCCTTATCGTTGATAAGAAAGCTGTTTCTTACCTGACGGGAGTGGAAAGCGTAAATGTTTTCATAAGCGCTTTTAAGTATACTTATGAACTTCTTGTCAACAGAATTAAAAGCCTCGTCTATCTCCTCTCGGCTCACCTCAAGCGCGTCGAGTTTGACGCCGTCGAATTTTTCGGAATAAGCAACAAGTGCTTTGTCCTTATCCTTCTTTACGGTCTCAATTATCTCCGCAACCACCGCCTCAACGTTTACCGTAGGCTCTGTGCGGGCAAATATTTCGTCTTTTGTTATTTCTCCGTATTTATAAGTGCGAATCATTTTGTCCTCCCGAAATCAAACACCAAGATTTCTTCTTACACCTTCGCATATCTCGCGAATTTCACTGTTCTTGAATTTGTAGCTTGCCTTATTGGCAATAAGTCTTGCGCTTATGTCAACTATATCTTGTTTGGGTTCAAGGTCGTTTTCATAAAGTGTCTTTCCCGTTTCAACTATATCCACAATAACGTCGGACAAGCCGAGTATGGGAGCAAGCTCAATAGAGCCGTTGAGCTTGATTATGTCGATATCTCTGCTCTGCTCGTTATAAAAGCTACGTGCTATATTCGGGAATTTGGTTGCAACGCGCAGCGTTCTGTCGCGTCTGTCGCAAAAATCCTTTTTTGCGGCAACAGCCATACGGCATTTACCTATTCCGAGGTCTAAAAGCTCGTAAACGTCGGGAGAATATTCAAGAATAATATCCCGTCCCGCAATACCGATATCTGCCGCGCCTCGCTCAACGTATATAACGACGTCCGAGGGCTTTACCCAGAAATAACGAACTCCCTTTTCGGGGTTTTCAAAGATAAGCTTTCTGTTCTGCTCCTTTATCGACGGACACTCAAAGCCTGCCGCCTCAAGAATTCCGTACGCCTTTTCACCAAGCCTGCCCTTGGGAAGCGCAATATTAATCATTTGTTTCAAGGCTCTCCACCCCTCTCTCACTTATCTTTAAGAGCTGTCTGCATCTTGCGCTTGCGTCGGGAGCCGATGCTACCTTAACGGTCTTACCGCTCTCTGCAAGCTCCTTGACTGTTGCAATTATCTTGTTGGTTGATACGTTCTCGTAAACGAGAAGTATATCTGTGTCGTAGCCGTTATCCTCGTTACCGAAGCGCTCAAGCGTATCAAGATATACTGCAAAACCTATTGCTCCGCACTGCTTACCCATACGCGAGAGAAGCTTGTCATATCTTCCGCCCGAGAGGACTCCCGTCGGAATACCGTTTATAAAGCCCTTGAAGATAACGCCGTCGTAATAATTTCTGTCGTTTACGACAGAAAAGTCAAAATAAAGCTTTTCTGACACGCCATAAGCCTTCATCGCTTCATTTATGCTGACAAGCTCGGTGTATGCGTGGGTCATTTTATCATTTTTAAGATTTATACGGATAACTGCAAGTGCTTCGTCAAGCGTTGAATACATCTCCGTAAGCCTGCAGGTAACCGCACAAACATCTTCGCTTACAGAGGCGCTTGCATAAAGATTTTTCAACGCTCCCACGTTTTTGCTCTTTATATAATCCATTGCCTCATCGCGCGCCCCATCCTCAAGACCTGCCGCGTCGATAAGTCCCTCAACGAGTCCCATGTGCGAAATATCGAGAATATACTCGTTACTTATGCTCTCAAGGCTCTTAAGAGCAAGCATTACAACCTCGCTTTGGGCATAAGTGTCAATGTTTCCGACACATTCAAGTCCGGTCTGCATAATTTCCTTAAAGCCGTGGCTTTCCGCAGACGTTCTGTAAACGTTCTCGTTATAGTAAAGCTTATGCGTTTCGTTCTTACCGTCAGAAATATTCTTGATAATCGAAAGCGTAACGTCGGGCTTGAGAGCCATAAGCTTTCCGTTGGTATCGGTAAAGGTAAGTATATTTTCACTTACGAGAAAGCTCTTGTTTCTCGCGTACAAGTCATACTCCTCAAATCTGCCGACCTTATATCTTGAATATCCGAATTTACTGTAAAGCTCGCGAAGCGCATATATCGCGCGCTCGTCACTTCTCAAAACCTCGGATGAAAAATTCATTTCAGTTTTCCTCCTTGATTTTTGACAAAATAGCTCCGTAGCCGCCTGCGCCGTACAGATACGCGCGATTCACGCGGCTGATGGTAGCCGTGCTCGCGCCCGTTTCCTCTACTATCTTGTTATATACCGCCTGCTCGGACAGCATTTTTGCTACGAGCATTCTCTGTGCTATGTCCAAAAGCTCCTTGCGAGTTATCAAATCCTCAAGCAAAGCCTCGCATTCGCTCTCGTTATCCACTGCAACAAGCGCCTTTACGAGCAGCTTATATCCTTCATTTTCATTGAGATTCATTAAAAATCCTCCTCTCACTTTAATACTTTAATATGATAACACATTAAAGTGAATTTGTCAATGCTTTTCTTAACATTTTTATCGTCTTTTTTACCAATATTAAGACAAAATCTGCATTATTTTTTGTAACGTACCCATTTACAACACTTGTGGGGAAAGGCAAGCCCTTCCCCACTTTTTTATAATAATCTTTGCGAGTTTACCGACAAATGAAATTCGAGCCCCAAGCGCTCTGCCGCCTTACGGCAAAGAACCATTCTTGCGAGAAATATTTCGAAATACTCCATGACCGAGCTATATCTCGTGTCAATATCAATATCAAGCAATATCGATTTATCTTCTCGGTTAATCGTAAGCTTGGAAGAAACAACCGAATAGTTGACTCTGTCATGTATATCGAAGGTGGAAACGTCGGCGTTCCGCACGCGAGTGCGGCGAACGTCCGATTTATCCGCAAGAATAAGCGCTGCCGCTATCGGATTTACGGGAACTCCCGTGCCCTCGTCGTGGTTTCCTATTGCCGTCACAACGGTTGCTATATCCTCTGCGGGCATACCCATGTTATCAAGTATACGAAAGGACATTATCGCGCCGCTTTGCGAGTGATCGGTTCTGTTCACAAGATTTCCGATATCGTGCATGTGCGCCGCAATTTTAGCAAGCTCAATATCATGCTCCGAATATCCAAGCTCTGAAAGTATATATTCTACACTTGCCGCAACGCGACCTACGTGCGCAAAGCTATGCTCTGTATATCCAAGTGCCGTAAGAGATTCGTCGGCGCGCTTTATATACGTATTTATTATCTTGTCGTTTTTTATATCAGCGTAAGAAATCATTTTTTCTCCGTAAAAATTATTTTTCAGTATTAGTTTGCTCCTCTTTGGTATCGTCATTCAATACTCCTTGTATCTCCGTCGGGCGTATTGTAAACAATAGGAATATCACGTATGCCGCAACTATAACCGCAACGACTGCCGTAAGAATAACGGTAGGTGTATCCCATATCACGCCGCCGCCACAGTTAGGAACTACGCCACCCGCAAAGTTATAAACGGCATGAAGAACTACGCAATACCATATATTCGAGGTTTTAAGCAACACTACTGAGCACATACCGCCGATAAGGAAGGAATAGCCTATCTGCAAAACAACGGCGCCGGGGTTTGCACCGGTAAAGATATTCAAGGCGTGTATAATACCGAATATCACCGATGAAATCACAATCGCCAAAAAAGCTCCGAGTCTGTTTTTCTTACATCTTTGCAAAACCACCGTAAAAATACAGCCTCTGAACGCCATTTCCTCGAAAAAGCCGACGGCAAGCTGGGAGAGCGCGTATACGGTAATCACCGACGGCGAAGCATCAATCGTTGCCCTGCCGCTAAAGAAGGTTATAAACGGAAAATTATTTATCGCAATCGCCATGCAAGGCAAAAAGACAAGAAACGTTTTTATCCCGAGTCGCGGAAAAATTATACTTTTTGTTGAGAACGCAAGCATAAACAAAACACACGCCATACCGCCGAGCGCGCGGCTTGAAAGCACGTACAGATTTTGTCCGTAAGTTGTCGAAGTGAAAATATTTTTTTGAAATATTTCAAGCACTAAAAGCGTGATAAAAAGCACTGCCGCAAGCACGATGCAAATTCGTTTTTTGACTGTGCTCATCAAGCCTCCTCCGCGCTTTGCTTTTCATCAGCCTTTTTTCTTACGAAATATTCAAGCAAAAATACTGCAACCGAGCCTACGACCATGAGAATTGCCGTAAGCTGCGAGGGAGTAAGAAAGCTTATAAAGGTTGAGCCTCTGTAATCTGTTCTCGCGTATTCGATAAAAAATCTCCAGATACCGTACGCACACATATATATCGGCAAATTATAATTTTTATTTTTAAGTATTCTCACCAAGAATAATGCAAAAAGCCCGAAAAGGAACAACGCCTCAAAAAGCTGTACAGGAACGACCTTTTGACCTATTCCTCTCATGTATATGCCGTACCATGCGTCTGTTACAGCACCGTGACAGCATCCGGCAAAAAGGCAACCGATACGGCCAAAGCCGTGTGCTATAACCACGCAAGCCGCGCCTACGTTAGTAATGGTAAAGAACTCCTTAACGTGCTCTCCGCCCTTGCCGAACATAATTCTGCCTGCTATAAAATAGATTGACAAAAACAGAGTCGCTCCGCCTATCAGACCGCCGTAAAAGGTAGCGCCCGTGTTCGCGTCAAGCTTAAATCCGCCGTTTTTCTCTATATTGTAAACTGCCTGAAACAAAACGGCAAAGTAATATCCCCCAACGATTGAGGCAACCGCGTCGAAAAGACACAGATTCTGAAGCTTTGCACGAAGTCCGCGTCTGTCCGCCAAAAGTCTGTACGTCACTATAGCGGAAACCGCCGCAACGCAAAGCATTATAACGTAAAGGTCAATCCCCGGTAATATCTCATTTGGATACATAAAATACCTCCTGAATTTATTATAATAATTATACCGCAAAACGACAAAAATGTCAATTCTGCGGTACAATTTTTACAATATGTTCTTATTATTAATCACTTATCTGCCTTGGTTTCGCAGTAAATGCAACGAAAAACTCTGTTCTGCTCGTCCGTAAGTCTAAATACGTGAAGAAGCTCCTGCTCGGTACTCGTTATACAACGGGGGTTCTTGCAGAAAATAACGTTTTTGATCTCACGGGGCAAGGTCGCTCTCTTTTTCTCAACGAGCTTGCTGTCCTTGATTATATCGATTGTAACACCGGGATCAACGTATCCGAGAACGGTCATATCGAGCTCAATGTCCTCGTCTATTTTGATTATATCCTTCTTACCCATTTTGTTACTGTGAACGTTCTTTATTATCGCAATAGAGCAATCAAGCTTATCAAGGCCCAAGAGGCGGTAGATCTCCATTCCTCTGCCTGCTGTGATGTGGTCAATAACTATACCGTTTCTGATAGAATCTATATTCATTATCTTTCCTCCCCAAGGCACTTAAGTATAAGGCTCATTCTCATTATCTTTGCGTAGTATACCTGCTTGAAGTAGCACGCTCTGGGATCGTCGTCGATGGATACTGCGATCTCGTTTACTCTGGGCAGCGGGTGAAGTATGATCAAGTCATCCTTTGCGTTCTTGAGCTTTTCGGGAGTGAGGATGTAGCTGTCCTTCAGGCGGAGATAGTCCTCCTCGTTGAAGAATCTTTCCTTCTGAACTCTCGTCATGTAAAGCACGTCAAGCTCGGGCATAACAGACTCAAGATCGGTCGTCTGCACGTACTCAATGTTTTTGCGCTGAATTATATCCTTCTTTACGTAGCTCGGAACCTTAAGCTCTACGGGAGATACGAGCACGAACTTTATGTTCGTGTATCTCGACATAGCGGAGATAAGAGAGTGAACCGTTCTTCCGAATTTAAGGTCGCCGCAAAAGCCGACGGTGAGGTTATCAAGTCTTCCCTTTTCACAGCAAATGGTAAGCAAGTCAGCAAGCGTCTGTGTGGGATGGCTGTGCCCGCCGTCACCCGCATTTATAACGGGGATAGATGCGTTCATCGAAGCAACGTACGGTGCGCCCTCCTTGGGATGACGCATAGCGATTATATCAGCATAGCAGGATACAACCTTTGCGGTATCCGCAACGCTCTCGCCCTTGGATGCGGACGAGGATGCTGCGCTTGACACGGAGATAACGTTTCCTCCAAGCTCGTACATTGCAGCCTCAAACGAAAGTCTTGTTCTCGTAGAGGGCTCAAAGAAAAGCGTCGCAAGCTTCTTACCGTGGCATGCCTCGGAATACTTCTTGGGATTCTCGATAATATCCTTTGCGGTAACTATCAGCTCGTCAATTTCCTCAGTCGACAAGTCCAAAATATCAATAAGATGTCTCATTTTTGCCTCCCATTACGCCTTTGCGCCGTTCACTTCGAGATACTTAACTATTCTGTCTACGTTCTCTGCGTTCTTTTCGTCCTCGCGCAGATACTCGATAATATCGTAAACGTCAACTACGGAATATACGGGGAAGCCGAACTCATCGGAAACCTCCTGCATAGCGGACTTTCCTTCCTCGCCCTTTCCCTTTTCCTTTCTGTCAACCATTACGAAGGTAGCGGCGATCTTCGTTCCCTCAAGTCCCTTGAGGTTTTCCATACTTTCACGAATTGCCGTGCCTGCGGTAATAACGTCCTCAACGATAACTATTTCGTCGCCTGCCTTAGGAAGATAGCCTACGAATATTCCTCCCTCTCCATGGTCCTTAGCCTCTTTTCTGTTGAAGAAGAAGGGCACGTCAAGACCGGTTGCGGAAAGTCCGATGGAAGCTGCAACAGCTATCGGAATACCCTTATATGCAGGACCGTAAAGTACAGTTCTCTTGTTTCCTACCTTTTCAAGATAGCTCTTTGCGTAAAACTGACCGAGCTTTGCAATCTGGTCGCCCGTCTTTATCTCGCCTGCGTTAATGAAATACGGAATTCTTCTTCCGCTTTTTGCGATAAAATCTCCGAATTTGAGCACTCCTGCGCTCTCAAGAAACTGAATAAATTCTCTTTTGTAAGCTTCCATTTTTATATCTCCTTTTTAATTAATCAACAAATTCAGCGACACAGCGGTTGTATGCCGCAACGGGGTCTGCAGCCGCAGTAATCGGACGACCGACTACTATATAGTCAGAGCCTATCTTCTTTGCGTCGGCGGGAGTCATGACTCTTACCTGGTCTCCAATATCACCGTCAGCAAATCTTACACCGGGGGTTACAGTCAAAAATTCCTTGCCGCAAGCGCCGTGAACCTTGTCTGCCTCTCTCGGTGAGCAAACAACTCCGTCAAGTCCTGCCTTCTTTGCGTTAGCCGCGTAGTGCATAACGACCTTATCAAGAGGCTCGTTTATAAGAAGGTCATCTCTCATTCTCTCCTCGCTTGTCGAGGTGAGCTGAGTTACCGCGATAAGCAAGGGGCGAGTTCCGTCGGGACGGGTAAGTCCTTCGAGCGCTGCTTCCATCATAGCGACTGTTCCGCTTGCGTGAAGATTAGTCATATCAACGTCAAGTTCCGAAAGCACAGCCATAGACTTTTTTACCGTATTGGGAATATCGTGAAGCTTAAGGTCGAGGAATATCTTATGTCCTCTCTCCTTTATCTCTCTTACGATGGACGGGCCTTCAGCATAGAAAAGCTCCATTCCTATCTTTACGTAAGGCTTTCTTCCCGTAAACTTATCGAGAAATGCAAGCACCTCCGCCTTACTGTTAAAATCACAAGCAACAATTACGTCCTTTCCCATTAGTGGGCACCTCCTATTATATCTTTTAAATTATTTATTTTGTACTTTTCCATAACCTCGGGGAGCTTGTCTATTATGTCACGGCAGGCAAACGGATCCACAAGGTTTGCACTTCCTATCTCAACGGCAGTAGCTCCTGCGAGCATCATTTCGATTACGTCCTCGGCAGACGAAAGTCCGCCCATTCCGATAATCGGAATTTTTACAGCCTCGTAAACCTGATATACCATACGCAGTGCTACGGGCTTAATGGCGGGGCCTGAAAATCCGCCCATTTTATTAGCGATGACCGGCTTCTTGGTCTTAAGGTCGATGCGCATACCGAGCATGGTATTTATCATGCTGATAGCATCCGCACCCGCTTCCTCGCAAGCCTTTGCTATGGATACTATATCAGTAACGTTCGGGGAAAGCTTTATGATAACCGGCTTTGTCGTAACCGCCTTAACCGCTCTCACTACGCTTGCCGCTCCCTCGGGAGTCACACCGAAGCTCATACCGCCTCCGTGCACGTTGGGACACGAAACGTTTATCTCAAGCCAGCCTACCTGCTCCTCCTTGTCGAGTATCTCAGACACTCTTGTGTATTCCTCAAGAGAAAAACCGCAGATGTTAGCCATAACTGGCTTATGGAAAAACTTTTTTAGTTCGGGAAGCTCGTGGTTTACCACCGCCTCAACGCCGGGATTCTGAAGTCCTACCGCATTTATCATTCCCGCCTCGCACTCAGCAATTCTAGGAGTGGGATTGCCGAAGCGCGCTTCGAGCGTCGTTCCCTTAAAAGAAAAGCTTCCAAGGCAGTTTATATCGTAAAGCTCGGAAAATTCCTTACCGTATCCAAACGTTCCGCTCGCGGGTATCAAGGGGTTTTCAAGCTCTATTCCGCACAAAGTAACTTTAGTGTTTACCATATTATCTCCTCCTTGACGAACACGGGACCTTCCTTACAAATGCGCTTATTTCCAAGCAAGGTCTTACAGCTACAGCCCATGCATGCGCCAAAGCCACAGCCCATTCTTTCCTCAAGGCTATACTGACCGCTCACCTCAGTAGCGCCCGCAAGAGCCTTAAGCATAGGGAGAGGACCGCAGGTATAAACGTAAGTATAATCAACTTCTGCAAGTGCGTTGGTAACGAAACCCTTCACTCCGTAGGAGCCGTCAACCGTAGTAACTATCACCTTATCGGCAATCTCGGCAAAATCCTTCTCCGCGAATATTTCAGATTTCGTATTAAATCCAAGAATTACGGTGACCTTTTTACCCTCTGCCTTTAAAAGCTTGCAAAGCTTATAAAGTGGGGGAACTCCAACTCCGCCACCTACAAGCAGAGGCGCGTCTCCGGACAAAGAAAGATCGTAGCCGTTTCCAAGCCCCGTAAGAATATTGAGCTTTTCTCCCGCCTTCATAGCGCTCATCTTTTCCGTGCCGATTCCAACGACCTTGTAGATCAGCGTCAAGGTATTCTCGTCATAATCGCATATTGATATGGGGCGGCGAAGATATTGCCCGTCAAGCTTTACGTTGACAAACTGTCCCGCGCCCGTAATAGCAGAGGTATCCCCTGCCATCACCATTCTGTAAACGCTGTCCGTAAGAGCAACGTTACTCTCAACCGTATAAATTACTTCCTTCATTTTCTACCTCTCTTACCTCACTTTTTTACGTAGACTGCCTTGCCGCCGTAAACTGTCAGTAAGCACTCGCCGTAAAGCTTCATTCCGTCAAACGGCGTGCTCTTACCCTTCGACAAAAATTTATTGGTATTGACCTCATATTCATTATCACAGCTGAATACCGTAAATCCAACATCCGTAGTGATATTAAAACGCTTTCTCGGTTTTTCCGACATAAGCTCAACAAGTCTTTCCATAGAGATCACTCCTGTCTTTACAAGCTTTGTGTAGATCACCGCAAAAGCCGTCTCAAGACCTACGACCCCCATAAGGCTCTTTTCGAGTCCCATGCCCTTTTCCTCTGCAGAGTGAGGTGCATGGTCGGTAGCTATTGCATCTATCGTTCCGTCAATGATACCCTCGACAAGTGCGAGTCTGTCCTCCTCCGAGCGTATCGGCGGATTCATTTTAAAACGACCTTCTTCAAGCAAGTCCATATCATTAAACACGAGATAATGCGGTCCGGTTTCACAGGTAATGTCTACGCCCTCTGCCTTTGCGCTTCTTATAAGCTCAACGCTTTCCTTCGTGGAAATATGGCAGACGTGATAAGGACAGCCCGTCTTTTTCACAAGCTCGATATCCCTTTTTATAGGTGCCCACTCGCTCTCCGAGCAGATACCTCTGTGTCCGTGCACGCTTGCGTACTCACCGTCATGAATATATCCGCCTCGAAGCAAGGAATTTTCCTCGCAGTGCGCGGAAATTATCTTACCTGCCGCTTTGACTCTAACCATAGCGTCGAGCATCATATCCTCGGATTGCACACCCTTACCGTCATCGGAAAAGCCAACAACGTCACAAGCTATTCTCTCAATATCCGAAAGAGCTTCGCCCTTCTCTCCCTTGGTTATCGTACCAAATGGCAAAACCGCTACCGTTGCCTTATCCTTTATAGCCCTAAGCTGCACGTCAAGGTTTTCTCTTGAATCGGGCGTAGGAATAAGGTTTGGCATGGTACATACTGCCGTATATCCGCCGTGTGCCGCAGCAGCCGATCCACTTGCAATATCCTCTTTATATAAATAGCCCGGCTCGCGAAAATGTACATGTACATCACAAAAGCCGGGTAAAATATAACAATTATTATGAATAGTAAAATCAGCAATATCGGTATCATAGATACCGTCGCCAAGGATATTGAAGTGTTCGCCGTCAAAAACAGCATCGGTACAGATAAAAACGCCGTTTTTATACATTTTGGCATTTTTGAAAAGCATTTTCATAGCTATACCTCCAATGAACTCTTTATCCCGAATATTATATCATATTCTGTCGATGCCGTCAAGAGCGTTTGGGAAATATCCTGCGAAAAATTCTGGCAAGCTTTCCTTTCACTCTTCTCATAAAAAAGAAACATTTACGAATTGGCATTTTGCTCCAAAAAAATACGTAACACAAGTAAAGAAATCCGTCCATCTTTACTGCCTTTTCTTTTCTGTAAAGTCCGGATACGTATGCTATTATCTGTTCCTTTTCTATTCCGCGCTCAAGATCGGTTTGATTATCTCCGCACATCGTATAAGTGCCGTCGTCACATATTTCCATGACTCTGTGCAAAACGAACTGCCCGTTTTTGCGGCGATAAAACGCAATATCGTGTTTTTTCGCGGGAATATCTAAGCCACGAGTCAAAACAACGGAATCTCTCGTCTGCACTATAAGAGGAAGCATACTCGTTCCCTTCGGATACATACGGAAATCGCCTCCGCTTGCAAGCACCTCTTCTATTACCTCTATTGCATCCGCAAGATAAAATTCGCCGTTATTCAAGTATATTTGCTCCCTTTAACTCATTTATAAACTTCTCAACGTCCGCCTCTGCAATCGCCGCGTCAACCTCATACTCACCGAGAAGCGCATCAACTATATCCTGCTTCTCTGCTCCTACAACGAGCATATCCCAGATAAATTTGCCGCTCTCGTTGAGCTTGATTATTCCGTTAAATATCTTGCTTGCCTGACCGAGCGCAACCACTACGTACTGTCCTGCTATTTCCTTTGCAACAAATCCGTTCTTTATTTTCATTATTTTTTCCTCACTTTGTTTTTATTTCATTCCGTTATAGGCAACCTCTGCCGCTTCCTCGGAAATATTACAGCCGAGAACGTAGCAAGGCACCTCGCGGAGTGTTCTGTCAAGAAGCGGGAACAGCGCGTCAACCGTTTCCATATCCGACGGAGTAAGTATCTGGTGGAATATTCGCATTACCGCCTCGTCCGCACCGATTCGCCTTATTTGGTTTTGTTCTGCGCGTTCAACGAAGCATATTGCCTTTAGGGGAGCTTTGGTATTTGTATGCCAGCCCTCCTTGCCACACCACGGAGTTCCGTATGCGTAAAGACGTCCGTCCTCCTCAAACCTTAAAATAGGCTTGTCACCGTTTACAACGTGAACGCCATCTCCAAAATGCTTTTTCCAAAGAGAGATATGCGTAGACTTACCCGTCCCGCTTTTTGCAGCGAAAGCAAAGGCTTCTCCACCGTACTCAATAACTGCACTATGAAAGAGATATGCGTTGTATTCAAGCGGCAAACGACGGCAAATATCGCGGTATATGCATATAGCCTCGGCGTATCCTCTGGAAACCTGTATCTCTGCAATACTTATTTCCGCATCTATCAGCTCCTCACTAACCGACACCTCAATATCGACGTTTTCAGTCGGCTCGCAAACGTAAGAGCTACACAGTCTCTCAACGTATTGGTATTTATTTTCAATTCGTATCTTTAGTCCTGCAATACTGATATAGAGCATATTTCCTCCTACAAGTCCATTCATAATATTTTATCACAAATTTTTATTTTTTTCAAGAGATATGAAGAAAATTACCGTGCAGAAAATTCTGCACGGCAATTGTTTATTTTACACAAGTCAATTGAATTTTTCAATATTATCTCGAACGTACATCATCATCTTGGTCTGCAAATAATTAGCGTTGCTTACAAGATAATCTCTTACGTACTTTATTTGGAAAGGCTGAATAGCCTTCATCTTGCGAAGATTTCCTGCGATCTCATTCTCACCGTTCATCTCAAGTCCACGGCAAACAAAGTCAACGGTCTCGACAGAAGCCAATTCAAAGCACTTCCAACCCTTCTCAATATCTCTGTCAGCAAGGTCAAAAAGAAGCTTATACGCAACTATGGGCTTGAATGCGTCCTCCATATCCAGTTCAGGGTTATCAAGTATGCCGTCCGTCCAAAGCTTTCCTTCGGAAGACGCGTATTCCGAGAAATATCTGTCCATTCTTCTGCTGACAACCTGAAGCGTAAGCTTGTCTACGCTAACGTTCTTGTTGATAGAGCTGTCGTAAAGGAAATAATTAGGCTTAACTCCCTTACCGCCAAACCAAACGAGAAAAGCAAGCTCTGCCGCCAAGATAAGGCTGAAAACCGCAACAATTATCATCATAACCTTGGTAAGCGTATATGTAAACTCAATTGCTATACCGCATATCAGCAAAACCAAGAACAGTACGGCAAAAGCAGCACATAAAATCGTCAAAATCAAATTAAGCTTTTTCTGATTCATTATAAAACACCTCGCGAAAATTTCTTTCACATAATTATAACATATCAATTTACCATTGTCAATTATTTTACAAAAAATAAATAACTATCCAATGCTTTAAAATTACTGTTTTTGGGGTAATCGGATATAAAACGATGTCGTCCCGCCCTCACTTTTTACGTCAACGGTTCCGCCGTGCAGATCGGTAATTCGCTTAACTATCGCAAGACCTATTCCATTACCCTCGGAAGAATGCGACTCATCTACCTGATAAAACTTACGCCAGATTTTTTCGAGCTTGTCAGCGGGAATATCCTCTCCCGTATTACTGATGCATACGGTAAGAATCTTTTCCGAGCTTTCAATATCTATTGATATAACTCCACCGTACGGCACGAATTTAACAGCGTTATCAATGAGGTTTATCCAGATCTGCTTGAGCATCTCCTCATTTCCCTCAACGGTATATTCGTCAAAATCAAGCTGTAAATCAATGTCCTTTTTCGCCCACTTGCTTTCAAGGAGCAAAACGGACGAGCGAAGCTGCTCGGAGAGATTAAACTCGGAGATTTCCGTCAGTATAGTCTGGTTTTCAACCTTGGTCAGATTAAGCACGTTGGTCGCCATATAAGAGAGTCGCATAGACTCCTCCTCAATTGCGTCAAGATACTGTATTCTCTGCTCCTCCGTAAGGTCGCCGCGCTTTAAAAGCTTTGCAAACCCCGCGATAGATACAATAGGAGTCTTTACCTCGTGCGAGAAATTATTGATAAAGTCGCTACGAAGCATCTCGGTCTTTTGCAGCTCCTCGGCGAGCTTGTTAAAGCTATCTGAAAGCTCAACCATGGCAGGTGCTTTACCAAAGGGCTTGCCGAAGCTCATTCTTACGTTAAAATCTCCCTCGGCAAGCCTGTTCATATTATTTATCCAACGGTTTACGGGCTTTAAAGGAATTTTACCAATAAGAAATGCGCCGGTAAGTCCGATTATCGTACTGATGACCGTCATAAAAAGAATTATGTAGCCCGCGTCAGGACCGTCAAGGCTTCCGATTGCCCCAAAATAGGCAAGAAGATAAACCGTCAGCGAGGCTATTGCCAAAGACGCGAAAAGCACAAGCAAAACGACCAACGTAAAAGAAAGCGTCAGCGAAAAGCGCTCCTTTTTAATTTTTTTCTTGAGTCTCAAGGTCGTCAGCTTCATCTGCGGAATTTTTTTCATACCTTCTTCACCGCCTTGTATCCAAGTCCGCGAACGGATTCAATTTCAAATTCCGTCCACCCCTCAAATCTCTTGCGGAGTCTGCCGATATGTACGGTAACCGTTTCCCAGCCCGTGTCGCTGTCACTTCCCCATATCTCGTCCATAAGCTGTATTCGTGTAAATATCTTGCCGGGATAGGAAAGAAGCTTATATAAGAGCAAAAATTCCTTTTGAGGAAGCTCCTGAACCTCGTCGCCTCGCGTAACGGTAAAGGAATCATAGTCCAAAATCACGTCACCGATGACGATTTTTCTCTCATTTGCTATCTTTGCGCGGCGCAAAAGCGCTTTTATTCTGTATAGCATTTCCTCGTCGTCAACGGGCTTTGTTATGTAGTCGTCCGTACCGACCATAAAGCCCTTATGCTTGTCCGCAGGAAGCTGCTTTGCCGAAACCATAAGTATGGGCAGATTGTTTTGAGCCTCGCGCAAAATTCGCGTAAACTCATAGCCGTCCATGCAGGGCATCATTATGTCGAGCACGACTAAATCAATGTGCTCCTTATCCAACACTCCAAGCGCATCCTCGCCGTTGGTCGCAGTAGTAACTGTGTAATTTGCATTTTCAAGCACAGCTTTAAGCAGAAGCCGCGTATTTTTGTCGTCGTCAACTACAAGTATATGAAACATAAATTCACCTCACAGTGCATTCATTGTGTTAATTACATCATTAATTATACCATTTTCGAAGCGCCTTGTCAAGGAATAACTCTTGAAATGCAATTTCGGCATGATAAAAAGAAAAAAGGGATACTAAAGTATCCCTTGATGTCGGCTATGACCTATTTTCCCGGGCCGTCGCCAGCCAAGTATTTTTGGCACTGCAAAGCTTAACTTCCGTGTTCGGAATGGGAACGGGTGGACCCTTTGCGTTAAAATAACCGACTAAGT
>SVQL01000020.1 GCA_015065365.1 Oscillospiraceae bacterium | reverse complement strand
AGCAACCGCAACCTCGTCCTCGGCAAGGATTCCCATGTAACCGCCAAGGCAAGGGCCGCAGGTAGGAGTGGAAACGACACAGCCCGCATCAATAAACGTATCGATATATCCGCGCTTGATGCATTCCTTGTAAATAGACTGTGTTGCGGGGATAATGATACATCTTACTCCCTTTGCAACGTGCTTACCCTCAAATATTTCAGCCGCCGCCTGCATATCGGAAATTCTTCCGTTGGTGCAAGAGCCGATAACCACCTGGTCGGGAACGATATCGGAAAGCTCGCGAGCGTCCTTGGTATTCTCGGGAAGGTGAGGACAAGCAACCGTAGGCTCAATTGCAGCGAGGTCAATTACGTACGTTTCGTCGTACTCAGCGTCCTCGTCAGCCTTATATACGGTAAACTCTCTGTTCACTCTGCCCTTTACGTACTCAAGGGTTACGTCGTCAACCTCAAATATGCCGTTCTTAGCGCCTGCCTCGATAGCCATATTAGCCATACAGAGTCTGTCGTCGATAGAAAGAGACGCAAGTCCCTCGCCCGTAAACTCCATAGAGCGGTAAAGCGCACCGTCAACGCCGATCTTTCCTATTATGTAAAGGATAACGTCCTTACCCGAAACGAACGGCCGAAGCTTGCCCGTAAGCTCGAACTTTATAGCGGACGGAACCTTGAACCAAGCCTCGCCTGTTGCCATTCCCGCAGCCATATCGGTACTTCCGACACCCGTCGAGAAAGCGCCGAGAGCGCCGTAGGTACACGTATGAGAATCTGCGCCTATAACAAGCTCTCCGGGGCCAACCAAGCCCTTTTCGGGAAGAAGCGCATGCTCGATTCCCATATCGCCAACGTCGTAGTAGTTTGAAATATCAAAGCACTTTGCGAACGTGCGGCACTGCTTACACTGCTGAGCCGCCTTTATGTCCTTGTTAGGAACAAAGTGGTCCATTACGAGAGCAATTTTATCCTTATCGAACACACTCTCAAAGCCGTTTTTCTTAAATTCATTGATAGCAACGGGAGAGGTGATGTCGTTTCCAAGCACCAGATCAAGCTTTGCCATAATAAGCTGGCCCGCTCTTACGGAATCAAGTCCCGCGTGAGCCGCCAATATCTTCTGGGTCATTGTCATTCCCATGTCAATTCGCCTCCGTTTTTATAAATTATTTTGCGATTTTTCTGTTTATAGCACACATCAAAGCACAGATGGACGATGCAATAATATCGTCGTGTACGCCTGCGCCCCAAACGGTCTTGCCGTCACCAAAGGTAATACTTACGTACGTAACTGCCTTGGAGGTAGAGCCCGAGGTAAGAGCATGCTCGGTATAGGTAAGGTTGGTGTAATCAATACAAAGATGCTTCTTGATTGCGTTGCTTACTGCGTCAAGACGTCCGTTACCCTCTGCGGATATGTCATAGGTCTCTCCGTTTTGATTTATCGTAACTATCGCCTTTATAGTTTCTCCGCGACGTACGAAATGGTAATCAACAAGCTCAACAGGAGCATTGATTCCAACGTACTCCTTCTGGAATATGTCGAGCACCTCCGCAGGAGAAAGCTCCTTGTGTGAGCGATCGGAATATCCCTTGACGGTGTATCCCACGTCCTCGCGCATCTTTGCGGGAAGAACGTAACCGAAGTTATGCTCAAGCAGATAACCTATTCCGCCCTTGCCGGACTGAGAATTTATTCTGATTACGTCACTTTCGTACTCTCTGCCAACATCCGTAGGATCGATAGGAAGATAAGGAACTGTCCAATAACGGCAGTCGTGATCATCGCGCCACTTCATACCCTTTGCAATAGCATCCTGATGCGAGCCGGAGAATGCGGCAAACACAAGCTTACCTGCATAAGGAGTTCTGTCGTAAACGGACATTCTGGTAACTCTCTCGTAAAGCTCGGTAACAGTAGGCATATCCGAGAAATCAAGCCCCGGATCAACGCCCTGCGCAAACATATTAAGAGCAATAGTAACGATATCGGCGTTACCCGTTCTTTCTCCGTTTCCGAAAAGAGTACCCTCAATTCTGTCACCGCCTGCAAGAAGTCCCATTTCAGCGTCAGCGACTGCACAGCCTCTGTCGTTATGAGGGTGCAAGGAAATGATTACGTTCTCACGGTATTTGAGGTTGTCGTTCATATACTCAACCTGGTTTGCGTAAACGTGAGGCATGGAAACCTGAACGGTTACGGGAAGGTTGATTATAACCTTTTTATCGGGAGTCGGCTGCCAAACGTCAAGTACAGCGTTACAAATTTCGAGCGCGAACTCTGGCTCCGTTCCCGTAAAGGACTCGGGAGAATACTCATATCTGTAATTAACTCCCATTTCCTCGCTGTATTTCTTAAAGAGCTTTGCTCCGCTTACTGCAATATCAATAATTTCCTCTTTGGACTTTTTGAAGACCTGCTCGCGCTGTGCCACAGACGTGGAATTATAAAGGTGAACTATTGCGTTCTTTGCGCCCTTAAGGCTCTCAAAAGTCTTCTTTATAATATGCTCTCTTGACTGAGTAAGCACCTGAACGGTAACGTCGTCGGGAATGAGGTCCTCCTCAATAAGAGTACGGAGAAATTTATATTCAGTTTCGGAAGCAGCAGGAAAGCCTACCTCGATCTCTTTAAAGCCGATTTTTACGAGGAGCTTGAAAAACTCAAGCTTTTCTTCAAGGCTCATGGGGATAATAAGCGCCTGATTTCCGTCACGAAGGTCTACCGAGCACCAAACGGGCGGCTCTGTTATGTAGTTTTTCTCTGCCCACTTGCACCCAGATGCGGGAGCGGGAAAATACTGTCTTGTATATTTGTTATAATTATTCATAGCGTAATATACCTTTACTTAAAAATTCTTCATTATCGCGCCAACGTCAGCACTGCTAACCAGCTTTGCGTATCTCGCAAGCCAGCCCGTCTTTACATTAGGCTCAGGCGCTACGTATTTCGCACGTCTTGCGTCAAGCTCCTCGTCGCTTACAAGAACGTTTACGGATGCGCCGGGAATATCGATCTCAATGATATCGCCCTCCTCGATAAGCGCGATATTACCGCCGTCAGCCGCTTCGGGAGAAACGTGTCCGATAGATGCACCGCGACTTGCTCCGGAGAAGCGTCCGTCGGTTATGAGCGCGACGGTCTTGTCAAGCTTCATTCCTGCAAGCGCGCTCGTAGGATTGAGCATTTCTCTCATTCCGGGACCGCCCTTAGGTCCTTCATATCTTATAACTACGACATCGCCGTCAACTATCTTACCTGCGTAAATCGCAGCAATCGCCTCATCCTCGGAGTTGAATACGCGCGCTCTGCCGCTATGCTTGAGCATTTCGGGAGCAACCGCGCTTCTCTTAACTACACAGCCCTTCTGTGCGATGTTACCCCAGAGTATCTGTATTCCGCCCGTTTCGCTGTAAGGATTATCAATAGAGCGTATTGCGTTGTGATCCTTAATATACGCACCCTCTATATTTTCACCCAAGGTCTTACCCGTAACGGTAAGTGCCGAGGTATCAAGCAAGCCTTTCTTTACGAGCTCTGCCTGAACTGCGGGTATTCCGCCTGCGGCGTCAAGGTCCTGCATATGCGTCGAGCCTGCGGGAGCAAGGTGGCAGAGGTTCGGAACCTTTGCGCTCATCTGGTTGAACAGATTGAGGTCAAGGTGAACACCTGCCTCGTTAGCGATCGCCAAAAGGTGGAGCACGCTGTTCGAGCTGCAACCGAGTGCCATATCACAAGCAAGTGCGTTCTGTATTGATTTCTCGTTGATTATATCGCGAGCGCAGATGTTGTTTCTTACAAGCTCCATGATAGCCATACCCGCATGCTTTGCAAGTATAGTTCTCTTGTTGCTTACCGCGGGGATAGTACCGTTGCCGGGGAGCGCAATTCCAACTGCCTCGCAAAGGCAGTTCATACTGTTTGCGGTATACATTCCCGCGCAGCTTCCGCAGCCGGGGCAAGCACCTGTCTCACATTCCTCAAGCTTACAGCCGTCGATCATTCCAGCCTTATAAGCGCCAACTGCCTCAAAGAGCTTGGATAGGCTTACCTCCTCGCCGTCGTATTTACCCGCGAGCATAGGTCCGCCGCTGCAAACGATAGCGGGAACGTTCATTCTTACCGCCGCCATTACCATACCGGGAACTATCTTATCACAGTTAGGAATAAGCACAAGTCCGTCAAGCTGATGCGCCATAGTCATGGTCTCAACGCTGTCGCAAATAAGCTCGCGGCTTGCAAGAGAATATTTCATTCCCGTGTGTCCCATAGCGATTCCGTCGCAAACGCCGATAGACGGAATAAGCACGGGCGTACCGCCAGCCATTCTTACTCCTGCCTTAACAGCCTCTGCTATCTTATCAAGGTGAACGTGTCCGGGAACTATTTCGCTGTGTGCGCTGACGACACCGATAAGGGGGCGCTCAAGCTCCTCCTTGGTGTAGCCCATCGCATAAAACAAGCTTCTGTTAGGCGCTCTTTCTGCGCCTTTTGTTACGTTATCTGAACGAAGTGACATAATAAAACTTCTCCTTTAAAAATCAAATTATTGAGTTATATTTTTTGTAGCAACCTTAATTATAGTTGATATTGCAGGAGCAACAACTATATTGATAAAAAGCTCTATTAAAAAATTAACTCCAACGAGTCCCGTTATAATATAAACCAATGCGTTTGTTCCACCCGCCCATTCAATAAGCGTACTGTTAAAGCAGGTAGAAAGTCCTATTATAAAAATCCCCGTATTTACAACAGGTGCAGAAACTGCGGCAAGAACAGATGCTACCGCCATTCTTGCGTGTGACTCCTGATTTTTCTTTATTATCGCTCTGTAAATCACCCCGGGAACAAATCCTGCCGCTATACCCTTCAGCATACACAAAAGAACCGTGAGGAAGGGATTGACCGCTATGAGTATTGCTCCGCCCGGATCAATGCCGGTTGCACACTGTATAACGACCACAAGACCAAATACTCCGCCGAGTATCGCGCCGCCCTTGGCACCAAGCAGTATAGAGCCTATTACTATGGGAACAAGAACCAGCGACAATGAAAAAGTACCTATCTTAAAAAAACCGCCGAATATCTGTAATACAACAACTAGAGCAACGAGCATAGCCAGTTCGACCAAATATAGCACTTTTCGGTTTCTTCTCTTCATCTCAAATCCTCCCCGTATCGTATTCGATAAAAACCAAATATATAAGTATCGGAATATCCGTTATTTGCAAAATTAACTGTTCTACTGCGGTTTAAAATATTTTTTCAAGCAGGCTCAAACCGTCAAAAAGCCTTGCCGACACAAAAAACAAAATTGCTTCTCTATCCTCTTTTAGGGAAACTCCCACATGGGAGCTTCCCTAAAATATTAAACGTTTTAAATTACTTCTTGAGCCAGCTCATCATCTGACGAAGCTCTGCGCCCGTCTTTTCGAGCTTGTGCTCGCTCTCCTTGCGGCGGGTTGCAAGGAACTTAGCCTTTCTGCCCGACGAGAACTCGGTCATAAACTCAGATGCGAAGGTACCGTTCTGAATCTCCTCAAGAACCTTCTTCATCTCCTTGCGAGTCTCCTCGGTGATAAGTCTCTTACCGGTTCTGTAATCACCGTACTCTGCGGTGTTGGAGATAGAATATCTCATCATAGCAAATCCGCCGTTGTTGATAAGGTCAACGATGAGCTTCATCTCGTGGATACACTCAAAGTAAGCCATCTCGGGCTCGTAGCCTGCCTCAACGAGAGTATCAAAGCCTGCCTTCATAAGCTCGGTAACACCGCCGCAAAGAACTGCCTGCTCACCGAAGAGGTCGGTCTCGGTCTCCTCTCTGAACGAGGTCTCGAGAATACCTGCTCTGCCTGCTCCGATTCCGCTTGCGTATGCAAGAGCGTACTCCTTAGCCTTGCCAGTGTAGTCCTGATGGATAGCGATAAGGCTGGGAACTCCCTTGCCCTCCTGATACTGGCTTCTTACGGTATGTCCGGGTCCCTTGGGGGCAACCATGATAACGTCTATGTTCTTAGCGGGCTGAATGAAGTTAAAGTGAATGTTGAATCCGTGAGCGAACATAAGAACGTCGCCGTCCTTCATGTTAGGAGCAACCTGCTTGTTGTAAATATCAGCAGCAAGCTCATCGGGAACGAGCATCATAACGAGGTCAGCAGCCTTTGCAGCATCCTCAACCTCCATAACCTTGAAATTAGGGTGAGTTGCAGCGAAATCAGCCGCCTTCTGCCAGTGTCCGCTTCCCTTGCGAAGACCTACGACTACGTTTACTCCGCTCTCTGCGAGGTTCATTGAGTGAGCGTGTCCCTGGCTTCCGAAGCCGATAACGGCAACGGTCTTGCCGTCAAGAATGGAAAGGTTACAATCGGAATCATAGTACTTGGTAATCATTTTTTAATCTCCCTTGTATTAAATAAATTATTTTTTATTTTAGCCGCTTATACGGTTAATTTAATTCGTAAAGAACGTCTCCGCGTTCCATTGCTATTGCGCCCGAACGGCACATCTCAAGCATCTTGAAGTCACAAATCGCTTCAAGGAAATCGTCAATCACCTGCGACGACGCCGCAAGCTCAACTATAAGACAACCCGACGTGATATCAACCATAGCCGCGCCAAATTTCTTAACGATACCCTTCAAGGCTTCAATATCCGCATCGGCAGTCGATATCTTAACGAGCAAAAGCTCCTGAATAAGACTGAACGAAGGCTCAACGGCAAATATCATTTTCGTTTCAACGAGCTTCTTTGTCTGCTTCATTATCTGGCTGAAGTTTTTCTGGTCTCCCGTTGTCATAACGGTAATTCTTGAAATCTTTGGATTTTCAGTAGAGGAAACCGTAAGAGAATCAATATTAAATCCTCTCTGCATAAATAGCGAGCTGACTCTTGCGAGAACACCCGCGTTGTTTTCAACGAGGATAACCATGCATTGCTTTTTCATCTGTCCTCCTCCTTACTTCGAAATCGTATCATTGACCGTTCCGCCGCTCGGAATCATGGGAAGAACCTTTTCTTCGCGGTCGATGACGCACTCTATCCAAACAGGTCCGTCAGACTTAAGAGCCTCCGCCAATGCAGCCTCATATTCTGCAATGTTGAAGCAACGGTAGCCCTTTGCGCCAAACGCCTCTGCAACCTTTACGTAATCCGTAACTCGCTCGGGCTGGCTCTGTGAAAATCTACGGTCGTAGAAGGATGCCTGCCACTGTCTTACCATTCCAAGCACCGCATTGTTGAGAATAACGGTTATAACAGGAAGCTTGTAGCTTACCGCTGTGCAAAGCTCGTTAAGATTCATGTGAAGCGAGCCGTCACTCGTATAGTGGATCACGGGAACGTCGGAATGCGCCATCTTTGCGCCAATTGCCGCACCGTAGCCGTAGCCCATAGTACCGAGACCGCCGCTGGTCAAGAAATTATTGGGACGAACGTGCTTTGTAAACTGCGCCGCCCACATCTGATGCTGACCGACGTCGGTAACATATATCGCTTCCTCGCCCGCAAGCTCACATGTCTTGCCTACTATCTGGTGAGGCTTGAGCTCGATATCAGAGTCCTCGGGAACGTAGTCGTCAAGACGCCACTTGCAAATCTGTTCACTCCACTCGGGATGTGTAGTAGTCTTAACGTGCTTAAGAAGCTCCGTAAGTACAACCTTTACGTCGCCTACGATGCTGTAATCAACGGGAACGTTCTTGCCTATCTCACCGGGGTCGATATCGATATGTACTATCTTCGCGTTATGTCCGAATTTTTGCGTGTTAAGAGCAACTCTGTCACTAAAGCGAGTACCTACGGCAATCATAAGGTCGGCACGGTTTGCCGCACAGTTAGCAGAATAAAAGCCATGCATTCCTATAAGACCGAGGTTATTCTTTTCGCCGTGTCCGAGAATACCTGCCGCCATAAGCGTATACGCCGCAGGAATATCCGCTTTGCTTATAAGCTCGCGCAGCTCATCTCCCGCGCCCGACAAACGAACTCCGCCGCCGAAATAAATAAACGGGCGCTCTGCCTTATTTATAAGGTCCGCAACCTCTGCTATATTTCCGACAATATCAGTTTCCGCCTTTATTGGCTGCGCCATTTGAGGCGTATAGGTCGTTTTGTTAGCCGTAACGTCCTTGGGAATATCCACAAGCACAGGTCCAGGTCTGCCGCTCGCCGCGATTTTGAATGCAGCTCGCAGTGTGTCAGCCAGATCCTCTACTCTTCTTACCACGAAATTATGCTTGGTAATCGGCATGGTAATTCCCGCTATGTATACCTCCTGAAAGCTATCGCAGCCTATAAGAGGTGTCGGAACGTTACCTGTTATCGCAACCATAGGAACACTGTCCATATAAGCCGTCGCAATACCCGTTACCAAATTGGTTGCACCGGGACCACTCGTAGCGATAACGACGCCCGTCTTTCCCGTTGATCTTGCGTATCCGTCAGCCGCATGCGCCGCGCCCTGCTCGTGAGCAGTCAGCACGTGACATATTTTGTCGCTGTTCTTGTAAAGCGCGTCGTAAATATTCAAAACCGAGCCGCCCGGATAACCGAATACGGTATCAACGCCCTGCTCAAGTAAAACCTTTACAAGAATTTCAGAACCGTTTAAAATCATCTTTCTCTCCTTAACTCTTTATTTTCAATAGTTATCAAAAAAGACCCTTATCTCTTATATTTCAAGAGACAAAGGTCTGAAAACTCTCTGCGGTACCACTCTTACTTGCAATAAATGCCACTCTGTCCTCACCAATCAGTAAGGCTGTCCATGATAACGGGAACATTCCGTCCGCACCTACACAGCAACAAGACCTTGCCTTCAAGCGGAAGCTCGGGGATGAGATTCATAAGCTCGCATTATCGGCTCACATCAACCGCCGACTTTCTGAAAATGCTCTGCAAACTACTGCTTCCCTTCAAAGCACTACATTATAATAAAAACTTATTGCGGATATTTTATCACAAAAACCGCTTTTTGTCAAGAGAAATGCGAAATCTTTTGTATTTTGATATATTTTGTACAATTTTATTTCGCCAACAAAAATATTTTAAAGCACGATAACAAAATATTTGTTATATTTCAGCAATAACCTCTACCTCAACGAGAACATTTTTGGGAAGCTGCTTTGCTGCAACACAGCTTCTTGCGGGCTTTGATACAAAATATTTCCCGTAAATCTCGTTAAATGCCGCAAAATCGTTCATGTCCGCAAGGAAGCAAACGGTCTTTACCGCCTTTTCAACGGACGTTCCCGCCGCTTCAAGAACCGCACAAAGATTCTTACAGACCTGCTCCGTCTGGTCCTCAATAGTTTTTGCCTCAACCGCTCCGCTTGCGGGGTTGATAGCTATCTGGCCGGAGGTGAAAACAAACCCTCCTGCTTTTACAGCCTGTGAATAAGGTCCGATTGCGTCGGGCGCGTTTTTAGTATATATCTTTTCCATAATATCTCTCCTTTTAAGTAATTATGTGAATTATTAAACAAGTCTGAACCCTGCCGCCGTAAGCGCCGCAGTAATATCGTCAATGTGCTCGTAATTTCTCGTTTCAAGAACTATTCTTAAATAGCAACCGTTTATATCCATTTTCTCGCTTGCGCGCTCGTGGTGTACGGAAATTACGTTTCCGCCAAGGCTTGCGATTATAGCGGAAACCTGCTGAAGCTGACCGGGCTTATCCATAAGCTCGACGCAAAGATTGCAGGTTCTTCCCGAGGTAAGAAGTCCTCTTTCTATAACTCTTGAAAGTATGGTAACGTCAATATTACCTCCCGAAACAACGCAAACCACATTTTTGTTCTTTATGGGCAGTTTATTGAACATAACCGCCGCAACGGAAACAGCTCCCGCCCCCTCTGCTATCATCTTATGCTGCTCGATGAGCGCAAGTATCGCGGAGGATATCTCGCCCTCGGTAACCGTAACTATCTCGTCAACGTATTCGGATACAAGCTTAAAGGTATTCTCCCCCGGCTCCTTAACCGCTATACCGTCGGCAATAGTAGAAACGGAAGCGAGTCTTTCTTTTTTGCCGTCTTTTACGGAATTATACATACTGGGCGCGCCTGCCGCCTGAACGCCATACACCTTCACGTGAGGTGCAAGATGCTTTATGACGTAAGCGATTCCCGATATAAGTCCACCGCCACCAATCGGCACGACAACTGCGTCAAGCTCCTTGATCTCGTTAAGTATTTCAAGTCCGACAGTTCCCTGGCCTGCTATTACGTTATCGTCGTCAAAGGGGTGCACGAATGTATAGCCCATTTTATCGCGAAGCTCAAGCGCATGCTTATAAGCGTCATCGTAAACTCCCTTCACCATAACGACCTCAGCACCGTATCCCTTTGTCGCCTCAACCTTTGATATAGGTGCGCCGTCGGGCAAGCAGATTATAGACTTTATGCCGTATTTTGCGGAAGCGAGAGCAACGCCCTGCGCGTGATTTCCTGCCGAGCAGGCAATAACACCTCTCGCCTTTTCCTCGTCGCTGAGCTGAGATATCATATATCCCGCGCCTCTTACCTTAAACGAGCCGGTCACCTGCAAATTTTCCGTCTTCAGAAAAACGTTATTTTCGGTGCTGAGCTTAGGAGACGGTATCAGAGCAGTTTCTCTGATCACGTCCTTAAGCGCGAACGCAGCATGGTAAACCTTATCAAGTGTCAACATTTCATTTTCTCCATTCTGTTGTTTTTATATAAAAACAGCCTTCACCTCTCTATTAAGAGGCGAAGGCATAAAGCTTCCGCGGTACCACTCTTTTTGTCAAACGACCACTCACCGTGTACTTCTATACACTCTCCTCTAACGCAGGAATACGCACTGTTCTACTTGCCTCGAGGCTTTCGGCAGCGAGCTCAAAGGTGATTTAGCAAAAGAATGAAATACCGTTTCACACCGACCAACGGCTCTCTGCAAATTCAAGATCCTTGCCTGTCCTTATCACAGCTATTGCTAATATAATACTCCAAGCCTTGACGATTGTCAAGAGAATTTTCAAAAAAAGTATATTTTTTTCAAAAAATCTGATTTCACGGCAAAATTCCGTCTCTCATATTTCTTATACGAAGCGAGGCTTCCTTTACGTTAAGCCTATCCACGGTATACGCATACCTCAATAAATCCGCAGGTATATATTCGTCGTATTTTTCAAATGACGGGAGTTCCTTGGGAGAAACGAGATTCAATGGGCTGTACTCGCCGTTTCCAAAGTATGCGTTAAGCGCGGTAATAAGTCCTTCTTCGTTCGATTTCTCCATACGGAAGGTAACGTAATAGCACCCCTCAAAATCTATGCCCGAAATCCCCAACGGAGATGCAACGGCTGCGAGCATCTTCCTGAGTGTTCTGAAAGAGCGCGTTCCGAGCCACGGGAACATGCAGTAGGTATACCCGCCAAGATGCACGATATACTTATCCGTAAGCCCCGTATTTCTTGCTACGCGCCTTGCAAGCTCAAGTCTTTTTGCGGCGTTCTCCTTGAGATACGGATAAACCGTATCCTCGGCAAGCACTCGCCTCATTCGCTCAAGTATGCGCGTGTGAATCTCGCCGAAGTCACCGGGCCAAGAAATTTCCATCTTGCCCTCAACTCCCTTTACATACACGAGCCGCCTTGCGCTGTCAAGCTCCATTACCTCCCAAACGCGCCCCGCAAGAGCAAATCTGTCTCCGACGGGCGGGGGTGTAGTAATCGTTCCTATTTCCTCGGACTCGCACCTTACAGTAAAGTCCTCACTATCCTTAAACACCGCATAAAACTTAAAGCTGTTTAAAAGTCTTTCACTCTCAATTCCTGCAATAAGTCCCTTTTCATCAGTCATTTCTATGAGCCCGTTATTAAGCATAGAAACAAGAAGCGCCTTGTAGTTTTCCTTTGAAACGTGACTGAACGCAGGCATTGACAAAACGAACTCGGCAAGCTCGGAAGCTCTCGTTTCGCCCCTTGCGGCAAGTATACTGAGTGTCTGATGGAACAAAAGACTATAAGGTTGAGTTTTATTTGAGGGTGGCTCTATAAATCGCTCCTCTATATATAGCTGTACTATGGCTATGGCGCGTATAAGCCCCCACGGTATAAGCTGTGGCAGGGGCGCGTTCGGAAGAGGCTCTTCCTCTCTGAATACCATCATCATATCGGGAGGCTGTCCGCGTCTGCCCGAGCGTCCTAACCTTTGCAAAAACGAAGAAACAGAATTAGGAGCATCAATTTGGAGCACTCTCTCGAGTCTGCCGATATCTATTCCAAGCTCCATAGTGACAGTCGCGCACGTAACCGCCATTTGCTCCGTATCGCGCATCTTCATTTCAGCCTCCTCGCGAAGCGCCGCAGAAAGGTTACCGTGGTGTATTAGAAAAACGTCTCTGTCTCCCCGCTTCTTGGCTATCTGTCGCAAGGTCGCGCAAACGTATTCAGTCTCCTCTCGCGAGTTTGAAAACACGAGCGATTTTGCTCCGCTTACGCAGTCGTAGGCATACTCGTAGCCCGCGTCAAGCTTGGCTTTTTCGAGCGCGCCGTCATCCTTTCCCGTTTGATTGAAATTCGGATTCTGGATATAAAAATGCTCCATTCCGAGACGCCATTTTATTCTCTCATTTCCTTTGGGCGATATGCTTGTTTCCACCACACTTCCCGCACCAAGCCATTCTGCGGCAAGCTCGGGATTTCCTATGGTTGCAGAGAGACCTACTCTCCTCGGAACACGTCCGATAAGGCGCTGTATTCTGGATATCTGGCATATTATCTGATTGCCTCGGTCGGTTCCCATAAGGGTATGAACCTCGTCAATCACTATATATTTAAGTCCTTTAAAAATACGAGGTATGTCGTTTGAGCGGTTTATGAGCATTGCTTCTAACGACTCAGGGGTTATCTGCAATATTCCCTCAGGCTGCTCAAGTAACTTTTTCTTCTGCGTTGCCGCAACGTCGCCGTGCCAATGAGTAACTCGGATACCACTCTCCTCGAGCAACTCCTCAATTCTGAAAAATTGGTCGTTTATAAGGCTTTTGAGGGGAGCTATATAAAGCACAGAAACACCCTCACAAGGCTCGTTCCAAACGTCCGTTATGATAGGAAAGAATGCTGCCTCCGTCTTTCCGCTTGCAGTTGACGAGGTAAGAAGCAGATTGTTTTTTGTATCAAACAGTACGCCTGCCGCAAAGAGCTGAACCTCACGCAGAGAATCCCACGAATGAGCGTAAATATATTCTCTTATAAACGGCGGAAATTTCATAAATACTCTGTCAGCCTCTGTCATATACCTCTTTCCTTTCCTTAAAGTTAGAATTCAATATCGTTTGCCGTAAAATCTCCCGCTTTTTTTGCACTTGCCTCCGAGGCAGGAGCCTCCGTATCGTTTCTTTGATTTATATCGCTCACGACGTCCTCAAAGCTTACGTCGGGGTTTTGAAGCAGGATATTAAGAACCGTCATATAGTCTCTTATCATCTCACGCGGAGTTATCATATTGTCAGCCCCTGCGCGGGAGAGCGATATTTCAAGAAAGCTTACCATCTGTTCATCTGTAATGGGAATTTCGCAGGAATAATTCTGGCAGTAGAGCTTGCTTATTCTCGATATAAGTGCGTAAAGCTCGTCGTCAGTCAGACGCTTGAGCCTTATAACGGGACCGATGTAATTATTAAATCTCTCGGAGTTGTATCTGCTGTCGCCAAGTCGGCTGCGAAGCGCCTCGTAGCTGAAAAGTCCGCGCCGCGTGTCGTCCATAAACTGCGGCGTACCGCCGAGAATAAGACCAAGCCCCGGCGCTCTTCCCTGCAAAGTGTCGTTGAACATCGCGAGTATTTTTTCGTAGTTGTTTTCGCGACTCACGCGGTGATTTATCTTATAGAGATTTACGCATTCGTCGATAAATACAACAAGTCCCTTATAACCCATAAATCTTACGAGCACCGCCCAAAGCTTTAAAAAATCGTACCAGTTATCGTCGTCGATGATAACCGACACGCCAAAGCCGAGCGAGGCTCTTGCTTCGGTTTTGGTAGTAAACTCACCGCGAAGCCAGCACAGGCACGCCGTTTTTTTATCGTCATTTTCCTCTATAAACGAACGGTAGTACTCAGTTATAACTCGAGAAAAATCAAAGCCGCCGACCATAAATTCAATCTCGCGCAGTTTTTCTGCAACGAGTGCGTTAAGACGAATAAAGAACTCCTGACTTTCGGGCTCAATTCCCTCTGACACAATCTCGATTTTGAGAGTATCTATCCACCTTGAGATAATTTTAGGCAAGGCTCCGCCGTCGGGAGAGGATTTTGACGCGAGATTTTTTATAAGCTCGCGGTAGGTTGCGACACCGCTGCCACCCGTACCGTAAAGTCGGCGTTCGGGAGATAGATCGGCATCTGCGGTTATAAAATCGCGTTCAAGCGCATATCCCCTTATGAGCTGTATCAAAAAGCTTTTTCCGCTTCCGTAGCGTCCTATGACGAAGCGCATGCTTCCGCTCCCCTCGCTGACCGCCTCAAGATCTGAAAGCAGCGCGGATATTTCATTTTTACGTCCTATTGCGATATAAGGCGCGCCCGAGCGCGGTACGACGCCCGCCGCAAGTGAGGACATAAGAGTATTAAGAATTCGCTTGGGTACCTTTTGTATATTTTCCGTATTGTTCATAAGCTTCTCCTAATTTATAAGTTCAACGTAGTCGTCGATTACTGAATATCCGTCGTCGGTTTCCTCTATCAGTATGTCTCCGATAGCGCAGACGGCTATCTCGTTTATAGCGTCAACTATTGCCTCCGTCGGCTTGCCCTGCGACCTCGAAAGTGCTGAAAGTACACCGATATCTCCCTTCACAAGAGCCAGAACAGCATCGCCATACTCTCCGAGTGATGTAAGAAGTGACATATCGTCCGTTTCTTTATTTTCATTGATTAACGATTCAGTTTCCACAACCGTCGGTAATTCTTCAACGGTAGCTTTTTCAAGGTCACCTACAAGCTCCCTTGTAGTATTCCAAGACTCAGACTCAATTTTTTTCGCGTTTGAAATACTGAATTTTATTCTTGGCACGTCATAAAGCACGTCGTATTCCGTCGGTGCTTCCGCCTTTGCTCTCGACTTTCTGACTACGGGCAAAGCTCTGTCAAAATACTCATTTATCACCTGACAAATCTCAAGCGGTAAGGAATAAACGGTGAGCCTTGACTTTACCGAAATGTGCGCTCTTATTTTATTTTCTGCTTGCTTTACCGCATCTCCAATGAGAAAGCGCAGCTCGTGCGAGCGTGAAAACGAGCAGTATTCGACGTCGATGATAAATCTGTTCTCCGACGAGCAGACAGCCCCGTCAAAGGCTTTGGCGGATATTTTGCAGTCGTTGAACGGTAGTGCCGAAAGTATTTTCCCGTCATCGGACAGCTTTTCGACCACTCTCGCAATCGCCATCGGCACGTGCTCGTCGAAGAGCGCGATATTTTCTTCAGTCGCGAATTTACTCGTACGGTAGTCGTAAGAAGAGCAATAATTTAAAAGCATACGCGCCCAACCGTCAGCTGTATTGCCCGCAACGTACATAAAATATTCCTTCAAGGCGCTTGCCTTTTCCAAAAGATTTACGTCGAATTCTTTAGGGGGCGGTAAGTGATGAATAAGACTGAAATCGCAAATCCAACGAATATACTTCGGGATAGTACCGAGAAGCACCGAGCGGTAGGCTTCAAGTACTCTTATCATAAATTCTCTTGCTTCAATCGGCGCAATCACGTCACGCACGTTTATAAGCTCAAAGGTATAGAGATTGATATAGCAGACATTGGTTTTAAGATACACCCCTCGTCTTACGTTCTCTCTCCACCAAAGATAATAGGAAAGCTGCGCGGTACTCATCTGATTGTATTGCGGAGAATATGAGAAGAAGTCAACGTATTCGCGCTCTGCAGCCGTCTCGTTCCAAAGTCGCCTTGCGGTACGGCAGAAATCCTCATAAAAGCTATATGAGGACGGCTCTTTATATATCGAAACCTTATGAATAAGCGGACTTTCAGGAACGTATTCGTCATACGGCTCAACAGGCTTACGAAGCTCGTCGGGCGTATGAGGTGGGATAAATCTCTCAATCACGGTACTGCTTTGGGTGATTTTTATCTCGTTGCTCTCTTTTTTTTCCTCGCCGTCCGTAACGAGAACCGTCTCTACGGATTTTGACGAAGGAGCAAAGCTCCGCTTTTGGGGAACGAGCGACGAAATATCCCAAAAGTCATCTAATTGTTGCTTTTTACTTTTTTCTTCCGACATGACGCGCTCACTCCTCTCTTTTTCAAATTCAAAATATCTTATCATTATATTTTACCATGACGGAGTTCGTATGTCAACAAAAATCTTAAATATAATTTTTCCAAAAAAGTGTTGACAAAAAGAATTTTGTGTGATATACTGTGTAAAGTATTTTGCTTTACATTGGTAATTTGCTCGTAAAGGGTGTGTGTTTTGTGTTTGAAAAAAATCTCAATATCGGCTTTTTATTGGACTTTTACGGCGTTTTGCTCTCGGACAGAAAGCGTTCCGTTATGGACATGTACTACAATGAAGATTTTTCTCTTTCCGAAATTGCGGAGCAAATTGACATTTCAAGACAGGGTGTTCGCGACGTAATAAAAAAGGCAGAGGAAGAGCTGCTGTTTTATGAGGAAAGGCTTGGTCTTGCGAAAAAGATGCAAGCCGCAGAAAAGGAAGCTACGGAGCTTTCAAATTTATCGGCAAGCACTGACATTCCCGACGAAATACGTGAGCGCATAACAAGACTTGCGGAGCTTATAAGGCAGTAAGCGCGTTGTGCTTTAATAAAAGGAAGGTGATAATATGTTTCAAAGCTTAAGCGAAAAATTAGAAAATGCCTTCAAAAAATTCAAAAGCAAGGGTAAGCTCACGGAAGCCGACGTAAAGGTCGGTATGCGTGAGATAAAGCTGGCGCTCCTTGAGGCTGACGTAAACTTCAAGGTCGTTAAGGACTTTATAGCCAAGGTTTCCGAGCGTGCGGTTGGTGCTGACGTTCTCGAATCCCTGCTCCCTGCCCAGCAGATAGTGAAAATAGTAAATGAAGAGCTTACCGCTCTCATGGGCGGAACACAGTCAAAGCTTACGATATCCTCAAAGCCTCCGACAGTCGTTATGATGGTCGGTCTGCAGGGTGCGGGTAAAACCACACATGCGGGAAAGCTTGCGGGAATGTATAAAAAGCAAGGAAAATCCCCCTTGCTTGTAGCGTGTGACGTTTACCGTCCCGCTGCTATAAAGCAATTAGAGATCGTCGGAGAAAAGCTCGGTATTCCCGTGTTTACTCTCGGAGACAAGGAATCCCCCGTCAAGATAGCCGAAGCGGGCTTGAAGCACGCGATCCAAAAGGGCTACGACATGGTATTTATAGATACTGCCGGACGTCTTCACATTGATGAGGAGCTTATGGCGGAGCTTCAGAATATCAAAAAGGCGGTATCCCCCACCGAGATACTGCTTACCATCGACGCGATGATCGGTCAGGATGCGGTAAACGTTGCAGAGACGTTTAACAATCTTCTTGACGTAACGGGAGTTATCCTCACAAAGCTCGACGGCGACACCCGTGGCGGTGCTGCACTTTCGGTGCGCCACGTAACCGGAAAGCCCATAAAGTTTATCGGTACGGGAGAAAAGCTCGACGCTATCGAGCCCTTCCACCCTGATAGAATGGCGTCAAGGATTCTCGGAATGGGCGACGTGCTCTCGCTTATTGAAAAGGCTGAGCAGGCGTACGACGAAAAGAAGGCTGCGGAGCTTGAGAAAAAAATCCGTGAATCGACCTTCACTCTCGACGATTACCTTGAACAGTTCGCTCAACTAAAAAATATGGGCAGTCTTGAGCAGATCATGGGTATGATGCCGGGTGTCAAGCCGGGAGCGCTCAAGGATGCAAAGATAGACGAAAAGGCACTCGCGCACATGGAAGCGATAATCAAATCCATGACTCCCTACGAGCGTATGAAGCCTGAAATCCTCGCCGCTTCAAGGAAAAAGCGTATCGCGGCGGGAAGCGGAACCTCCGTCGAGGAGGTCAACAAGCTTCTTAAGCAGTTCGATCAGACCAGAAAGCTTATGAAGCAATTCTCAAACCCCAAGCAAATGTCAAGGTTTGGTAAAAAACGAATGAAAATGCCGTTTAACTGATAAACAGAACAGCGGATTTTTATAATAAAATTTATTTTATATTTTTGGAGGAAACAAAAAATGGCAGTTAAAATGAGACTCAGAAGAATGGGCGCAAAGAAGGCTCCCACCTACCGCGTTATCGTTGCGGACAGCCGCTCTCCCAGAGACGGTCGTTTCATCGAGGAGATCGGTCACTTCGACCCCAGATCCAACGAGCTTAAGATCGACGGCGAGAAGGCAAAGAAGTGGATCGCTAACGGTGCACAGCCCACTGATACCGTTAAGTCCCTGCTCAAGAAGTCTAACATAATCGACTGATTTACGGGTGACTGTGATGACCGATTTGAAGCAAACCTTGATCAACATCGCCAAGGCTATTGTCGATCATCCCGATGACGTCAACGTCCTCGAAACCGAGGAAGACAACAAGATAACGCTTGTTCTCAACGTTGCTGAGTGCGACATGGGAATGGTAATCGGAAAGGGCGGCAAAATTGCCAAGGCAATACGCACTGTTATGAGAGCAGCGGCGAGTGCAGACGGCAAGGAAGTCAGCGTTGTTATCAGATAAAAAGCAGATATAGTCTGTAATTATTTCGTAAAGCAGAGCGCGTTCGGGCACTTCTCCGTTCGCCTCTGTTTTATTTTTCAGGAGTAGATATGAAAAAGGTTGGCGGTATTTACTGCGGATACGAAAATGAACTTTTAGCGGCGTGCAAAATCACAGTAAAAATTACGGACGAATACCAAAAATCGCTTGATGCAAAAAAGGACAGAAAACTGTGTGTAAGCGAATATTACGCTTTTGCAGAAAAGCTACGCGAATGCGTTTCACTTGCCGATCAAACGGCAAAAAAAGTTTCGGAGCGCATTGAGCAAGCGGATAAAATCAACGACTTCACAGCTGAAGATACCTTCAATAAATTACTTGAACAGTATATTTATTACAGGACGAACGTGGAGTATTTTTTAAAAATAACAGAGGCGGCAAAGAGCAGTGACGATTTTCTGCGCGTGCTAAATCACGAGGCTGACGTTTTAGCCAGAAAAACAATAGTTATTAAAGATCAAATTTGAATAAATATCGTGTCAGTTTGTTGGAAAAAATATATTGACAATCTACCCTTTTAGGGTATATAATAACATCAAGTAAAGTCAAAGGAGGTGGCAATATGAACTATACCGAGCTTAACGAGCTGCTTGATGAGAAAAAATACAACCAATTCATCAGCGAAGTAAACGAAATGAACGCAGTTGACATTGCGGATTTTCTGCAAACGCTTGACGACCAACAGCTTTCAAAGGTTTTCCGAATGTTGAAAAAGGATATTGCCGCGGACGTTTTTGCCGAGCTTGATGCAGAGGTGCAGCAAAAAATTATAGATTCCATGAAGGACTCTGAAATTTCCGCATTCATTGATACTCTCGCTATGGACGATACTGTCGATATGCTCGAGGAGCTTCCCGCAAACGTCGTAGCCCGAATTCTCAAAAGCTCTTCTCCCGAGCAACGTAAGGAAATAAACAAGTTTTTAAAATATTCCGACCAAAGCGCAGGAAGCGTTATGACGTCGGAATTTGTCAGAATTAAAAGTAATCTTACGGTTGAAGCCGCCGTTGACTATATAAGAAAAACCGGTATTGATAAGGAAACTGTCTACGTCATATACGTAACGGACGCCTCAAGACGACTCCTTGGCTGGGTAGAGCTTCGCGACCTTCTCTTCGCCGATAAAGCCGATCTCATAGAGGATATTATGTACACCGCCGTAATAAGCGCAACAACGTCTGACGATAAAGAAACGGTCGCAAACCTCATTTCAAAATACGACCTCCTTGCACTTCCCGTCGTTGACAGCGAAAACAGACTCGTAGGTATCGTAACCGTTGACGACGCGCTTGACGTCATAAGCCAAGAGGCAACCGAGGATATTGAAAAGATGGTGGCAATCGTCCCCTCGGATAAGCCGTATCTAAAGGTCGGCGTTTTTGAGACCTTTATAAAGAGAGTTCCTTGGCTATTAATACTCATGATTTCCGCCGCATTCACAGGCTCGATAATCACTCACTACGAGGAAGCGCTCGGCAAGGTCGTTATTCTCACGGCTTTTATCCCTATGCTTATGGGCTCGGGCGGTAACGCGGGTGGGCAAGCATCGGTAACCATAATACGCAGCCTATCTCTGGGCGAGATTCGCATGAGAAATATTTTCAAAATACTTTGGAAGGAGCTGCGCGTATCTCTCCTTTGCGGTACGGCGCTTGCAGTAGCGGCGTTTGCCAAGGTAATGATTTTTGACAGAGTATCGGCAGAGATAGCTCTAACCGTCTCGCTCTCACTGCTCGCTACAATAGTGCTCGCAAAGCTTGTCGGTGCTTCCCTGCCAATTCTCGCAAAGCGAGTAAAGCTTGACCCGGCAGTAATGGCAAGTCCGTTTATAACGACGATAGTCGATGCAGTATCGCTTATAATCTATTTCAACATCGCGACAAAAATTCTAAATCTTTGATTTTTAAGCTCTATAATAGGTGTCACATAGCCTATCGTAGAGCTTATTTGTTTTTTCTGTCATAACTCGAGCATTAAGCTCGTCCTCAAAACGCTTTCTTGCTGCAAGACTCATTCGTCGATAAAGCTCCCTATCCTTTATCAAATCAATAATATAATCTGCCATTTTGGAGCTATCGTAGCACTCACATACAAGTCCGTTTTTCCCATGCTCTATCATATAAGGATTTCCGCCGTAATTGCTAACCACTGCGGGAATACTAAGACTCATTCCTTCGGAAAGTGCAAGCGACGAGGTTTCCGTGCCCACGGAGCAGTTTACGTTAATATCTACTATATTCATATACGGCGACACGTCCGACACGAAGCCTATAAAGTGAACCTTTTCTTCAATTCCGTACTGCACGCAAAGCTTTTTAAAATATTCCCTTTGCGAGCCGTCGCCTATAAGAATGGCATTTACGTCGTTGCCATTGTCAAGCAGTATGCGAAATGCCTCGAAAAACCATTCGTGCCCCTTGTATTTTTCAAGACGCGCACATATTCCAAGCACTGTGCTTCCGCTAGAAATACCAAGCTTCTTTCTTATTTGTGCTCTCTCCGCGTCAGAAATTTTTCTCAAAGCGTCCGCTCCGTTAATAATTACCTCTATTTTTCTTTCATTTACCCCAAGCTCAAAAAGATTTTGCTTTGCCGCGTCAGCAACCGCAATAAATTTATCGGAAAGCGCAGAGTTAAGCGCGCCTATGCATTTCTTGCGTATTACAGACATTTTAGGGACGGAAAAAACGCAGTGGCGCGTACAAATTTTTATGGGCACGCAGCAAAGCCATGCCGCAATTCGTGCGGAAAGACAGCCGTGTGCGTTAATTATATCGGGCTTTATTTCTCTAAAAACCGACATGTATTCTCTTACTGTCCGCACGTCCATTGATTTGTCGGCGTTTCCCGATATTTCTCTGTATCTCACACCGATATATTTAAGTCGCGGCACAAGCATACTTCCACTTGGCAAGAGCACCAGCGTATTGTATTTCTGAAGATCCGTGTATTTTAATCTGTTTAAAAGCAGCACCCCCGCGCCGCCTATATTCGTGTCGCTGATTATTTCTATTACTTTTATTACTCTCATTTTTCACCGCTCCAAGAAGCTTGAATATTATTCATGCATAATATTCCTATTTTCTCCCAAACGGCATAAAAATATCCCTCGCAATGGCGTGATACTCTAACGGAGTATCACGCAGTCAAATCCGTCTTCGACGGATGAAATCCACCTTTGGTGGATGAAATCGCTTTCGCGATGAAATCCTGCTTCGCAGGGTTGTAATTAGACGGATTTGATTTCATCCAAGGC
>SVQL01000117.1 GCA_015065365.1 Oscillospiraceae bacterium | reverse complement strand
GATAATCTAACCGGTAAAGAAAAATTATGACCAACAAATTCAAATGAATTTGTTGGTCTTTTGTTTACAGACGCTTGATATAGACACGCGAATCCTCGCCGTTCATATCCTTCATTATCTGAAAGAAAGAATAGCCGTATTTTTCGTAAAGTCCTATGTGATTTGTTGAAATATAAACTGCAGACTGCCCGTCGGAGCGCGCAAGCGACTCCGCAAATCTCAAAAGCTCTCCGGACGCACGGCGTCCCCTGTAGCTTGGATATGTATAAACGAATCCTATCCAAGGGGTCAAAGCCGTGGGCTGTATGTCGTCCTTCTCCGCAAGCGTGCAAAAGGAGACAAGCTCCTCGCCGTCGACAAGCATAAGGACTCTTGTGTTCTCGCCGAGAAGGTTATATATCGTTTGGTTTTCCAAAATATCGCAGAGAAACCTACCCGCACCCCACTCGCATTCACGAAGCTTTTGTAGCCAGTGCTTCTTATTGTCAGTGGTGGAATATTCTATTATTTGCATTTTATCACCCCATGTCAATTCATTAAAATTATTATAGCACATATAGTAAATTTTTTCAATAGGAGGTTATAGCTATGAGCATCGTGTTTGTGAGTGATATGCCTCGCCCTGCTCGGCGTGATATTGTCGCCGTGCGACAGTGATATTGCGCCATTCGACGCAGTGATATTGTATTCGCCTTGTTACTTTAACGCGCGAAACGCATTCCACTCGCCGAAGGCGAATACAACTGCTCGCCAAAGGCGAGCTGGGGTCAGAACCCTGCTTTGCGTAGTGCCTGACTAAACGCCACGTCTATCCTGCAAAGCGTGCCGTCGCTCTCGCTCCGGCAGGTTCGCAACTGAGCTAATGAAGCACTTGGATAGTGAGGAAGATCGGGGTCAGAACCCTGCTTTGCGTAGTGTCTAATCAAACTTCACGTCTATCCGGCAAAGCGTGCCGGCGCCGCCGCGCTCGGCAGGTTTTCAATTTAGCCGGCGTAAAGAAGTCCTCACGGCGATGCCTTTCCCTTTTGTACTATTTAAAAATCGATACAGAACATATGTTATGATTAAAATATTTTCTACTTTTTTCTTGATAGTTGCTTTTTTTTATGGTATAATCTTACATATAAATCCGCAATACTTTATTGTACTGCCTATATTAAGCACTTTTGAAGGATTGATATATGAAGACAACTACTATTATTCTATTAATTTCATTAATTATATTCTCTAGCTTCTCGTTATGTAGCTGCAATTTCACACAAACAGTCCCTTCATTCAAACTTACTGCAGAAGATATTTACCAACAAGCTTCCCCTTCTGTAGTAGAAATTCAAGGTACAAAACTAACCGGAACTAGCACTGGCACAGGCTTTTTTTACGATAATAAAGGAACTATAATTACTAATTATCATGTAATTGCGGGCTGTACTGCAGCAACAATTTCTCTTAGTAATGGAGAAAGCTATAAGATTGAACGTGTGCTTGGATATAGTGCAGAAAAGGACATCGCTATTCTTTCAACCTCGTGTACCAACTCAAAAGCACTTACATTCCGAACTGATGAAATCAAAACAGGCGAGATAATCTACACAATCGGCAGTTCCCTTGGATTGACCGGATCGTTGTCCAATGGCATAATATCTTCGTCGGAACGGATTATCAATGGCAACACATATATACAAATTACCGCACCTATTTCTAAAGGCAATAGTGGAGGCCCACTACTAGATGAAACAGGAAAGGTCATTGGCATCACATCTGCATTCCTAATCAATGGTCAAAACTTAAACTTAGCGATTCCAATTAAAGAGGTAGAACAACTTACATTAGACAAGCCAATCTCACTTAGCTCACTTCTTATAGAGTATATAGAGAATAATCCTAAAGAGGCGCTTGGAGTTACATTAGAACAATATAAAATTGCTAAAATAATCGCCGCTGACTCCACCAACTATTGTTTGAATATTTCAGAAGTAAAATCTTTTATATCCAAATATTCTAACAACAATGATTTACAAATAGATAATGCAACCGAGTACATTAATTCATTATCTTGGGATTACGGACAAAAAATTATAATGTATAAACTACTATTTTTAAGCGACAACTCATATAACAATGACATTATAGACTACCTTAACGAGAGAGAGGACATTTCATATAGCGAAATGGAATATATCCTTATAAATTTGAACTTTGAAGTCGATGATGATGGATATATATACTGGGATTGAGAAATAATAGAAGCTTAACACACAAATAAAATATTGTCCATTGCCTTCGCAATGGACAATAAGATAGAGGCCGTGCCGGTGATCGGGGTCAGAACCCTGCTTTGCGTAGTGTCTAATCAAACTTTACGTCCATCTGGCAAAGCGTGCCGGCGCCGCCGCGCTCGGCAGGTTCAGACCGTGAGGTCTGGCGGCAAAATTAAAGGGATAGGCTGCTGCCTATCCCTTTAATTTTGGTGCCGGTGATCGGGGTCGAACCGATACGGTATCGCTACCACTGGATTTTGAGTCCAGCACGTCTGCCAATTCCATCACACCGGCGAGTGTGTCAAGCACTTTGTTATTTTACCGCATTTTTACGCTTTTGTCAAGTGGTTTTCGAGAAATATTTTGACAAATTGCCGTTACGACCATTACACGACAAAAAAAGCCTTGACAATAGTGAAAAAATAATGTATAATAACCCTTGCGCTAAAGAAAGGAGAAAGGAGGAATACTCATGGCGGATAAAAAAGGCGGAATCAAGATCGCCGCGCAGAACAAAAAGGCGTATCACGACTATTTCGTTGAAGAAAAATATGAGGCTGGCATCGAGCTTTTCGGTACCGAGGTCAAGAGCATTCGCGCAGGCAGTGTCAACCTCAAGGACTCCTATTGCGATATAAAGGACGGTGAGCTTTTCGTCATCGGAATGCACGTAAGCCCTTACGAGCACGGCAACATCTTCAATCGCGATCCATTACGCAAGCGCAGGCTCTTGATGCACAAACGCGAGATAATGAAGCTGCACGGACTTGTGGCACAAAAAGGAATGTCACTTATCCCCCTGTCGCTTTATTTCAAGAATTCGCACGTCAAGGTCGAGCTTGGTCTTTGCCGAGGCAAGAAGATGTATGACAAGCGCGATTCCATCGCAGAGCGCGACGCAAACCGAGAAATTGACAGGAAAATGAAGGAGAGCTATAAATAGCCCACCTCAAAACACACTCAAAAGACAATTTGCGCCAAGAAATTGGCGTATTACGGGGCTGTAAAGGTTTCGACGGGGATTTTGAGGTATGATAAGCGGGTAGAGCCGAGTAATCTCTTAAACTGCTCAAACTTAAAAAATAAACGACAACAGAACTGTTGCTATGGCTGCCTAATCATCGCTCCCTCGGGAGCTGATGATGGCAGTGCTGCGGTCTGCGGACCGCCCGTTCCTCTCGGCAGGACCACGAGCCGAGACTGAGCGTCATTTGAGTGGTGAACTTGCATCGGTGGTTTACCGTTGATCCGATCATGAACAAAACGGTTGCCCTCATACACAGCCTGATCACCGGCGGTTTATGGGAAAAGACTAAAAGATGATCTGCACCCGGAGAAAGTTGTATCAAGAGGTTTTCGGACAGGGGTTCAATTCCCCTCAGCTCCACCATAACACACAGGTACGAACTCTTTTGGTTCAAAAACGTGTTCTGCCTGACAATAGAAAACGCGGAGAGGTAAAACCTTTCCGCGTTTTCTTTATTTTTACCATGCGTCGGGGATACT
>SVQL01000019.1 GCA_015065365.1 Oscillospiraceae bacterium | reverse complement strand
GTATTGCAGGTGTGCTCCTTTGTAGGGACAGGCGTCCTCGACTGTCCGCAAAAAACATATTTAACGCACAAATAAAATTTTATAGCGCAAGGCTCTGTTTATACGTAGGGCGGTGGCTTGCTGCCGCCGTTAAAAAGATGTTAATTTAATATACGGCGGGAGATAAACCCCCGCCCTACGAAAAGCCTTCTCCACGGGAGACGGCTTATTGTTGTATCACGAAAAAGCGTTCGTGACACACCGAGAGGGTGCATCACGAACGCTTTTATTTTTGATTATTCTACCGTAACCGACTTCGCAAGATTTCTCGGCTTATCAACGTCGAGCCCCTTGAGGGCAGAAACGTGATACGCGAGAAGCTGAAGAACGGTTACCGCAGGGAACGTTGCCAAAAGCTCGTCGATTTCGGGAACGACTATCATATCGTCGCAGGGAATGTCGTACTTGCCGACGAGACCTTGCGCGCATACGCAAACGACGTAAGCGCCACGGGACTTAACCTCGCGGATTCCGCTGACAGTCTTTTCGCAAACCTTTCCGACTGTGGTCAGCGCAATTACGGGAGTTCCGTCGGTAACGAGCGAAATAGTTCCGTGCTTGAGCTCGCCCGCCGCGTACGCTTCGCTGTGAATGTAGGAAATTTCCTTAAGCTTGAGCGACGCCTCGGTGGAAAGTGCGAAATCCACGTCGCGACCGATATAGAACAGATGCTCGGCTGCCACGAGCTTGGTGGCAACGTCGTAGATCTGTCTGTCGAGCTTCAGCGCCTCGGTAACTGCCGTGGGAATATCCGAAAGCATTGTATCGCAAATCTGCCGCGCGCGAGGCTCGTCGATAGCGCCCGCCGCGAGAGCTATTCTTACGGCAAGCAGATAAAGCATAGCGCACTGAACGCTATAAGCCTTTGTGCTTGCCACGGCAATTTCGGGGCCCGCCCAGGTGTAGAGCACGCTGTCTGCCTCGCGCGCAACGGAAGAACCTATCACATTTACGATAGCAAGCGTGTAAACGCCCTGCGCCTTGGCGTGTCTGAGCGCCGCCAAGGTATCTGCTGTCTCACCCGACTGCGAGATAAGAATTACCAAGTCCCTTTTGCGGAGAATGGGATCGCGATAGCGAAACTCGCTCGCGATTTCAACGTTTACGGGTATTCTCGCAAGCTTTTCTATGATTGCTTTGCCGATAAGACCTGCGTGCATAGCCGTTCCGCACGCAACGATGTGAATGGACTCAAACTGCGAAAGAAGCTCGCCGTCTATCGCTTCGATTCCGAAGTGGGGAAGTCCGTTGCGTATTCTTGGCTCAAGCGTTTTACGCAGAGCCTCGGGCTCCTCGTTTATCTCCTTTATCATAAAGTGAGGAAAACCGCCCTTTTGCGCCTGCTCGATATCCCAGTCGATGGTCTCAAGCTTCTGCTCTGCCGCGCTGCCGTCGGGAGCGAAAAATTCAAGCTTTTCCGTTGAAACCTTGGCTATTATACCCTCGTCGAGGCGGTAATAGCTTGAGGTGTATTTGAGAATAGCGGGAATATCGGACGCGATAAATCCGCCCTCTCCGTCGTGCGCTACTATCAGTGGACTATCCTTGCGTATGGCATAAACGGTGTCCTCAAATCCCTTGAAAATTATGCCGAAGGCGTAAGAGCCGCGTATCACCTTTATCGCGCGAGAGATGGCGTCAATGGGATCGTTGCTTTTTGCAAAGAACATGTCTACGAGCTTTGCTCCTCTTTCCGTATCCGTTTCGGAAACGAAATCGTAGCCCGCGCCGCGGAGCATTTCCTCGATCTCGGCGTAGTTTTCTATAATGCCGTTATGAACGAGAGTAAGATGCTCGGTGGAGTGGGGATGGGAGTTTTTATCGGATGGCTCGCCGTGGGTTGCCCAACGTGTATGTCCGATACCCGCGCTTCCGTAAAGCTCGCCCGACGAGGAAAGCTTTGCTTCGAGGTCTGTAAGTCTTCCGCGTGACTTGACCGTAACAAGACAGCCGTCTTGCGCTACGGTAACGCCTGCGGAATCGTAGCCTCGATATTCGAGGGTGCGAAGCCCCTCAATGAGAATGGGAAGGCTTTTTTTGCTTCCCGTGTAACCTATAATTCCACACATAATACAAAAATTTCTTATTGTACAAGAATATACAATTTTAAATGAACGTGTTTTTCGGTGATTTTGTTTTGCAGTCACCCGCATATTTGTTCACCCTTGCGGCAGTTGCCTCTGCCGATGGAGCATCCGCCGAATTTTCGATAACTCCATGCCTCGTCACCTTGATCTCTCAAGGGCTGGCGCTTAACTTAATTTTTAAACTTACTTTTTGCCCAGACGCTCTGTAATAAGCTCGGAAACCTCTTTTGCTATCTGCTCTATAAGAGATACGTCGCTTCCCTCAACCATTACTCTGATAAGGGGCTCCGTACCCGAAGGACGAACTACAATTCTTCCCGATTTGCCGAGAGTTGCCTTAACCTCGTCAAGCTTTTCGTTTATCTCTCTGTCCGTATAGAAAGCAATTTTGCCTTCTGCGGAGATTTTGAGATTAACTATCGTCTGCGGGTATCTCGTCATAACGCTTGCAAGCTCGGAAAGCTTTTTGCCGCTCTGATGGAGCATAACGAGAAGCTGAGTTGCCGTAAGCTGACCGTCTCCCGTCGTAGCGAAATCTCGGAAAATAACGTGTCCCGACTGCTCTCCGCCGAAGGAATAGTCCTCAAGCAGCATTTCCTCAAGCACGTATCTGTCTCCAACCTTGGTTGCGATAAAGCGCAAGCCGTTGTCCTCGCAGAACTTACCGAAGCCGAAGTTTGTCATAATAGTTCCAACCACGGTGTCCTTGTTGAGCTTACCGCGTCTCTTTAAATCAAGTGCGCAAATAGCCATTATCATGTCACCGTCTATGACGTTACCCATCTCGTCAACGCACAGACATCTGTCTGCGTCACCGTCAAAGGCGATACCGCACATGAGCTCGTTTTTGACTACGTATTCCGAAAGTGCTTCAAGGTGAGTAGAGCCGCAGTCGCGGTTTATGTTTACTCCGTCGGGCTTGTCGGAGATAACGTGTACCTCTGCGCCGAGCTGTGTAAAGAGAGTAGGCGCGGTCGCGCTTGCTGCTCCGTTTGCGCAGTCGATGGCGATCTTCATGCCATCAAGTGAGTAGTGCGCGGTGCTCTTGATGTGGCGAACGTAGTCTGCTACCGCTCCCGTCGCGTATGTTACCTTACCTACCTCGCCGCCTATGGGCTTTGCGTAGGATTTCTTTTTTTCAAGGATGAGGTCCTCGATTTTCTCCTCGATAATGTCGGGGAGCTTGAATCCGTTTCCGCTGAATATTTTTATGCCGTTAAATTCTGCGGGGTTGTGTGATGCCGAGATCATAACTCCTGCGTCCGCCTTGTATTTGCCTACGAGGTAAGCGACTGCGGGAGTTGGAACTACGCCAAGCTGAATTACGTCTGCTCCTACGGAGCAAAGACCTGCCATAAGAGCCGCTCCCAGCATATCCGAGGATGCGCGGGTATCGCTGCCTATAACGAAGGTGGGTCTGCGGCGACAGCCGTCCGAAAGAACCGTCGCTGCTGCTCTGCCTATCTCCATAGCAAGCTCACTTGTCAGCTCGGTGTTAGCGATGCCTCTGACACCGTCCGTACCGAATAGTCTTCCCATAAATTCTTCCTTTCATATTAGTTTTTGTTTTTTTGACTGTTTTAACGATCTTCCTTTGGAACGATAGATGTCGGTGACTTAAATATGCTGTTTGGGGGAACCGTACCGCGAACCGACGAGAGGGGATAGATATTGGTGTTTCTTCCCACAACCGTACCGGGATTCAGTACGCTGTTACAGCCAACCTCAACGAAGTCGCCGAGCATGGCACCGAACTTTTTAAGCCCTGTGCTTAAAGAGCCGCCGTCTGTTTTTACACACACGAGAGTTTTGTCGCTCTTTACGTTAGAGGTGATAGCTCCCGCGCCCGTGTGCGAGCGATAGCCGAGAATGGAATCTCCGACGTAGTTGAAATGCGGAACCTGTACCGAGTCGAAAAGAATGGCGTTCTTCAGCTCGCAGGAGTTTCCAACCACGCAGCCATCTCCTACGATAACGGACCCTCTGATAAACGCGCCCGTCCTGAGCTCTGTGTTTTTGCCGATGATCACGGGGCCGTTTACCGTTGCGCTTTTCGCTACCGTCGCGCTTTTCGCTATCCACACGTCGTCTGCAGGGTGATCGTATTCCTCGGGGGAGAGAGTCGCGCCAAGCTCCATTATAAAGGTCTTAATACGCGGAAGCGCTTCCCAGGGGTACTCACAATCCGAAAGCAGAGGTGCGGCAAGTGAGTGCGAAAGATCGTAAAGCTCTTTTGTTTTTACTGTCAGCATTATTTCTCCTTTCTTTAAAATTTTTATTATTTAAACCCGTTTTCGGCATATAAAACGGGATAAATAAGCAATTATTCCGTCGCGTCTGCGGCTTTTATCTCGAGATATTCTTCAAGGCAAACGCCAAGCTCCTGTATCTCGACAGCCGCCGTTCTTCCGACGAAGCGGTAGTGCCACGACTCGTATTTGTAGCCCGTGACGTTCGTTTTGTCCTTGGGATATCTCAAAATGAAGCCGTACTTATAGGCGTTTTCGCTTAACCATTCGAAAGCGGCGGTGCTCTCAAACTTATCGTCAACCGCGCCGCCTATGCTGTCGGTAGTAAAATCAACGCAAAGTCCGGTTTGGTGCTCACTCGTGCCGGGGCGCGCGGAGTATACGAGGACTGCCGCCTCAGCTTCAGCCTCTGTCATTCCTTCTTTCATGTGCTTTTCCTTGTAGTATCCGAAGAGCCATGACTGGTTTGCGTATGAGCGGTACGAGCTTGTTACAGAAACGTCGTTTATGCCCTCTATCGACATTTCAAGCATCATGGCGTAGAGCGCAAGCGCCGCGTCCTCGCGCAGGTAGTGGTCCTCGTCCTTAGTGACCTTACATTCAAGCTTTGTCAGATTTGCGGGCTTGTAGTCCTTTCCGAGAGGGCTTTCCTTGTTTGCGAGCAAGAGGTATTCCTCGTTGTTTTCGGGATCTATACTGAGAATATACGGCTCAATGTCAATGGTATATCCGAACGGGTCGGGTGCCTCGGGGATCTGGAACTGCGCAACGAGCTTGAAGTTATCCGAGGAGAAAAGGATATTTACGGGATTTGAAACGTTATCCTTGTCGGGCTCGTAATATCTGCGGCGCACCTTGATGGTGTTGGTTTCGGTGTCGAGCGTTACGCGCAATCCGTTGTCAGTCCCTATTTCAAGTGCCTTGATAAGGAAGCTGACGGGCACGTCGCACGTATCTTCCGTTATATAAGCCCTTCCTTCATCAAGCTCCACCGATACTCCGTTGACGATAGCCTCTGCGCTTTCGTTTTCAAAGCGCAGGTAGTTATTCATGTTACCCGTGAACTTTACTGAGTTCGGGGGATTACCCGACGTAATAAATCCTGCGTATTCTGCTACCGCGTACATGTCGATATAAGTCACACCGTCGCGCACACAGTCACGGTATTTGCGCACAAGCTCCTCGTCACCCATAAGAACAGTGAAGTCGGAGGTGTTGGGCTTGTTTTTAAAATGCTTTACGAGCGCGAAGCTTACGCTGATAACGAGTGTTGCGGTAAGACATACGGCAAGGACGATACAAATTACCGCAAAGATGGGGTTGTGCTTTACGTAACGGCCGAATTTTGCCTTATCGGAGTTATCGTAATACGTAAGTCTTTTTCTTTTTTTTCTATCCTCGCGAACGCTCTCGCGTATCATTTCCTCCTCAAAGGAGGAAAGAGGCTCTATGCGCGATTCGTTGCTTTTATCTTTTCTTTTCATTTAATTTTTCCTTATTAAGGCTTACTTTCGATTATTATGAAAAACGGCGAGGTCGGGGAATTAAGTATATTTATTCTCGTGGCGCATACCTTGTAGCGAGAGAGAGAGGAGAGATACTCGCATATCATTTTTCCTTCTGCCTCGCCCTCTGCGTGTCCGGGGTAGACAGCAACGAGAATTATCGCGTCCTTATCCATAAGGTCTATCGCCGCCTCTATTGCGGGGAGCGTGGTTTCTCTCATGGTGGTGACGGTTTTGTCGCTTCCGGGAAGATAGCCGAGATTAAACATTCCCGCCTTTATTTTTACGTCAACGTACTTTTTAACGTTGTGGTGGGAGTCGAGAATCAAGGTATAGTTGTCGGGGCAGCCTGCGTTTTTGAGATTTTCCGAGGTGGAAGCGAGTGCCTGCTCCTGAACGTCAAAGGCAAAAACGTGACCGCTTTCTCCAACTGTTTTGGATAGAAATTCGGTGTCGTGACCGTTTCCCATAGTGAAGTCAACCGCAACGTCACCCTCGCCGAGGTGGGTGAGAATGAAGTGCTTTTGAAGGTCGAGTAAATCAATCATAGTATATGCAAATAGCCTCCGCCTTATTGAATTTATTTTTTGTTCTTCCTGTCGTCGGGGTGGTGTAAGTCGCCGCGAAGGAATTTTATGGAGCGTTCAACAGCATCCTTGGAGTCGTACCAAGGCTCCGCGTCGTATCTGTAATCAAATTTTTTGCAGAACCAGCTGACGTCTCCCTCAAGCTTTTCGGCATAACCGTTGACTATATTGGAAAGAACTTTTTGAAATTCAGAAAAATCCTTTTTGCCGAGCTTTGACTTGCCAAGAGCTAAAAGCGCTTTGTAGTGGGGCAGGCAGAAATACGGCTGCGCCGCTACCTTTTCGCGGAAGCTTTCGTCTTTGTCCCAAAGGAAAACGGCGGTTTCAAGCATGTGACCGAAATTGAAATCTATGCGCGAGCAAACGTAGCAGGAGCATTCCAGCTTGCCGATGCGGGATATTGCCTTGTCGCCGGGCTTTGAGAAAAGACCGCCGTCCTTTATTTCGGCGCGAAGCTCCGCAAGATGGCTTTCAAGCGTGAGCGCCATGCCGAGTCTGTTTTTGCGGACGAACATCATGTCGTAGTGAGTGCGGCAAAATCCCTGCCCGTTGGTTTTTATACGAACGTCGGGCTCCATCATCGAGGCGCCGAGTATGAGATCAAGCTCGTTTTCCTCAAGCTTGTTGTAAAGCGCGCAGAAGGGGCAACCGCAGGACTTGTCCGCGGCAGACGCTTCGAACGCTTCGTTTACGGGAATAGTATAAATTTGCTCCATGATTTCCTACCTATCAATAAAAAACAGTTGAAAAAAATCGATTTATGTGTTATAATCTAAACATGTACACAATTATACTAATTATATCACAAATTTGCGTATTTTTCAAGAGCTTTTATTAAAAAGAGGAGAACTATAATGGAAATAAAAAGGTTGCGCGAGGGGGATTTGTCGCTTGTCCGCGTCAAAGGGATAGAGCTGCTTGACGTGGGAAAAACCTTCGACTGCGGACAGTGCTTCCGCTTTGACGAGGTGCAAAATTCCAAGCATAGAGTCGAATACGCGGGAGTGGCGTTCGGCAGGCATGTGTCTTTTGCGCAGGACGGTGACGAATTATATATATACAACTGCGACGAGGACGATTTTTTTGACGTATGGAGTCGATTTCTGGCGCTGGACATGGATTATGCCGAGATAAACCGCGATATTCTTTCACGCTCCGCCGGCACGGTCATGGACGAGGCCATGGAGTATGGGCGGGGAATACGCATTTTAAGGCAGGATCCCTTTGAGGCAACCGTTTCCTTTATTATTTCACAAAACAACAATATTCCGCGAATTAAGAAGATAATCGAGTCGCTGTGCGAGTGCTGCGGCGAGCCGATAGAGGGAATAGAGGGGAGCGAGAATTTATTGCTTCACTCGTCGGGCAGGTCGTCTATGATGTCGTTTCCCTCACGAGACGCCATAGCGGAGCTCGGAGAGGACGGACTTTACGGTCTTAGGGTTGGCTTTCGCGCTAAATACATAAACGACGCGATGCTTCGCCTTGGTGAGGGTAGTCTTGCGCTTGACTCGGTAAGCGAGGCAGAGCATACGTCGGAGTGCATTGACGCGCTTTGCGCGGTGAAGGGAATAGGGCTCAAGGTCGCGAGCTGTATTGCGCTTTTCGGAATGGGAAGATACGATGCCTTTCCTGTTGACGTGTGGATGAAGCGCGTCGGAGAGAAATATTTTTCAGCCGATCCTGCCGAATTTTCTGCAGAGCGCTTTGGAAAATATGCGGGCATTGCACAGCAGTATCTGTTCTATTACGAGCGTTATCACGGGGGAAAATAAAATCAAAGGCGCTGTTTTGTTTGGCGCAAAACGAATATAAACCAAAATAAAAATCCGCTTTTGCTATCAAAAACGATAGTGAAAGCGGATTTTGTTTAGAATTTACGCGTGAGTCAAAAAGCTTTGCAGATAAGCAAAGCGGAAGTAACAACTAATATTTTTTCGATGTGTTTGCTTTAAAATATATTCGTGGAAAGCTTTTTGGCTCCACCTTTTTCACGAAAACAAGCTGTAACGAAAAAATAATATTTTTTCGATGTGTTTGCTTTAAAATATATTCGTGGTAAGCTTTTTGGCTCCACCTTTTTCACGAAAACAAGCTGTAACGAAAAAATAATATTTCTTCGATGTGTCTGCTTTAAAATATATTCGTGGAAAACTTTTTGGCTCCACCTTTTTCACGAAAACAAGCTGTAACGAAAAAATAATATTTCTTCGATGTGTCTGCTTTAAAATATATTCGTGGGAAGCTTTTTGGCTCCACCTTTTTCACGAAAACAAGCTGTAACGAAAAAATAATATTTCTTCGATGTGTCTGCTTTAAAATATATTCGTGGAAAGCTTTTTGGCTCCACCTTTTTCACGAAAAAGGTGGAACGCATCCCCCATCTCCTCAAGCTCAAACTCCATAAGCGCTCCTGTCTTGGGGTGAGGGAAGGATAGCTTGTAGGAGAGCAGCGCCAATCCCTCGGCGGATTCCTTCGGCGCGCCGTATCGTCTGTCCCCTGCGAGGGGCAGACCGCGCGAGGCGAACTGCGCGCGTATCTGGTGGGTGCGCCCCGTCAAAAGAAAAACTCTGACGAGGGTGTAGTCATCGCTTGCGCAAACTGTTTCGTATTCGAGAATTGCCTGCTTAACACCCTTTCGATCTCTATCAACTACGAAGCTCTTTGAGCGTTGTCGGTCAAAAAACAGCAGATCCTCAAGCCGTCCCTTTTCTTCCTTTGGAACGCCACACAAAAGCGCAAGATACACCTTTTTCATACGCGAGTCGGCAATGCTCTCGCTCAGCGCGGCGGCGGCCTTACTGCTCCGAGCAAAAACCATAAGCCCCGACGTTTCCTTGTCGAGTCGGTGAACGGGAAAAATCCGAGTATTATCCTCGCCGAGCGCGCCGAGCGCCTCTCCCAAAAGAGTCGGCATAGCGCTTGCGGACTCCCCCTCGGAGAGTATTCCCGACGGCTTGCTGCATACCACTACGTGCTCGTCCTTATAAATAATTTCCATATACTTATCCTGCTTATTCTACGTTCTATTCTTGCATCAGTTTGTCAAAAAGCTTCTGAAGCAGGACGGGGTTTGCCCTGCCGTTGCTTTTTGCCATTGCTCTGCCTATAATCGCCTTTCGGGCTGCGGTCTTGCCGTTTTTGTAGTCACTTACAAGCCGCTCGTCCTGCTCCAGCACCTGTCGGAGCACGTCCTCAAGCACGCCCTCGTCGTTTATCTGCGCTAAGGACTCGCGCTCTACTATCTGACGGGGCGTCAATTTCGAGCCGTCAAGCATTTTGAGAAGCTTTTTTACGGACGAGCTGCTTATAACTCCGCTGCCGTAAAGCTCTGCCGTCTCGCACAACAGCTCTGCTCCTATAAACGGCTCAAAGACCTCTGCCGAGGTTTTCGCAAGCACGTCGCAAAGCAGAATATTTGCCACAACGGAAGGGTAATGTGACTTACTTACCGCGCTCTCAAAATACTCCGCGATCGCAGGCGACAGGGTAAGTATTCGCGCATCGTCTGCGCTCACTCCGTACCGCCCGGTGTAAAGCCTTCTTCTCTCGGCGGGAAGGGGCACGAGCTCCGCTTTTATTCTGTCAACTCTTTCTCTGTCAATACGGAGCGGTGGTATATCCGGCTCGGGAAAATATCGGTAGTCTGCCGCGCTTTCCTTTTTGCGCATAAGCACCGTTCTTCCGCTTGCCTCGTCAAATCTCCGAGTCTCGGCGCATAGCTCCGCGCCGCTTTGTATAAGCTCCGTTTGCCTACCTATTTCGTAATCAATTGCCTTAGCGGCAAACGCGAAGGAATTTACGTTTTTTATCTCGGTACGGACACCAAGCTCGGTGCTCCCACGCTTGCGTACCGAAACGTTTACGTCGCATCTGAGCGAGCCCTCGTCCATTCGGCAATCTGATATTCCCGTATAAAGTAGCACCGTACGAAGCTCGCCGAGATACGCCTTTGCCTCGGCAGACGTATGCATATCTGGCTCGGAAACTATTTCAATCAGCGGCACGCCGCATCTGTTGTAGTCAATAAGCGTCCCCTCGCCGTCTCGGTGCAACAGCTTGCCCGCGTCTTCCTCAAGATGTATTCTTTTTATGCGTATGCGCTTTTTCTCACCGTCCACGCTTACGTCAAGTCCGCCGCCATAGCAAATGGGAAACTCGTTTTGCGATATCTGATATGCCTTTGGCAGGTCGGGATAAAAATAATTCTTTCTGTCAAATCGTGTGACGTCCGCAATCCTGCACTCCAAGGCAAGCCCCGCCTTTATTGCCATATCAAGAGCCCGTTCGTTAAGCGATGGCAAAACGCCCGGATATCCCATGCAGACAGGGCAGACGTTGGTATTCGGTGGTGCTCCGAATTGCGCGCGGCAGCCGCAGAATATCTTTGCTTCGGTGGCAAGCTCGACGTGCACCTCAATGCCTATCACTGCCTCGTATAAATCAGTCACGGCGTGCCACCCCTCTCCAAAGCGCTTCCAAGCGCAAGAATTTTTGAATCAAAGCCCTTGCCTGCAATTATCTGAGTGCCGACGGGCATGCCGCCACGCCCCTGTCTTACGGGCAACGACAAGGACGGAAGTCCGGCGAGGTTTGGGATTACGCAATAAGAGTCCTCAAGATACGTCTCGGTAGGTGTTTTTTTGCTTATATCCTCAAACTTTGGAGCAATATCCGCCGAAACGGGCATAAAAATGAAGTCTACCGATGAAAGGATCTCGCCCATTTTCTCCGTTACGTATTTTCGGGCGGCAAGCGCGCGCTTGTAATATCCGTCCCGCGCCTCGCCGGTAAGACAAAACGTGCCGAGCAGTATTCTTCTCTTGACCTCCTCGCCAAAGCCCTCGGTGCGGCTTTTTACAAAAAGCTCCTCTACGGAGTCGTAGCTCTCGGTGCGGTATCCATATCGAACGCCGTCGTACCTTCCGAGATTTGAGGAAGCCTCGGACGAAGCTAAAACGTAGTATGCCGCAAGGCAAACGTCAAGATTCGGCAGCTCCACCGGCTCAATACTTGCGCCAAGAGCGCGTGCCCGTGCAATAAGCTCATCTATCGCGTGTCTTACGTCAGCACAAACACCGTCAAGCAGTGCGTACGGCACGCCTATTTTTATTTTGCCGATATCTGTTGTGGGCGAAATTTTAACGTAATCCTTCGAGGTGCTGTCAAACTCGTCGCGCCCTGCCATCTCGCGGAAGGCTGTCGCGCAGGAATCGACGTCAGCACCGATCACTCCAACAGTATCCAAGGAAGAAGCGTAAGCCAAAAGTCCGTATCTTGATACTGCGCCATAGCTCGGCTTAAAGCCGACTGCGCCGCAAAATGCGGCAGGCTGACGCACAGAGCCGCCCGTGTCACTTCCGAGCGCGAACGGAACAAATCCCGCCGCAACTGCGGCGGCACTGCCCCCGGAGCTTCCGCCCGCTGTGCGACTTGTATCATAAGGATTTCGGGTAAGCCCAAAGGCGGACGTGTTCGTCGCGTTCCCCATTCCAAACTCGTCCATATTCGTCTTGCCTATAAGCACAGCTCCGCTATCAAGCAGTCGCGCGACGGCGGTTGCCGTGTAGGGAGAAACGTAATTCTGAAGCATTTTAGAGCCGCACGCCGTGCTCATTCCGCTCACGCAAAGATTATCCTTGACGGCGAACGGAACGCCCAAAAGCTTTGAGGTACTATCCCCGTACGCTCTCTTTTTATCTGCCCTGCGTGCCGACATAAGAGCGCCTTCTTCATCAATATTAATGAAAGCCCCGATTTCCGCATTTTTGGAGGCTATTCTATCAAGGCAATATTTTGTCAGCTCAACGGAGCTTATCTCCTTTTTTGCAAGAAGGCTTGAAAGCGCGCTTACACTAAGCTTATCAATCATTTTTTGCCTCCTTGACTGTCAGCGGAACCGTAACGTAGTTGTCCGAAAACTCCGAGGCCTGATTTTTGGGGTTGTCCGCGCGCAAGTTTACCGTGTCTGCTCCGTATATTTCAATATCCTGAGCCGCAAAGACGTCAAGCACGGCGGCAAAGTCTGCAAACTCACAAAGCTCCGCCTCGATGCGTTTGCTGTCGCTCTCGCCGATATTCAGTTTTGAAAGCAGGCAAAGTGCCGATACGTCTATATTTTTTGCAGTCATAGGAAAACCTCAAATTTCATTTTTCACCTTGAATTGTACCATTTTTGCTTCGTATTGTCAAGTTTTTTATCATTTTATAAAATTTTTTGCATTTTAAAAAATGCAGAAGAAAGCTACAAATCGGAAGATTTTTACCATTTAATGTATTTACTATTTAGTTACATTTTATTTACAAATATTTGTCTCACATAGGAATATTCTCTCCACTTGAGGGTAAATTTTTGCGAAATTAGTAATATTACACAAAAGCTTGTTTTTTTGATTTTTTTCTGTTTCAATATGCTTTTCTTCTCCAACAGCCTGTGGAAAACTCTGTTGATACTGTGGAAAACCTTGATTTTCAAGGGTTTTTAAAGTCTTGAAAAAAATTTGCCTGTGGAAAACTTTTCAAAAAATCTTGTCAAGTCTTTTTTTGAAATTTTTCAAATTCTACCATTTGCACAAACCGACAAAATTCGATTTCACAACGCCTCATACACACAAAATTTACAAACTAAAAAAACACAAACGCGAGGCGCATTTTTCACCTCGCGTTTGTGTTTTTTTAGTCAAGCTCGTCGAGCGTTTTGGAAAACGACTCAAGAAATCTGTCGCAAAAATATTTTACCTCGGAAAGGTCGTAATACGATTCTACCTCCGCTTTAAGAGCTGCCTCTGCCTTCGCAAACTCGCGGTTGCCCGACTTCAGCTCCTCAACGCACTTGACGTATGCTGAAATCTTATCGGCTGCCTTTACCAGACGGTGCTCGTAGGTCGCCTCGTCTTGCTCTATCAGAGGGCGGTAGTCGCCCCTCAGCTCATCGGGGAGCATAGACAAAAGCTTGTCGTTTGCAACCTTTTCAATCTCTCCGTACGTGCGTCTTATTTCCGGATTATAGTACTTTATAGGGGTTGGCAGGTCGCCCGTTATCACCTCGCTGCTCTCGTGATAGAGCGCAAGCGTGGTTACTCTGTCGGCGTTTACACTCTTACCGTAGCAGCGGTTAGCAATAACGGCAAGCGCGTGAGCTATCTGCGCTACGGACGCGCTATGCTCCGCTATATTTTCCTCGTCAACGGCCTTCATAAGACTCCAACGGCGAATGAGCTTCATGCGCGACATGTATGCAAAGAAATTATACATCTCTTATTCCTTATCTGCCGCAACGGTAATAGCAAGGCAAAGCTCATCGAGAGCCTTGGGGTCTGCCTCGGAGGGGCATCTTGTCATAAGCTCGGACGCGTTCTGCACCTTCGGGAAGGCAATAACGTCACGAATGTCCTCAAGACCGAGCAAAAGCGTTACAAGACGGTCAAAGCCGAATGCAAGTCCGCCGTGAGGAGGTACTCCGTAGCGGAAGGCATCAAGCAGATATCCAAACTTCTCCTTTGCCTCCTCGTCCGTAAGTCCGAGAACGGAGAACATCTTCTTCTGTATTGCGGAGTCGTGTATTCTTATAGAGCCGCCGCCAAGCTCCGTACCGTTGAGAACGATGTCGTAAGCCTTAGCGCGTACTCTGCCGGGATCACTGTCGATATATTCAAGGTCCTCATCCATAGGAGAGGTAAAGGGATGGTGCATAGCATAGTAGCGGCCGTCCTCCTCACTGTACTCAAGAAGCGGAAACTCCGTAACCCACAGGAACTTGAAATCAAACGGATCAAGTATATTCATACGCTTTGCGCACTCGCAGCGAAGCGCGCCCAGAGAGTCGAATACGACCTTGTTCTTATCTGCAACGATAAGTAAGAGGTCTCCCGCTTCAGCGCCCATGGTGTCGCGTATAGCCGCATTTTCTTCCTCGGTAAGGAACTTTGCGTAGGACGAGGATATCTCGCCTGCATCCGTCCACTTAAGCCAAGCAAGTCCCTTTGCGCGGTAGGATTTAACGAACTCAACGAGCGAGTCGATCTCCTTGCGCGAGAATTTTGCTCCGCCCTTTACGTTTATACCGCGCACCGAGCCGCCTGCTTCAACTGCTCCCGAGAAAACCTTAAAGCCACAAGCGCGAACGCACTCGGAAAGGTCGGTAAGCTCAAAGCCGAAGCGTATATCGGGCTTGTCCGAGCCAAAACGAGCCATAGCCTCGGCATAGGGCATACGGATGAAGTCACCCGTAAGCTCCTCGCCGATAAACTCCTTCATGACCTTTTTTATAAAGCCCTCGTGCATCTTCATTACGTCGTCTGCGGTAACGAAGGACATCTCGGTATCTATCTGCGTAAACTCGGGCTGACGGTCGGCGCGGAGGTCCTCGTCGCGGAAGCAACGCGCGATCTGGAAATAACGGTCAAAGCCGGAAACCATCAAAAGCTGCTTATAAAGCTGGGGCGACTGCGGAAGCGCGTAAAACTTGCCTGAGTGAACACGGGAGGGAACGAGATAGTCGCGCGCACCCTCGGGCGTGGGCTTACAGAGGTTAGGCGTTTCAATATCTATAAAGCCGTTATCCGCATAATAATCTCTTGCAATCTTGGATATGCGCGAGCGAGCGATAATGTTTCTCTGCATATCGGGGCGGCGCAAGTCAAGATAACGGTGGCGCAGGCGAAGCTCTGCGTTTACGTTGCTGTTCTCAACGATCTCAAAGGGGGGCGTTTCGGAAACGGAGAGAATACGAAGCTCGTCAACCGCAATCTCAATCTCGCCCGTAGGAAGATTTTTATTTACAGCGCCCTCGCCGCGGCGACGGACGACGCCCTTCGCGCAAAGCACGTATTCTGCTCTGATACCGAATGCGCGGTCAAAAATTTCCTTTTCGGTCTTTTCGTCAAACGCAAGCTGTACTATACCCGTACGGTCGCGAAGGTCAATAAAGATAAGCGAGCCGAGATCTCTCTGCTTTTGCACCCAGCCCATAACGCATACGCGCTCGCCTACGTTATCCGCCGTAAGACTCGCGCACATGTGCGTTCTTTTATCATTTGCTCTTAAAAGTTCTGCCATTTTTATTTCTCCTAAACTGTATGTGTTTTTATATAGGCTGTCCGTCCTTGGTGAACAGAGGAAGCTTTTCAAGGTAGATTATATCGTCGCGCTCCTGCGCGTCGCCCTCTGCGAGAATGGTCATTTTTCCGCAGATCTCGCCGCCCGCAAGTCTTACGAGCTCCTCTAATGCCGCCAGCGACTCTCCCGTTGAGATAACGTCGTCAACTATAAGTATTTTCTTGCCCTTCATAAGCTCTGCATCCGCAGTATCAAGGTAAAGCTTCTGCACCTTTTCGGTAGTAATTGAGCGTACCGTTACCTCAAAAACACCCGTCATATAGAGCTTAGGTGCCTTGCGTGCGAGAAAATATTTCTGATTTCCCGCAAGGCGCGCCATCTCGTGCACGAGCGGTATTCCCTTTGCCTCAGCAGAAATAAGATAATCGTATTCGGGAGCTTTTTTGAGAAGCGCCTCGGCACACGCCGTGGTAAGCTCGGGGTCTCCGAAAATTACGAATGCGCCTATTTTCAACTCGTCGCTGATGGGGCAAAGCGGAAGGTGGCGCTCAATTCCCGCAATAGTCATGCTGTAATGTGTTAATGACATACTCCGACTCTCTTTCATGTAAAAATTGATAAAGATGGGGAATGCGCGAGATACGCATCCCCCATCTTTATATTATACACAATTCAAAGCGAATTGTCAATCATAAACTTCCTTATATTTTATATTTATACCTTATTTTTTTTATTTTTTTTCGCGTCCGACGGAACGGAGCAGTTTTTCTTTAATTCCCGTTCGCTTCAGGGTAAGAATAAGCGTGACTCCTCCAACTACGCCGCACGCACCCTGCAATGCGTTTCCTGCTATGCTTACGAAAGCGCCTGCGCCAAGTCCGAGAATTATCGCCTCGTAGAACAGATAGCCGCCTACCATTACGAGCTCCGCGCAAACGGCGGCAATAACCTGAACGACACCGTCAAGAACGAAATTGCGTGCCATTTTTTTAAGTCCGAACGCAACGAAATACGCGCAAAGCGCCATCAATGCTTTTATAACGAGCGTAGCGGGAGCGTATACCACGTATCCGCTTATTATATCCGCGAGCGCCGAGCCGAGAGCAGCGGCGACCGTTCCCCAAACGGGGCCCGCAAACCATACCGACACGAGCAGAGCAATATCTCCAAGATTAAAATATCCGATGGGCAGAGGAATATACAAAAGCGTGCATACGCAAACGAGAGCCGCAAGGAACGCGCAAGTACACAAGCTGAAAATACTGAATTTCATTTTTTTGCTTGAAGCTTCCGACATAAGTAACCTCCGAAGTTAAGAAAAACTTAAATTTTACTATATTATAACGCAAAATGCGAAATTTTTAAATAGGCAAAAGAGAGATTTTTATATTTTCTATGACTATTCGTTTGTAGATATTGTCAGAATGAAATACTGAAAATTATCGGTTTAATTTATAAAATCCCGATATATTTGCATCATTTGGCTTGACTTTTTAGTTTAATGATGCTATAATATTAAAGATACTATCTAAATTTTTTATATAGTATTAATATATGAAAGGCACGCATAGCATGAGTAAGAAAGACAAATGCGAAAAAAACAATCCGACCGCAAAGCGTGCGGCACGTAAATATACGGTAAGATGGATGCTCGTCCTGTACGACCTCATCTGCTTTTTGCTTGTAGACCTTTTGCTGCTCGTAATGTACGGCGGATACGATAAGCTTGAGCCTATCGATATACTTATCCAGAGCGCTCTCTCGCTCGCTTGTATTTTCTGCGCGCGCTTCATCGCAAACATTTACAGTCAGATATGGAGATACGGCGGAATACAGTCGTACATAAGACTCTTGATATCGGACGGCTTGGGCTGTATTCTTTACGTTTCTCTTGAGCTCTTGTTGCCCATAAATAAAATATCGTTTGCCAGAATGCTCTCTCTTTGCTGCATGAATCTTCTCTTGTCGATGGCAATAAGAATGACCTACCGTTATGCCTACAAGTGCAACAGAACGAGAAGGCTTGGCAAGCTACTTGCAATTCTTGTAAAGATTTTCACCGGCCGCAGTATCGCGGACAACAAGAACGATTGTAATCAGAACAAAACCAAAATCGCCATCGTAGGCGCGGGACGCGTAGGTGTTTCGCTCGCGGAGGAAATGATAAACAACGCCGCTGCCGCTTACGAGCCGAGATGCTTTATTGACGTAAAAAGTGAAAAAATCGGCAGACAGATACACGGCATACCCGTTCTGCCCGAGGAAAGTATTTCCTTTTCCGTTCTTGCCGAATATGAAATTCAGGAGATAGTATTTGCCGTTCCGCGCATGAGCGCAGAGGGAAAGAGAAGGCTTTACGAATACTACAAGCAGTCGGGTTGCCGTATAAAGGTATACGACTATCCCACCATGCGTACCGCGGGCAGTAAAAGAGCGCTTCGTGATTTCGATATTGAGGAGCTTTTGTTCAGAAAGCCCGTAAAATTCCCCGAGGAACTCGCCAAGGCGTACTACTGCGGAAGAAAAGTTCTTATAACGGGCGGAGGCGGCTCTATCGGTAGCGAGCTTTGCAGACAGATAGCAACCATGTCGCCAAAGCAAATAATCATTCTCGATATTTGTGAAAACGGCGCTTACGATATACAGCAGGAATTGCGTATAGCGTACAAAAACGATCCTGACGTTTGCGTTGAGATACTTTCCGTGTGCAACCGCGCGGCGCTTGAGCGCGTTTTTGAGAGTTATCGCCCCGACATAGTTCTTCACGCGGCAGCTCACAAGCACGTACCGCTGATGGAGCACAACTGCTGCGAGGCGATAGAAAACAACGTATTCGGTACTCTTAACGTCGTTGAGCTTTCCGAGAAATATAACGCCGAGCGATTTATAATGGTTTCAACAGACAAAGCGGTCAATCCCACGAACGTGATGGGGGCTACCAAGCGTATGTGCGAAATGATAGTGCAAAGCAGAAGCACGCAGAGCACGTCTACGATATACAGCGCAACGAGATTTGGAAACGTTCTCGGAAGCGCGGGCAGCGTAATTCCGCTCTTTAAGCGGCAGATCGCCGCAGGGGGGCCCATTACGCTCACCGACAAGCGCATAATCCGATATTTTATGACTATTCCCGAGGCGAGCAGACTTGTTCTGCAATCGGGGGCTATGGCGAAGAACGGCGAGCTTTTCGTGCTCGATATGGGTAAGCCCGTCAAAATACTTAAGCTTGCCGAAAATATGATCAGGCTTTCGGGCTTTGAGCCTTATCGCGATATAGATATCGTCGAAATAGGACTGCGCCCCGGAGAAAAGCTTTACGAGGAGCTACTTATAAAGAGCGAGACCTTGGATAAAACGGAGGACGAAAAGATATTTGTCGAGCGCGATGAGCCTCTTCCCGCAGCTATGCTTGACGGCCTGCTTTCCGACCTCAGAGAAGCGTATGAGAGCGGTGACGAGGCGCGCGCGAAGGCGGCGCTCAAAAATGCCGTTCCAACGTTCAGAAGCCCTGACGAAATAAACGCAGAGGCCGAACGCGCAGAGGAAATGCTCAGCGTTTGACATAATTCTCTTTAGTTCGACCTAATACGTCAAAAAGGAGCAACGCAACACTCACAAAGTGGGGCGTTGCTCCAATTTTTTTCAAAAATCCCATAAAATGGCAATAATTCGACTTGACAAAACAAATATTTTATATTATAATATTATTACAGCATATAATTACGGTGAATTGAGATAAAAAACCAAAAAGCAAGGAGAAAAATATGAAATCAACAGGAATTGTAAGACAAGTAGACGAGCTCGGTAGAATTGTTATTCCCAGAGAGATAAGAACCGTTTTCGACATTAAGCCCAAGGATTCCTTGGAAATATTTACAGACGACGATAAGATCGTTCTTCGCAAGTACGCGCCCTCGTGCATCTTTTGCGAAAATACGGACGACGTGATCTATTTTAACGGAAGGCGCGTTTGCAAAAATTGTATCAAGGCTCTTAAGGAACAGATGTAATTAACAAAAAACACTCCGATTCCACATATAAATTTTTTTGTTTTTACAAGAAAAAATTTTTCAAAAACTATGTACAAACGCGCACGTTTGTGGTAAAATATTACTATAATGTGTGTCGCTATGCGACGAAAAGGAGTAATGAATATGAAAAAAGTTTACGAAGGCAAAACAAAAGACGTTTATGCTCTTGAAAACGGCAACGTGCTGTTGAAGTTCAAGGACGATTGCACCGGCAAGGATGGCGTATTTGATCCGGGCGAAAACTCTGTCGGTCTTACCATTGAAGGTATAGGCAAGGCAAATCTCGAAACATCGGTTCACTACTTTGAGCTTCTCAAGGCAGCAGGAATAAAGACGCACTACGTAAGCGCAGACGTTGAGAACGCTACTATGGAGGTTCTCTCCGCAGAGTGCTTCGGCAAGGCGCAGGGCGGAAACGGACTTGAGGTTATTTGCCGCTTGGTTGCTACGGGTAGCTTTATCCGCAGATACGGCGAATATATCAAGAACGGAACTCCTCTTGAGGGCGGATACGTTGAGTGTACCTTCAAGAACGATGAAAAGGGCGACCCGCTTGTAACCGGAGAGGGACTTGCGGCGCTTAAGGTCATGACTCCCGAAATGTTCCAGAGCATGAAGGAGCAGACGCTCAAGATAACAAAGATCGTTGCCGATGACCTTAAGTCCATCGGTCTTGACCTGTGGGATATCAAGTTTGAGTTCGGTTACCACAACGGTGAGGTCGTTCTCATTGACGAAATTGCTTCCGGTAACATGCGTGTTTACAAGGACGGCGAGATAGTTGAGCCCGTCGAGCTTACCAAGCTTATACTCAACAGATAATTTAACACGGCACTCTATAAGGGAGTAGTCAGCACGAAAGTGTGGTAAAGTCACCATCACAGATTTACTTGGCTTTATCTTAAATGACGAGACTTATCCACAAAAGGATAGGTCTCGCATTTTTTTATAATTTTTGAGTAAAATAAAATAAATACACATGGAGGTAAATAAATTGAAATTTTACTGTGAAGACAGCGACAAGGTGCTTGCCGAGGTAAAGAGCACGCGCGACGGCCTTTCATCGGAGGAAGCCGCCAAAAGACTTGATCAAAATGGCAAAAACAAGCTCGTTGCCGCAAAGGGAAAATCCATTATAAGACGGTTTTTCGAGCAGCTTGCCGACCCTATGACCATTATTCTTTTGGTTGCGGCGGCAATCAGCGGCGGTCTTGCCGCTTATGAAAGCATAACTCACCCAGGCGAGGGAGAGGGCTTTGCCGACGTTATAATTATTCTTATAGTTGTCATCGTCAACGCAGTGCTCGGCGTTTATCAGGAAAGCAAGGCTGAAAAGGCGATCGAAGCATTGCAGGAAATGTCGGCGGCGACCTCAAAGGTTTTACGCGACGGTAAGGTTCAGATAATCCGCAGCGAGGATCTGGTAGTCGGTGACGTAATTCTGCTTGAGGCAGGCGACTCCGTTCCCGCAGACGCGAGAATACTTGAAAATGCAAGCCTTAAGGTTGAAGAAGCCGCGCTTACGGGCGAATCCGTTCCCGTAACCAAATTTATCGATACCATCTATCTCAAGGAGGGTGAGCGCGACGTTGCCCTTGGAGACAGAAAAAATATGCTCTACATGGGCTCTACCGTTGTTTACGGTCGAGGCGTTGCCGTTATCACAGGTACGGGTATGGATACCGAAATGGGTAAGATAGCAGGAGCGCTTCAGGACGCAGAGGAGGGAGATACTCCTCTCCAGAGAAAGCTTCATCAGCTATCAAAGATACTGACGTGGCTCGTGCTTGGCATTTGTGTCGTAGTTTTTGGCGTTCAGCTTATCAGGGCGGGTAACTTCAGCTTTGCAAATACTGTTCTTCCTTCCTTTATGGTTGCCGTATCTCTTGCGGTTGCTGCTATTCCCGAGGGACTTGCGGCGGTCGTTACCGTCGTGCTTTCTATCGGTGTTACCAATATGTCAAAGCGTAACGCAATTATTCGCCGCCTGACAGCCGTTGAAACGCTCGGCTGCGCGCAGATAATTTGCTCCGACAAGACGGGTACGCTTACGCAGAATAAGATGACCGTCGTTGACCACTTCGGCGAGAATGAAGGGGAAATCGCAAGGGCTATGGCTCTTTGCTGTGACGCAGAGATAGACACCGACGGTAACGTAACGGGTGAGCCTACCGAGGCGGCTCTCGTAAACTGGGCAAACAAGCTTGGCATGAAGAAGTACGACCTCAAGAATGAATATCCCCGTTCGGGTGAAGCCCCCTTCGATCCGGAAATCGCCGATAAGCCGGATGCAGCCGAACTTGAAAATGTTAAGGGAAATATCTCCATTAAAAACGTTTCCTTCTCGTATTCTCCAGCAGCTGAAGGCGGGGAGGCCCCTGCGGTTCTCAATAACATCAATGTTGAAATCCCGGCAGGCAGCTGCTTTGCTGTCGTCGGCCCTTCAGGCGGAGGAAAGACCACTCTCTGCCATCTTATTCCCCGATTCTATGATGTTACTGAAGGCAGCATTTCAATTGACGGACTCGACATAAGGGATGTTACTCAGAAGTCCCTTCGCCGTTCCATCGGCATCGTTCAGCAGGATGTTTTCATGTTTGCGGGAACTATCCGGGATAATATTGCATATGGCAATCCGGACGCATCTTTCGAGGAGATCATGGAGGCCGCAAAGCGCGCAGAAATCCATAATGAGATCATGGAAATGCCCGACGGCTATGACACATATGTCGGTGAGAGGGGCGTTATGCTCTCCGGCGGCCAGAAACAGCGCATCGCGAT
>SVQL01000116.1 GCA_015065365.1 Oscillospiraceae bacterium | reverse complement strand
CCCTTAAAGTCCTTTTCGGGCAATGCCTTTTTAAAGTTAACCGTAGCGGTATTGGGATCGGGACTATTTATAATGTCTCTGACAAGGCGGCGGTTGAAGACTAAATCGCCATGCAAAAAGAGCATGTCATCCTTCATATACTCGCGGGCAAGATACATTGAATAGATGTAGTTTGTCTTGTCGTATATGTCGTTAGGTACAAACGTGAAATTGCAATTCGGAAAATCAGCGGCCTCAGATTTCAACTGATCGGCAAAAGGACCTGTCGTTACAATAAAATCCTTAATACCTTCTGCATTGAGCAAACGAAGCTGCCTATGGAAAATAGTCTCTCCGTTCTTAAGAAGAGTCATGGACTTGTGGTGAGTTTTGGTTTCATCTCCCATGCGGTGTCCGAGTCCTGAATTAAAAATAATCGCTTTCATTGGTGTATTCTCCTATCTTTTCTTTTCTATAAATAAATTTTGCTTTAACTTGATCTGTAATTATACTTGTTTTCTCTTTTTTCTGTCGGATTTTATTCAAACCCGTAGAATACTTTTTGAAATAGCGACGTATCGCATATTATAAAAGCTGATAAAAAGCTTACCGCTTATATTTGTAATAATTCGTATCAGTTATCTGTACGGCTTATTCAAATCGATCTCAACAAAATCATGTACTGAGACTCTTTTATCCTCGGGCGGGAGCTTTCTCCAATCGTGATACAAATTGGTCAGATATTCGTCGAATTTTTCCGGCCCGTATACCGTTATACCCTCAAATTGATACGGAGTCGGAGTTCCGTATATTTCCTTTTCCATGATCTCTCGTGTTCGGTACGTGCTTGTAAGATAGCCGACGTACTTGCAATCCTTGTACGGGAGAGCTGCACATTTTTTATCGAGCTTCTGCGCTAATTTTTTTCTGTTCAAGGGTAGCACCCAACCGCATATGGCTGCTGCATTCTTCCAGGGCTTACGGCCTTTTCTGAATTTGCAGTTTTTCATAGCGAGCAAGCCATGGAGAAAATCTATTTTTTTATAGTTTTTGAGGCTTTCCTCCATTGTATTTCCGATTCCGTCCAGCGGGAACACGTCGATGAACACACCTCTTTTGACAGGAATCTTCGCAGGGTCTGTCATAGAGGTATTTGTATCATAAAATTTAGCGTAATTATATATAAAATCCTTTTCAGGGCTGAAGACGGATTCCACAACATAATGATCGACAGGCTCCTTGAGGTATTCTATGAGTTTTTCATAATCCTCTCTGGGCATAATAATATCCACGTCGTCGTCCCACGGAATAAAGCCCTGATGTCTGACAGCTCCGAGCATAGTACCACCCATAACGTAATAGGTCAACCCTTTTTCATTAAGATAGGATGAAAGCCATGTAAGCATTTCGAGTAGCTTTGATTGAAGTGGATTCATAATATTGTACCCTTTCGCTTTATAATTGATTATTTGAGTTATTTGATCGTACGAGCCGTACGAGACAAATTATTTTCTTAATATTTTTTCATATAAAAATTTTTTGAGCTTGACGGGAGTATTGACAAACCCCCATATATAGATCATATTCATTCTTGCCTCGTGCTTGGTTATCATCTTATGTTCGAGCATAAAGTCCTGAAGGACCTTCCAGCCCTCGATCCTTTTTTTGGACCCGCGCTTGGAATCAAAACCATTTCCCACACGAACGTAAACAAGCGATTCATTTATATTGGCAAGCTTACAGCCTGCGGCGATCATATTCAACCAAAGATAATAATCTTCAAGGAGAAGCAGGGTCTTATACCCGCCGCATTTTTGCAAAGCAGTTCTTTTAATGCATGCCGTTACATGATTCATCGGGTTGCGTTTCTTACCCATTTTAACTATATCATCATGCTCGGCAGGGCATACGCGAACTCTTTTGTTTTCCTCGTTTTCGGATTCCTGAAATTCAGCTATATCCGTACCGAGAGCATCTATCTCGGGATGCTCCTCCACATATTTTATTTGCTTTTCAAATCTTTCCGGATCACTGATATCATCCGAATCCATTCTCAATATATAGTCACCTGTACATTTTTCAGATCCTATCCTGAGCGCCTCACCCAAACCGCGATTGATCTCCTGCGGATAATAAAAGACAACGTCTTCTTTTCCGACATAAAAATCATTCAGAACGTTGTTAAGTTCATCCGTAAGCGGTCCGTCAAATACGACTACTATCTCATCGGGCTTACGTGTTTGCTTATCGTATATGCTCTCTAAAGCCAAAGCCAAAAACTGCGGGGAGTCATTTTTATATACAGACATCAATACCGAATACTTCATTTTCCAATCAGTTCCTTTTCTTCATCAGTTTTCTGCTTATTAAGCTCACCGGTGCCGCCCTCAACCACACCGTCGGATCTCAATACACTTAAGATCGTGCCAAAGAAACATTTTACATCCATAGCAAAGCCTTTGAATTTTCCTGCATTCAATGCTGCGGTATACTCACCGTCAAACCTCGCTTTCACGTCAATTTCGAGCTCATCTCGACCATTGATCTGCGCCCACCCTGTAAGTCCCGGTCTTATATCGTTTGCTCTGTATTTATCTCTTTCGGAGATAAGGTCATCCTGACTCCAAAGTGCGGGGCGAGGTCCTATCACAGACATCTGTCCGAATAAAATATTAAAGATTTGAGGAAGTTCATCAAGACTTGTCTTGCGGAGTATTTTTCCGACGCAGGTTATGTACTGCTCCGGATCGGAAAGCAGATGTGTAGGGAGATCGGGAGTTTTAACCTTCATACTACGAAATTTATAGAGCCAAAAAAGCTTTTTATTTTTTCCTACGCGCTGCTGCTTGAAAATGATCGGTCCCGGATCATCGATCCATACTACGATCGCCAATATCAAAAAAACCGGCAACAGAACTACTGCTCCTATCAAGGACAAGATAAAGTCAAACAGTCTTTTAAAAAAATGCTTATACATAAAACAAACTCCTCATTTTTTAAGTAATATATTCTTGTCCAATCAAAGATAAGGATCAAAGTTCCTATTCAATTTCCAAATACAGTTCCGCTCGCCACCTTCACTCCGGAAGGAACCACAGAATACCCCGACACAGTAGCATTACAGTCAACGTGGACGCCTTCGCCGAGATGTGCGCAATGATTTATTACCGCACCTGCCGATACGATACCCCCATCAGATATCACACATCCTGTATGAATTACGGACATAGGCTCAACAATGCAACCGCTCATAATTTCAGCAGAAGGCGAAATATACGCTCTCGGAGATAGCAACGATACTATACTGTACGAAAATTCTTGCTTGATCCGCTTAAGTAAAGACACTCTGACCTCAGGATTCCCGATAGCAACTACGATGTTGCCGTATTCGGTTGACAATTCACCGATATCCTTCACAGCACCGACAACGTCAATACCGTTTGGTGTCGATTTTTTTGTATCGTCAACAAACCCTATTTTTTCAAAGCACCCCATATCCGTCGCTATCTCAAAAGCAACAACAGCATATATTCCGGCACCAACGATCAACAAATTCTTATCCATCTTACATTATCTTTCGAAATAATATCTATTTTGTTGCGGCCGCCATTTGATTCTCGTATGCCTCACCCTTATACTCACTTCCGTGTTCGCCTGCCGGGTGATACGTAGGCACTACGCTTGAGACAAGCTCGCGGATCGTGCTTTCCTCTCCCTCGTATGCGGCTGTCATAAGCTGCGGAAGCTGAGCTAAGAACTCGTCCGTATCAAAAGCTATCGGACTGCCTATATGTATCAGCTTATTCGGAGTGGTTCTCATACCCTCCTCCGCCATAAGCTTTTCTTCGTAAAGTTTTTCGCCCGCACGGA
>SVQL01000018.1 GCA_015065365.1 Oscillospiraceae bacterium | reverse complement strand
GCGCTTGAACTGTTAAGCGTTCCCATCTTGACGGGATAAACATCCTCGTGAGTAATATAAAACGTTATATCACAGCCCGCAAGTCTTAGCTTCTGTCCGGTATGGAAATTCATTATCTTAGCGTTTGGATATTTATTCCTTACGGTATTCATAAGTTCCGCGTGCGAATATCCGTCACCTATGGTAGATGCGTAATCTCTGCTAAGATCAATAAAGTTAGCGCAAACCATCGTAAGCTCTATCTTGCTTGCATTTGTACTTAAGAAATTTGAGGCGAGCTGAATATGGTCGGGGTGAGCGTGTGTAAACATCCACGTAACACGCGGTTTTTCGTACCCCATTCCTTCGTTCTTGCTTTGAAGAAGCGTTAACAGCTCCTGCTGAACACTTGAGTTGGAAACACCGCCGTCGATAACCACAAAGCTTCCGTCCTCAAGCTGAATAACGTAGCACATTCCGCCGCCATCAACTATTTTAAGCTGCGTAATACTCGCATCAACCTTCTTTGTATACATAGGTGCCTGTGAATCGGGCAAATATCCGAGCTTTTCAATTATAAGCTCCATTTCTGAGGTCGCTCCGTGATATGCCGTATGTATCGCGTACTTGTCGTTTTTATACGTGCTGAACGTATTGCCGGCACCGATTGAGTTTTCTGCATGCAGCTTATATCCTGCTTTTTGCAGTATATCTTTATACGTATTTATGTCAGCTGCTCTCGCATTGGCTACCGTTACCTGAAATACTTCATCGGCAGATTGGTAAACTCCGTCTATCTTACCAAACGTTGCATTGGGTAACGCCGCAAGAACCTCGGACTGTCTTGATTCTATGAGCGCAAGTCCCTTGTAATAATGTTCTCCGTCCTGCATTTTGAACGTACCCATAAGCAATGAGTCAAAGGCTTTATCAATATTGGAAACTCCGTATCCCCACACGAGAATCGTTCCGTCGTCAAGAGCTTCTATACCGTAATCAGCATAGGTAATCTTCGTCATGTCCTTAGACTCGCTGCGCGCGGTATCACAAACAATTATTTCCTTCTTGTCAGTCGGCTTGGATGTCGAGTCTTGTACAACGGGAAGCTGAACTCCCGTTTTCTCATACATTCTCAATATAAAATCGGTAACTGCGGTTTTACTGTCCGTTCCAAGATTTAAAGAATAAACCACTTGATACAACGGCTTTTTATTGTTTGTAAGCTGCAAGGTTACCTTCTTTAGCACGGGCTTAACCTGTTCGGTCTGTACACTGCCTTGCGTCTGTTCGGTTTGGGTGTCAGGCATGGAATCGGTCTGCTCCTCTTTGCCGTTATCACACGCCGACAAGCATAAAAACGCAAACAAAGCAGCAATAAAAATCAAAGCTTTTCTTTTCATTTTTCTCTCCTTATTGGGTTATACCTCTCTTTTGCAGAGCGGACGGCGTTTTACCCTCAAGCTTCATTCTTCTGTATTCAAGCGGTGACATATCGGTCTTTCGCTTAAAAAACAGATAAAAATACGTCTCGTTTTCAAACCCACAAAGCTCGGATACACGCTTGACGCTGGCAAAATCCGACGCAATCAGCAAATTCAACGCCTCGTTCATTCTGCATATATCGACAAATTCGTGAACTGAATATCCCGTTGACGATCTGAAATTTCTCTCAAGCTTGGAACGGCTTATTGAAAAATGCCGCGCTATGTCCGTAGAGGTAAGAGTACCTTTGAAATTATCTATTATGTATTTCATAACATCAAAAACGTATGATATCATAGTATTGAGCTTATAAATATCTTCGTCCTTCGTAATCTCGCAGAGTCTCGTCATAAACATCATAAATGCCAGTTCTCTCTCCTGGACGCTCGCTCCGTTCTCTCTTTTGATAACCGGATCGATTATTCGACGAAGCTCTTGCGCCCCCTCTTCACTTAAAGTAAAAAGACAGCAAGAATTTTGCTCAGTAAGAATCTTTGGAATTATATGCGCATCAAAGCAATCGAGCATTTTTTTGCCGAAGCTGAAATAATACCTCTCATAAGTCTTGCTGTCTGCCATTATCGACGAATGAAGCATATTAGGATACACGATAAGAACACACGGTGTATTCCACGAAACCTTGTTTGAATTGATATTCAAGCTTCCCTGCACGGCAGTTGGAGAAAAGTACACCTCAAATTTAGAATGTTGGTGGGCGTATCCGATAGCAGATTGCACCGTTTCCTTAAAATAACGGAACTTAACTTCTCCGTCATATAATTCGTATTTGTCGTCCTTGTTCTGTTCTTTAAACATTTATTCAAAAACCCCTTTTCATCAACAATTTTATTATATCATCAAACATTTTGTTTGACAATGAACGAATGATGCTATTTATCTGTCAATACTCAATATTTGAAGCAAAAAACATTGGCATCAAAGCTCAAAAAAATATTCAAGCACACACTTTAAAATTGTTTTTGCATTATATCAAAAAAAAATCGTTTACAATTATTGCACCTTGCACAAACAATTAAAACAACGGAGATTATGGTCAAAATCCCTTTAAAATTCGATTTTGCAGCTTTTATTACGCTATTTTGCACAAATTATTATTAGGTTAAGTCATACTGACAAAAAATTCAGTTATCTCCGTTAGCACTTCAAATAATACCTTTTCAAATTCATTACAGTTCCTTTCCGTGTGCCGAAAACACTATAATTTTGCATACTTTTTATAAAATCACCATAACAATTATAGCACGCTATCAAATTATTTTCAAATTGAATATTATGCCAATAATTCATAAAGCAATTTGAAATCCGCAATACTTTTAAAATGTAAGATCATGAACGAACAAGCGCAAAAGCGGTTCCCGTTTTTTCAACGGGAACCGCTTTTGCTTGATTACTTCAATCAAAATTTTCAGTTATGGAATATGTTTACTTTCGCCTATTTACACTATTTTAAGCTCGTTTTTTAAGTATTTAATCCGTTTCTTATTACCGTATCATATCTCCATCAATATAAATTGAAAAACACTCTTTCTTATTCGCCGCTAAAGGACGAGTAGACAGCTTTTTCAAAATTCTTTGCGGATTCGTTCGCAGCACCGCCGTCAACTCTTGAGTTCTTCATAAATACAGCGAAAATATCATTTTTCGGATCAATCCAAAAATGACTGCCGTAAGCTCCGCTCCAGCCAAAGCAGCCTTCAGGTAAGCATGAGTGCGCATTTTTTCCAATTACGCGCATACCAAGTCCCCAAAATTCATTATTTATCTTATGAAAATGCGGTGTGGAGATCAACCTCACGGTTTCCTCCTTAAGAATCCGCTTGTTTTTCGCCTGCCCAAAATCAAGTAGCATTTTGGCGAATTTACAATAATCCTGCATAGTAGACGCAAGACCCGCCCCACCTAAATAATGTGTGCAAGGAACATCACTGAATACGCAGTTGTCGGGCATTTTAAAGACAGCGTTTTCCCCATTTACTCTATCGTGCATTTCTATCATTCGTTCCCACTGCTCCTGCGAAGGAATAAACGTAGTATCGCACATACTGCACGGCTCAAAAATTTCCTTTTTCAAAAACTCAAGAAAATCGGTTTTGCTGACGATCTCCACTATTTTCGTCAAAACGTCAAATGCCGCAACGCCGCTATACTTTTGAATTGAGTCAGGCTCAAAATCCAATCCCAAGTTCAAGTAAAATCCAACAGATGAATCCAAGGTCCGCTTATCCTGAGCCGTCATGTTTTTCATTTTTTCCTGATAGCTTCCGATTCCAGAGCTGTGTGTCAATATAGTTTTTACAGTAGGAATTTTTTTCGGTACAGACACGTTTCCTTCTATATCTACAATCTTGATATTTTTAAACTCAGGTAAAAAGCGGTCTACCGTATCTTCTAACGAAATCAATCCCCTCTCGACAAGGATCATGGTCGCAACCGTAGTAATCGGTTTAGTCATTGATGCCAATCTAAAAACGGTAGTATTCGTAACGGGGGTATCGGAATACGGCGACGTTGTTCCATAACACCTTTCTATTCCGTTACCCTTATGATATACAAAATAAGCAGAACCAAAAATTTTTTTATTTAAAATGTCATATTGAGCAACCTCGTCAATATTTTTAATTAACGCACTGCTGCAAAAGCTATTCATTTTTTACACAATCCTAAGACAACTTTACCTTCCATAAAAATTTTAACTTATATTTAGTGTCAAAACGCATCAGGGCTGCCGCAGATATTTATTTCTGCAGCAGCCTCTGCTTCTTTATGACGCATCTTTTACCGTCTTAAAACGCCGTCTTTTCTCCGCTATTATCTGCGCTACGCTTCATTGCTTCAACAAGCTTTACGGATTTTGCTGCGCTGCTTGCGGGATTTTTGGTATTTTGTATTTTTCCCGCAACAACGTCGCAAAAATAAGATATTTCCTCGGTATATCCGTCGTGTCCGTCAAGCGTAGGAGTGAAAGCCTCGCCCTCCTCGGGGTATACGGTGACAACTCCGTTTCCGTAGATCACGGACGCCTTTTCAAAATCAACCTTATACGATGCCGAGAATCGTATTTTTCCCGCCGTCCAGCATCCGTTTGCAGTTACGGGAATATCCCCGTAATAAAGCGCGGTCTGGACTATATCATATCTGGTCTTGCAGTCGCTTGCTCGACAGCTCACTGCCTCAGGCTCGCCGAACAAATATCTTACGATATCAATATCATGGATATGTATATCCATAATTGCTCCGCCACAGCGCTCATAATCCATAAACCAGTTTTCCCAACCCCACGTAGGCTGCGCGCTGTTTCTCTCAAAGAAAGCGCCCAAAACCTTTCCGTAGGTATTATTATCGATACATTCCTTTAAGTATTCGTATTCCTTAAAGAAACGCAGGCACTGCGCTATCATAAAGTGCTTACCCGAAGCTTTTTCTGCTTGAAGCATCTTTTCGCAATCCTCACTCTTCAAAGCCATGGGCTTTTCACACAAAACGTTATATCCGCGTTCAAGCATATCAACTGCGATCTTACTGTGTAAAAACGAAGGAACGCATATATCAAGAAAATCTATCTTTTCCTTTGCAAGCATTTCTTCTATATCGGTATAACAGTTGTATTCTCCCGCTTCTACCGCCGCAGCATCAATATTCGTAGCTACACTTGACGTAAACGCTTCTTCGCGTATATCGCAAGCAGCCACAAGCTTTACCTTGCCTTCTCTTTCGAGCTTATCGTATCCTTTTTTGTGCGCCTTGGCAATTCCGCCAAAGCCGATTATAGCAGCATTCAACATTTTTCTATCCTCTCTTGCGTCAGTTGTTCTCTATTATATCAAGCAAAAACCTCTTAGCTGCAAATATGTCTGCCGCAGGGTCGTCTCCAACCTCACGCTCAATGGTGAGAAATCCCTTGTAGCCGATATCGTCAAGCGCCTTAAGATATGCGGGGAAATCAACGCTACCCTGTCCGAGAGGAACCTCCTTAAAATAGTTTATGCTATGGAAATCCTCAGGTCGAGGGGTAACGCGATAGATAAACTCGGGATTGGTTCTCTCCAGCATAACTCCGTCCTTTGCGTGCGTATGAACGATATAATCTTTAAGATTATATACCGCTCCGACGGGGTCGTCTCCCGTAACCATTACGAGGTTGGCAGGGTCAAGGTTTACCGCAACACCCGTAGATCCAAGACTGTCGAGAAACTTCTTGAGAACCGCCGAGGTCTCGGGCCCCGTCTCAATAGCGAAATGAGAGCCGATACTGTCGGCATAGCGCGAAAGCTCAAAGCAAGCCTCTTGCATTATCTTGTAGCGGTCAGATTTTTCGTCCTCGGGAACGACACCGATATGCGTGGTGACGATATCTGTCTCAAGCTCCTTTGCAAGGTCAAGTATTCTCTTTGATTTTTCTATCAGCTCGGGATTTTTCTCAGGTCTGAAAAATCCCATTCCCAAGTCACCGCAGAGGGCGGAAAACTTAAGTCCGTTAGATTTAACGAAATCAAGAAGCTCCCGTCTCTTCTGAGGCGTGAGGCTTTCGGGAGAGTTTTCTCCGCTGGTGCTATACATCTGTATACCGTCAGCTCCAAGCTCTGCCGCTTTGCGTATAGCGGTGTACGTATCTTCTCTGAACGAGTCGATTATTACTCCTATTGGAAATTTGTTCATTTTTATTTCTCCTTATATGGCCGTATCATTGGCTCATTATAACACTTTTTATGGCTCTTTGTCAATAGTTGGGGTAAAAAAATCTGACGAAAAGATAAAGAATTATTTACATTTTGTTTGCAATATCTGTTGGTTTCACCCCAACATTTATTATAGAACCCTTTTTATGTTAAATACAAGTATTACAAGGCTCTCACCAATATCAATTATTTTTTCTGTCCGTACTTATGGAGGAAGAAGTCGTGGAACTTAGCGCAGTCCTCGTCAGAGATCATAACGGGCTCACCGAGCGCCTGAACGTCTATCCAGATCTGTGCCGTCTTCTCAAGCACGGTAGCGCCTACGAGTGCCTCCTTAAGATTTCTTCCCATTGCTATAGCTCCGTGGTTTGCAATGAGCGCGCCCATTCTGTCTCTTATAGCTACCTCAACGGCATCTGCCATCTCAGGTCCGCCCGGGAAAGTATAATCAGCGCATCTTACGTCTCCGCCGAGTATCTGTACCTGGTCGTCACATATGGGGGGGATTCCCTTTCTCGTTACTGCCACTGCAAGTGCCTTTGACGAGTGCGTATGTACTATTCCGTTTACCTCGGGACGGGTAAGAAGAAGCTTTGCGTGAAGGGGTACTTCGATAGTGGGCTTAAGCTCGCCCTCGTACTCCTCGGTCTTCATGTTTACTATTACCATCTGGTCGGGCGTAAGCTTGGAATAATCCATTCCCGAAGGAGTAACTACCATGTACGTGTCATCAACACGTCCCGCGATATTTCCCCAAGTTCCTGCGGTAAGTCCGCCTGCTACCATTGCCTTTGCGGTCTCACATACCTCGACCTGCATCTGTCTTGCTTTTTCTGCGTTCATAATCTTTCTCCTTTTATTATACGTATCTGTAAAGTAACTTTTCGTTGTTTATAAAGCGTCGGATCTCGCCTACTATCATTTTAGTGTGGTTAGTCATAACCGCCTCTGCAGCTCCTGCTATATGAGGTGTGATAACTACGTTATCAAGCTCGCATATATACGGGTGGTTGCTTACTATCGGCTCTTTTGCGTAAACGTCGAGCGCCGCTCCCGCTATCCTTCTCTCGCGGAGTGCCTCAACAAGCGCAGGCTCGTCAAGTATCGCGCTTCTCGATGCGTTTATAAAGTATGCCGTGGGCTTCATGCAAGCTATCATCTCCTTGCTGATACAGCCCTCGGTCTCAGGCGTTACCTTAAGGTGACAGCTTACGAAATCAGACTCGCTCATAAGCTGCTTGAGCGACAGAGCCTTGCGTACGCCAAACTCCTCTACGTCTATCTCACCGACGTACGGGTCATATATAAGAAGCTCCATACCCATAGCGCGTGCAATGCGTCCTACACGTCTGCCTATGCTTCCGTAGCCTACGATACCGATCGTCTTTCCGCGAAGCTGGGTTCCTTGGAACACACTGTAAGGCGCGTTCTCTCCTACGCCCCAGAATACGTCGGGACGAAGTCCGTCCTTGGTCTTCTTTTCGGTTTCGGGCGGTACTGTGTACTCTCCTGCCTTAAGAGCCGCGTGTGCCATAGGTATCTTTCTCGCTATTGATATCATAAGACCGATGGTAAGCTCTGCGGTTGCGTCGGAATTTCTTCCCGGTGTAAACAGAACGGGGATTCCTCTCTCCTTTGCCGCCGTTACGTCTATGTTAACGGGAGTAGCTCTCGTGCAAGCGATAAGCTTGAGGTTCTTTGCGTTCTCGATGACCGCGCGGGTTATATCGTCAAAAGTCGTTACGATAATATCCGCATCTCCCGTACGTGCGATAAGCTCTTCCTCAGTAAGATTGGGAAGTCCAAGTGCCCAGCCTGCTATCTCTATCTCGCCATATTCATACAGCGGCTCAAGCTCTGCGGGATCGTACTCTGCTGAAAAAAAGATTTTCATTTTGTTCTCCTTTGTTTTTTATATTTTTTAATATTATTCAGTAAAAAAGTAATTTCCACCGTCAAGCGTTTGCTTATATCCAGACGGCAACGTAAGATTTGCGGTAACACCCTTGGGAAGATATATTTCATAATAAACCTTATCTTCCTTGTAGTACCAATTAACCCGTATACTTCCGTTTCTCGTATCAATAGAAGCATTGGCAAATCCAAGACGCTTATCAGGATGGGGGGAAATTGATACGAATTTATATGCCGGACCGTACTCGCACGCTTTTATTCCGCAAGCAACACCGAAAATCCAATCAAATACGGCGCCGTATGCATAATGGTTAAACGAGTTCATATCCGTGCTCCAGAAGCTGCCGTCCTCTTTTATGCTGTTCCAATGCTCCCACATAGTAGTGGCACCGTGGCATACCGAGTACAGCCACGACGGGCTCTTTTCCTGAAACAGCAGCTCATAAGCAACGTCCGTATATCCGTTATCCGAGAGAGCGTGCATAATATACGGCGTTCCTATAAAGCCCGTGCTCATTCTCATACCGTACTGCTTTATAAGCTCTACAAGCTTATTTGCAAGCGTCTCTCTTTCGCTTTCCTCGCAAAGCCCAAAGTGAAGTATAAGTGATATACCCGTTTGAGTTATACCGTGTCCGCATGAATCCTCTTGCGCGTGGAACGAGGGGGGCGGAAGCGTAAAGGGAATGTCCTGCTTGGGCATACCGCCTTCCATAAAGTACTCACGGAAAGCTCCGCGCACCTTACGGTAAAGCTCGCGGTATTCTGTCATATCCTCGCCAAGCACTTCACCTGCCTTTACGAGCAGACTTGTTGAATATGCGAAATATGCCGACGCTATCATATCCGTAGAGGTTGCTCCGACGTAAGAATCCTCTCCGCCGTCAATAGCAAGCCAGTCACCGTAATGATTGCCGTCAAGCCACAAAAATTCCTCTCTGCCGGCGCTATGCATATAATCGACCCATTTTTTCATCATAGGAAAATGCTCACGCAAAAGCTCCTTATTGCCGTAATTGACGTACAATCCCCAAGGAATTATACAAGCGACGTCGCCCCAGCCTGCCGACACTCTGTTTCTCGGCACCTTAAGCGCCGCGGGAACTACTCCGATAACCGAGCCGTCCGCTCTTTGCTCAAGAGCAACGTCACCGAGCCATTTTTGGAAGAATTTCTCAACGTCGTAATTTATAGCACCTGCGCGGAAGAAAACCTGCGCGTCTCCCGTCCAGCCGAGTCTTTCATCTCGTTGCGGACAGTCCGTAGGAACGTCAAGATAATTTCCCTTCTGTCCCCACAAAATATTGTGATACAGTTGATTTATCTTGTCGTTTCCGCAAGTAAAATATCCCGTCCGTTTCATATCAGAATGAACGGATATAGCGCAAAAACAGTCTTTATTTATTTGGTCGGACGGATATTCGCAAAGCTTTATATACCTAAAGCCTTGAAATGAATACTGCGGCTTGAAAATGTCCTCACCACCGCTACAAACGTATGTCATTTCATTGCGTGCCGTGCGGTAGTTTTCGTTATAAAAATTACCGTTCTTGTCCAAGACCTCTGCATGCCTGATTACTATGCGGCTGCCTCTCGGCGCTTTTATTTTCAGTTCAACGTATCCCGTAAGGTTTTGACCGAAATCTACTATCCGCTCACCCTTGGGAGTCGTAAACACCGATATCGGAGAAAGCCGCTCCTGCTCGGTTACCCACTCGCCCATCTGCTCAACAAGACTCGTGTTGACCTCCGAGGGCTTCGCGTGTCCTACGAATTCCACGGGCGCAGTCATATCCACGGTCTCTCCGTGATATATCTCCGCAAAGGTTACGCGCGAGGTATAAACGCTCCAGCTCTCGTCTGTAACGATAAGCTCTCGGTCTCCGTTTTTGTATTCAAGCTCCACCGACGCTATAAGTGAAACGTGGTCAGCAGAAAAATGATTGGTTCCGAGATAGCCTATATAACCTACCGCCCAGCCTTGACCTACGCCGATCTCAAGGCAGTTATCCTTGCCTATAAGCTCGGTTATATCGTATGTTTGGTACTGAACCCTGTTCTGATAACTCGTCCATCCCGGCGCAAGTACGCCGCGCCCTATGCGTTTTTCGTTAATATACGGCGTGTAAACACCGATTGCGGATGCATACAGAGTCGCTCTTGCTATATCCTTACTTATCGAAAAATTTTTACTGTAAGTATATACCGCCTGCTCCGCGTCACGTGGGGACGTTATCCACTTTGCTGTTCTTATCATTCAGCGCATCACCTCAACAGCTTATTTTATTCATTTTCACCGTGTCACCGTCGCTATAAAACTCGTAACCGTAAGCGGCATTTCCCTGCAAATATCTCTCTCCGAACAACTCCAAGGTCGGTCCTTGATAGTTGTTTGCGGCAGTTGCCGTTGTATCAAGTCTCGGATTGTAGCAATACGAAACCTTGCCCGTTTGATAGAGGCTCTTATATAAAGAATCCATGGTCTTGTCGTAATAGTGATGCGCTATTTTAAGCACATCAGTGGTAAGCGTTTCTAACGTAAAATTCTTATAATTATCGTAAACGAAGTTATCTGCTGTTTCAAGAAAAGTAAGTCCCGCAACGTTAAATACCGATATAAGCGAGGCTCTATTGGGATTAGTGGTTGCTCCCGAGGTATACGTAACAACGTAATCCTCATGAGTAAACAGTGTCTCAATAGTCGTATCCGCAAGCTCAACCACCATTCCCGTATGTATTTTCAGATACATTACGTCAGGATTAAGCTCCTTTATCTTTGCCAAGAGTTCTACGTACTGTCTTCTGTAATCCAGAATAAAATATCCTTCGTTAGCGGTATTATCTATAACGCGGTGTATCTGTATTTTATCTCCGTACTCAAAAACGAGTCCGTAAACACCCGAGAAATGATCCTCGTGTGCATGAGTGAGATACCATGCGGCGATCTGAAGCTTTTCACCCTCTGCGAGAGACGATTTCTCCGCCATAAAATTGTAAAGATCTCTTACGTACGACGAACCTGCCGTTCTTCCCGTCATTCCGCCGTCAATAATTATCCAGCTGTTATCCGCAAGATGTATGAGGAAGCAGTCCTCGGATTTATAGCCGAGCTTAAACGTGTAAAGTCTTGTATTCTCCGAGGCATCAAGCTTATAGTTGAATTCGGAAAGGGGCGCGCTTACGTTATCCTCGATTATTCTGACCTCGTATTTTGCCTTGGTAAAATAAACATAAATGTTACTTCCGAGAGGTCCTATGTAAGATGCGTACAGATTTCCGTCTATCTCGTTTTCAAATTCCTTCTTGTAGCCAACGGACTCAAGCGTTGCAAGGTAATCTCGATAAACCTGTGCATTGGCACTGCGTGCGATATGCATATAGGAATAATCCTTGTTTCTCTCCAAGCCGTAGCCGAGGTTATACGTCACGTTATCAAGCATTCCTCTGGTAAACGCGGGACAATTGAGCGTCCAATTTTCCTTTACGTATGTAGATGCATCAACCTCAAGCGACGTATATTCCTCGCCTACTTCAAAGCTGCCGTTCCTGACGCAATCCGCAAAAAGCTTCTCTGCGCCGATAGACATTAGCTGGTCGGTGCTCGCATATACCGCAATCGAATCCTCTTTTGCAGCGTAATATATTTTTTTCTCCTCTGCCGATGAGGAAATCGCCTTCGACTGCTCGTAAGCAGTGTCACCGAATATAACGTAGTAATGATTTGCCTTCGCCTGATAGCTTAATTCATCATCGCCCTTTATCTCGGTCGGTATCCCCGTTTGCTTTGTAATAAGCTCGCTTGCTCCTTCAGCAAGCTTAATTACCTGAGCCGAAGCTTTATCAGGTATTACAAGGTATATTTTTTCCAATTTTGATTCCTCCCGAACAATCTCCTCCGAGGTCGTCTCCGCCGTTTCCGGCGTTTCCTTTTCTGAATTGAAGCATGACGTAAATACAAAATTCATGCTCATCAAAACAGTGATAAAAGCCATAAATCCTGAAATTTTTCTTTTCATATCTATCTCCTATCTATTAAAGAGCTTCAATAAAATCTTACGCTGTCCGTAGTTCTTCGACTAAGGTCTAATACTTCTCCTTTAACAATAGGACCTTTTGTCTCGGCAATAATATAATTACTTATAGCCGCGTCAGAGGTTATATTAAGCTCTCTGAATCCCCAGAATGAGTTTTTAACGTCAGCCATATTTATAGTTTCGGGTATTGCAGTATACCATGTATAGGAATAATTACCCGTCTGCGCTATTTTTTTACCGCCAAACTCATTACCAAGCTTAATTACAGAACACTGATGCGTATGACCTGAAAAAAGTCCCTTTATGCGCTTCTCGTTCTTCAGAAGATCCTTGAATTCGTCGGTCTCCTTTTCGGGATCGAACATATGGGCTATAAGCCATACCTTGTTACATTCAGGATGCTTCTCCATCTGCTCTCTGACGTAATCCACGTCGGTAGGCGTATAGTCGGGATCTCCCGTGCGGTTGGGCTCAAGCTTACTGTTGTAATTATCAAGGCAGATAAACAAATTACCCTTCATTTCAACGGTAAACTGTCTGTCGTTGCCCGTCATACTTCTCCATTGAGCATTACTGAACTGCTCGTGATTTCCGGGGAGTATATACACCGGTATTCCCTCGGGAAGCTTAGATACGTATGTTTCCACAAAGGATTTCGTGGTGCTAATCTTTTGAGTTGTATACGATCCCTTGTCACTGTAATGGTCAAGAGACGTATCTCCCGCAATTATAATGAGATCAATAGGCTCACGCTCATGCTCTTTTTTAATAGCCTCCACCCACCAATTCATTCTTTGATTGCTCATAATACCGTACCAAGTACTAACGCTCGTATGATGCACGTCGGATGTTATGAGCACTCGAAGATCTCCGTCACTACTCTGAATTATCTCGCTGTCGGGTATTTCCGTATTGCTCTCCGTAACGCCTTGAGCCTCGGTACCCTGTTGCTCCGAGCGGTCAAAGCAGGACGTGCAAAGCAAAAGCATCAGCATTGCCAATGCTACGCATAGGCTTCTTTTAAATATGTTTTTCAATTTATTCTCCAATCATCTGTAATTACAGTAAATTCCCATTTTTAACCGTCAAGGTTGTTTCTCCGTCCATATCGTATACCACCGTTCCGTCTTTTTTCGTCAGAAAGGCGATAAATGTTATCTCGTATACGGTGTCGTTTTTAAATCCTGTCATATCGACAGCATAGACCTGTTCTCCTTCTCCAGCCTCATAAACGTTATCGCCAAGCACGAATTTGTCGTAAACGTTTTGTGTAGTGTAAGAAGCGTCAAGCAAATATTCATCAGCGCCTTGAAGCTTTATGGATATCTCTATTCCCGCGTTGGTATATTTGCTATAATCCTCGGTCACAACCGTTCCTATAAAGCGAACGTCATATCCCGAGTCCGTATTATTGAAATGCCAATGCTCCATATTGACGAAAGCATCGGGAATCTCATAAAAGCGTTCAAGCGAATAATTGGTCTTATTTACCGTTCTGCGCTCGTTTTCTATATAAACACCCGTCGGGGCGTAGCTTTCAGTGTAATAAGGCTTTAGATCTGCCGTGTCTGCGAGTATGTACTGGCTATAAGCAGTTTCCTTTGTAATAACAAGCTCACGGAAGCCCCAAAATGAATCAGTAACGTTAATTATATCCTGCTCAAAATTATTGCCCGTAGGATACGCATCAAAATTACTGTTTGCGAAGTTACCGCACTTTGAAAGGGATTTTCCACAGAAGTTTACAACCTCGCACTGGTGCTGGTGTCCAACGAAAAGTCCCTTGATCCTATCATCGTTCTGCACGAGCTGCTTAAAAGCCGTGCTTTCCTTGCTTGAATCAAACCAATGAGCGATCAGCCAAACGTTGTCGTTCGGATACTTTGCCATTGCAGCTTCTATGAACGCAACGTCGCTTTGCGTATATTGGGGATCTCCTGTTCTGTCAGGCTCAAGGTTGCTGTTAAAGTTATCAAGGCAAATAAAGAGATTGCCGTACATTTCTACGTAAAACTGTCTTTCGTTTCCGGTAAGCGCCTTCCACTGAGTGTTGTTGTACTGCTCGTGGTTACCGGGCAATATGTATACGGGAACACCGTCGGGAAGCTGCGATACGTAATTCTTAACGAAGATATCCGTTCCGCTCGTTTGACCATTTGAAGCCGTGTAGGTTCCAATATTTTGATAGTGGTCAAGGGAAACGTCTCCGGGGATAATGATAAGGTCAATAGGCATTCTTTCGTGCTCGGCGTTTACTGAATCCACCCAAAGCTGAACACGGTCTGCGCTCTCTACTCCGTAATATTTACTTTCCGTCGGTAGCTTATAATGAATATCCGAGGTTATAAGAATACGGAAATTTCCGTCATCAACTATTTTGTGAGATGCCAGATTCTGCTCCTCAGGCTGCTCTTGTATCTCTTGTACCGTATTTTGTACCGTAGGCTGAACGGTTGGCTCTTCCGATACCGTATTCTGCGCCGTCTGCGCCATAGGCTGAACGGTTGGCTCTTCCGCCACAGTATTCTGCGCCTGCGGCTCAACAGTCTGCGCGTATACGCCGACTAAAGCACTGAAACCGAGAATCATTACAAGAGCGATCGCAAGCGTTAGAAAACGCAAGCAGGTCTTTCTTTTTTTCATAATAAAAACTCCTTTACCACATCAAGACCGCCGAATACTCGGCGGTCTTGACATTGACTAAATCCGAGTGAGAGTCACTCAGTCTTCTTTTTTGAGCTTGACTGCAACAGCCGCGCCTGCGGTTGCAACAACTGCCACCGCTCCTATTCCGACTGTGCCAAGACATCCGCTGCGTTCTTCGGCAGCTTCAGTTTGAACGTCGGTATTATTGGGCTGAGTGTCGGTTACTTGTGGCTCGGTATCAAGTGGCTCGGTGTCCACGACGGGTTCAGCCTTAACCTTGGAAAACAGCCACGTGTACAACGTAGGCAGTGAATATACCGCGCCCCAGATATTGTGTTCGTAATTCTGCATTGCATCGTATCTGACGGTAGTAGAGCCCGCCGCTTTAAGAGCATTTACCATCGTCTCCGTTCCTCTGTACGGAACGGTAGGATCGGCGGTACCGTGGAACGTCCATATCGGCATATCCTTGATAAGCTCTGCCTTGCGATAATCCGCGCCGCCGCAAACAGGTATTGCAGCCGCCCATAAATCAGGATGACGAACTATGATATCCCACGTTGCGAAGCCACCCATTGACAAGCCCGTAACGTACCAACGGCTCTCATCCGTTGAATAGTCGTTTTTTATAACGCCAAGCAGCTCCACGACGGCTTTCATCGGCTTTGATTCGGGGATCGCGTCGGTAGAATATGTACAGCCGTCAACCCAGTTGGGAACGTCAACCCATTTTGCCGTATCGGGAGTAAGCAATGGGCATTGGGGAGCAACAACGATACACTGCTCTACCTTTCCGGATGAGCATGAGAACATTTTGTCAACGCCCAATCTTAGCTGCAGCTCGTTTTCATTTCCCTTTTCACCCGCGCCGTGGAAAAACAGGATCAAAGGATATTCCTTATCCTCGCTGTAATCCTCGGGGAGATACAGTCTGTAATTAAGACTGTACCCGTCTTGCGTTACGTATACTTTCTTTTCAAATACTTCTTGAACGTTCACCGTATCTGCATATATATGCATTGGTAAGCTTAACAGAAGAACTGTAAGCAATGTTATCAAGCATATAATCCTTTTTTTCATTTCTTCTCCTTCACACAAACCAAAGATACGTATTACCTTTGTGTGAATAAATCAGTCTTCTTTTTTGCGAGTAATTACGACAGCAGCGCCTGCAACAGCCAAAACCGCAAGTGCGCTTACGCCGATAATACCGCCGCATCCGCGCTTAGCTTCCTCGGTTTCAGCCTCGGTTGCAGCATCGGTTGCTGCCTCGGTTGCCGCCTCGGTATCGGTATTGCCCGTATCGGGAGTCTGAGTCGATCCGTTATCGGGAGTCTGATCAGCGCCGTCGTCGGGAGTCTCGTTGTTTGCAGGAGGAGGAACGTCGGTGCTTCCGTCAATAAGAGTCTTAACCACGGTAGGAATAATTACCGGTACCGTCTTACCCTCGGAATACTCTACTACCTGATCGGTAACCGTCCACTCAGCGAACGCGGTGTATTCGGTCTTGAAGTCTTCCTTAGTGAAGTTTACGGTATTTTCCTTGATAAGGTACTTAAATGCAAACTCGAAATTGATCTTATCATCTGCAAGGGTTGACTCGATATTTGCACATTCCTTTGAGTAAACACGCTCGCCGTCGTAATAAACAGCGATATCCATTCCCAAAGGATTATCATAAACAACTGCGGTCTGATCCTTAACGTCGGTTATACCGTAGCAGTCGTAAAACTCGTGCTTTGACTTGTTTTCGCCCTGACCGCCCTGTCTGTTGAGAACTGCCAAGTCACCGGACTGAAGATTGGAGTCGTTCTTTCCGAAAGAAATACAACGGGTGAATTTTGAGTCTGCGTCACAAAGAGAAACAAATCCTGTTGAACGCTTACCTATCTGAGAAACGTCGCCTATAAACGCGCAGTCAATAAATTCAACGGAAGCACCTTCATTTGTATGCTGTGCAACGAATCCTGCGCCGTGCTGAGAACCGATAAGAGTAGCCGCGCTAACGCAGTTCTTAAAGGTTACGTGTGCATTTTTGTTCGTATACGCAATAAATCCGCCGGGACGCACCTGGGGAGACGTTTCAACGGTAGTATCGAGATAAACGTTTTCAAAGAGAGTCGTCCCCGAAGCTAATACAGCAATACCGCCTGTCGTTCCGCTGGGAGTCTTAACGGTACAACCGAGAAAACGAATGTTCTTTATAGTTGCATTACTTGTTTCCTTGAAAATTGAAACCTGTCCGGTTCCGTCAACGGTAAGATTTTTAATGCAGTGTCCGTTACCCTCAAGAGTACCTCTGAAAGAAGTAACCATAGTCCAAGCAACACCGGTCATATCGATGTTAGCATCAATGCTTACCGTCTTTCCGGTATACCATTGATACCACTCTGCCATTCCTGCGAATGCCAGCATATCGCTTGCGTTTTCAATATGGAATACTCCATCCTCCTCCATAAAGTCCTCAGAGGGAAGAATTTCCTCGGCAGATGTCATAAATGCCGCCATGGGAAGTACCATTAATAACGTCAAAATTATTGCTAAAGTTCTTGTTAAAAGCTTTTTCATTGTTGTGTTTCCTTTCTTGTTTTGAAATTAATATTGATAGCTTATGCCGTCATAGACGCTGCGATCGAGGCTGACGCGCTCTCCGCCAATAGTCGCTATATCCGTTTCGGCTACTATATAATTGCTATACGCCTCGTCGCAGCCTATTATAAGCTCGCGGAAGCCCCAGAAGGACTTTTTGACGGCGTCGGGATCGTCGTTTGGAAATGGGGTGTAGTAGTTGTACGAAAACTGTCCCGTTTGCGCCACGGTCTTGTTTCCGTATTCTTCACCCAAGTGAATTACAGAGCATTTATGAATGTGACCGGCAAAGAGTCCTTTAATTCTTGACTCCTCTTTAACGAGCCTCTTAAATTCCTCGCTCTCGTTATCAACGTTGAACCAATGCGCTACGAGCCACACCCTGTGATTGGGATGCTCTGCCATTTTTTCTTTTATAAAATCAACGTCCATGGGAGTGTATACGGCAAGCTCGCCGTGAAATTCAGGCTCAAGAGTCGTACCGAAGCTATCAAGTATAATAAATAGGTCCTCGTCAAGAGCAACCGCGCCCCGACGGTCGTTTCCCGTGTAGGCTCTCCATTGCTCGTTACTGTACTGCTCGTGGTTACCCGCTGCTATGAAATAAGGAATTTCGGGTGGCAGCTGGGACACGTATTTATCCATAAATATCTTGGTATTGCTTATTCCCTTTGACGTATAAGAGCCTTGCATCAAATAGTGATCCAAAGAAGCGTCTCCCGCGAATATCAAAAGATCGATAGGACGTCGGGCGTGCTCCTCCTTTATTCTGTCTACCCAAAGCTGAACTCTGTCGTCGCTAAGTACACCGTACCACTTTTTTTCTTCCGTAAGATGAACGTCCGACGTTATAAGTATTCTGTATTCTCTGCCCTTATCGGCATTGTTCGTCATGATTTTCTCCTTGGTTTAGTGGTATACTCGTGATTGAGAGTGAAGGATGCGCCGAGATAATTTCAGCTTTTAAAAAATCCCTTCGCATCCTTCCGTTCTCTCAACCACAATTTCAACCCGTTATTCTTCTCCCGCGGCATTGCTTAGGGGGGTACAGTGCCTACGGGAAAAGAATTGGGCAGAAATCAATAATTCAGTAGAGCTCTCAGATTCCGCCGAGACCGCCGCCGATGGGAAGACTTCCCGTTCCGCCGCTTGATATACTGGGACTGTAAATGTCATCGCCGGGGCCGAAAGCAACGTTATAACTACCGTGGTCAATACCGACCATTATTTCATCTCTTGACATAGCAATAACTACGTATTCGGGTGCTATATATTTCTTCATAGTTTAAATCCTCCTTTACTCTGCAATAGCGCCGTTTGTAACCGTAACGGTGGTAGCTCCGTCATAGTCGAAGATATCAACGCCGCCGTAGGTTGCAAATGCTACAAACGTAACCTCGTAGGTAGCGCTCTTCAAAAATCCGCGCATATTAGCAGTAAACAAATACGTGCCGTCCTCTGCAACGAAAGCAGGTACGCCGCTTGCATCGGTGTTTACCGTGGTGTATACCGAGGTGCTGTTGTACTTCTTCGCGTCGATGAGAGTCTGATCCTCGGTGTCCTTGAGAACGACGGTTATCTGAATACCGACGTTATCGTACTTTGCAAGGAACGCCTCGTCTTCCTTGATAGAGCCTATGAAACGAACGTCAACAGTCTCGCCGTTGTCCTTAACGTGCCACTGCTCCGCGTTAACGGGAGAAGCTGCAACGGTGCGACCGAGCATGGTAGCAACGGTTGCGGGAAGTATCTCGGGAACGGTAAGACCGTCAGCGTAGGTAACGGTCTCGGTAGTAGCTACCCAACCGTTTGCCGCAAGCTCGGGGCAAACAGCCTTGAAGTTAGCTGCGCTGAGACTTGAGCCTTCGGAATTTGCTATGGATACAACAGAAGATCCTCCTACAACAGTATGTGACTTATCAGCAGAGTGTTGCATATATGCTCCGCAAGCATTGGTTGCCGCATAACAATCTGTTAAAGTAATAGTTGTATTTTTAGTACTACTGTTAACCGTGAAGAACAGACCGCCATACGAACTTGTTACCGTACTCTCCTTGGCGGCATCAAGGCATCTCGTAAACGTTGCACCACATTGGAGATTTCCAAGAAATGCACTCGAGTACTTTTTACCGTCAGTCATATCTGCAAAAGATGCGCAGTCAGTAAGACTTACCGTTGCATTAACATTGCTTCGACCTACGAAGCCTCCCGAACTGTCAGAACCGGTGGTAGCAACCTTTGCCGCAGATACACACTTTGTAAACGTTGCGCTTGTAGTACCGGTAATCAACCCTATCGCTCCGCCGACTTGGGTATTGCTAGAATTAACCTCGCCGCCAAAGTAACAGTTGTTCATCGCAACCGATCCACTCTCCAATTCTCCAACAATACCACCTATTGCAGTACCGCCACCGTTAACATTGCCCGTAAACGAACAACCTTCAAATGATACCGTGCCGCCTTCTATGGTGCCGACAAAGCCACCGCTTTCGGAATAATAGAAACTAGACTGCATTCTCTTTCCTGCGTTGATTGTTCCCGTAACCTTACAATTCGTAAGTGTAGCGGAGCCGCCAGCCATAGAACCGATTAAACCGCCTACAACAGCACCTTCCGAATTCTCTACTACACTGCTTATCGTTCCGCCGAAGGTACAACCATTAAGAATTAACGTACCTTGGTTAAAAGCTACAAAGCCTGCGCCTCTGCTGAGGTTGCCCTTAGTGGCGTCAGTTGCATATCCGCAAGTAATTGTGCCGGTAAATGTGCTGTTTATTATTTCAACAGAGTTACCCGCAGTAGGCCACGCAACGTATCCGCCGGTCTTTTCAGATGTTCCCGTAACGTCACTGTCATTCGTACAGTTTTCAATCTTTACAGTTACCGACGTGTTGTTCTGTCGAGAAATAAACACAGCAGTGTTCACTTTACCCTTAACAGTTACGTCTGTATGTACGTTATTAAAATCAACGTCACAATACGAGCCGGGCTGGAAGATAAGAAATGCAATATTATTGGCAGCACTCGCGTCAATTCCACCACCGACAAATGAAATATTCTTTATTTCCACTTCATTTCTGTTATCAGCAGTTCCGTTATTTGTACGATTAAACATAGAAGAGGTAGTTTCTAGATTTCTTATAATATGCTCCTGTCCGTCAAACGTACCATCAAAGAAGCCAACCTGTGTCCAAGCCCAATTAGCTTCTGCCATATCGAGATCATTTGTCAATATAACTGTTTTTCCTTTATAATAGGCATTTGTTGCTGCATTATCATGAAACGCCTTAAAATCGTCAAGGTCGTCAACGTAAAACGCCTTAACTCCGTTTCTGGTTTCTTCCGCCCAGTTCGCAGTAGCCGTTCCGGTGTTGCTCATAGGAACAGGCTCGCTTGCCGTCGCTGTACCGCCTAAGAGTGTGGGCACGTTTGTCGTTTCAGTACTGCTCTCGGGAACAGCATCGTCTCCGTTTGTAACCGCGAATACGCTATACAGCGAAAACGCAGATACGATCATAAGGGTCGCAAGGAAAAGCGCAAGAGTTTTCTTAAATACTTTCATTTTGTTTTCCTCCTTAATTATATATTATTTATTATGCTCATCAAACTTCTGAAGCAACTGTCCAAGCAGATTGTTGGTAGGCTTTGTAAACATCGCCGTTACCGACTGAAGGCTCGAGCTTGGAGTTCCCCCTTCTCCAGAAAGCTTATTTCTCAATTTATGTACGGGATTTCCTATGGCATTCGAATAGAATGTTCCGAAATCGTATGAAATACTCTCGATTATTGTATCAAACAGTAACGCAGTGTTCTCCGAGCTTGCGTATCTAAGCTTATACGATCTCTCATAATATACGGGGCGTATGGTCTTGTACGAATACTCCGAAAGAGTTTCAAGCGTTGCCGTCGTAAGCTCAAGTCTGTTGCCCATGTTGTTGGGAAGCGCGATTACCGTAAAGCCGTCCTGAGGAGTAGTTCTGTATTCCTGATCCTCGCTGAGCTTCGGGAGAGGAAGTATTCCGTAGTGAAGCGTGGGATCAAGAGCAAACACCTTAGCCGCGTTCAACATTCCGTAGCTGAACAGCGATCTCTTTTCGTAGAACGCCTGCTCGGAATAATATCCCGTTACGTCACCCTCGCCGTAATAAGTACCACCGGTTGTGGTTCCAAGAAATACGCCGCTGGTATTGTACATCAAATTATATATAGCCTCAAAGCCGTCCGCCGCCGTACCGTCCGCCCAAGCCATCGAAATACTTCCGTCATTATTAAACTTGGTAATATCGATACCCACAGCCGTAATCATTGCGTCAATACACATCGAACCGCCGTTGAAGAACAAGCCGTAGAAGTCTCCCTTAGTCTTTCCCTCAACGTCATCGAGCTCCTCGTGAACGTCCTTGATGAGAGTCTTCATATACTCTATCGTCCACTCGCCGTTGATAGCCTTGGCGTAAATGTCGTCTGTAATCTTCCACGTTTCCAGCGCGTCCTCGTTAAAGAAGATAACGGGCGCACGGTCGGTAGCTCCGAGAGTTACGTCGCCAACCGCAAAATACAGCTTGTTTTTGTACGCCGTGTTCTTTACGAACGATTGGTTGTACCATACGAGATCAGAAGAAATATAGTTCTTCTCGTTGACCGTGTTGAGATCGTAGAACAAGCCCTCCGAAGCAAGCGTTGCGGTATAGTATGCGTTACCTGCCACTATATCCACACCGGAGTCGCCTCCCATTATCATATTGCGTATCACGTTCTGATACGCTCCCGATTCTGCCTCCTCACGGACTATGTAATTAATTTTAACGCCGAGCCGCTCCTCTACCTGAAGCGTTCTGTCAACTATAGCCTTATCAAGCTCTGCCGTGGGGTCCTCTATTACGAACTCACCCTTGCACACGTTAGGCATAATAAAGTTGACTTCTGCGCCGTCAAAATTGATATCCTGAGGCACCTTCGAAACAGGGCCGCCATTAACGGTACCCACTGTTTCGGCTTCCGTTTCTTGCTCTTCCTCAAATGTGCACGATATAAAGCTCATTGCCATAATGAGAACGAGAAGCAAACACGTAAGCCTTACGAAAACATTTTTCATCTGTTTTCCTCCCTTTCATTAAATTCTGCACGTTGCAGTTAATTTTTTTCAATATTTATTGGGATATTTTGTCATTTTGCGATAAGTGACTATACTCCACGGTATAATTCTATCATAAATACATGTTTTTTTGAATCCCCGACAAGGAACAGAATACACCATTTTGGGAACTACCTCATTTTTGTGTTGTGTCTTTGCACAAAAACACACATCAAACTTTTATCACTTTAGACAAATGAAAAGGAGCTGCCCTACTAAAGTAAGACAGCTCCCGGAAGAATTTATTCATCTAAAACCACTATTGAGTTATTGGTATCCCTTTCCTC
>SVQL01000017.1 GCA_015065365.1 Oscillospiraceae bacterium | reverse complement strand
CAAACCGTTTTGTTATCTCTTTCTGTTTGTATATGGACTTGTGCTTAGCCATTTGCATTCGACCAGTCAAATGCGATGCTCGCACTTAACGGCGTTTTCGAATTCTCCGCTAAGAACATCACCGTTTGTGCAATCCATTTTTGTTTTTTAGTTAGGGAGCGAAATATAAGCTTTACTTGATGTTAAAAATTTAAAGGCTTGAGCTAATATATTAATATATTGTTTCCCAATTGCGAAATCTGACACACGAGTTTAGTATATTTAAGTCTTCCGAAGATTTTATCGTGATATTATTCCAATCTGTTGATGAGCCGTTGTAATATACGTTACTGAGACTCGTGCAATTGTAGAAAGCATTGCGCTCTATTGTGTCAACAGATGTAGGAATAGTAATACTTTCAAGATTGTTGCAGTCGTAGAACATCTGATACGGTATGCAGGTCACTCCGTTTCCGATAGTAGCGCTTGTGAGACTGTAACAAAACTCAAAGCATTTGTCTTCGATACTTGTTACACTGTCAGGAATTTCTATGCTCTCGAGGTTATCGCAGTGTATAAACGCGTATCTGCCGATGCTTGTTACGGTATCGGGAATAGTTACTCCGTATATTAACAAACAATTGCTTAAAGCACTGTCCGCAATAGCCGTTACAGGCAGTCCATTGCAATGGCTTGAAATTATGACGTGCGTATCGGTGCAGGTTCCTATGCCTGTAAGCGAGTAGGAGCATGCATCATTATTGAGGGTGTATTCAAGTCCGTGGCTTGAGCCTATGTCAACTATTTGTTCTTCGTATTCTTCAGTTTCATAGGGAAAATCGGGCATTGGATCCTTGACGTCCGTATATTCATCGGGATAATAAAAATCCGGGGATACGGTATCGGTGGAGTAGCCGTAAAAATTGTCGTATTCGTCATAATCGTCGTAATCTTTGGGGTTATTACTGCCTATGTCCCCGATGGCATCGATAATAAATTCAAAGCGGTTTTCAAGGCTGCCAAGGAAATCCCCTGCGGAATCAGCAATGTCCAAGACTTCACAGCTAGTAAGAAACAGCGAGCCGAGCAGAGTAATGCAAAGAACGACGGTGATAAGGGATCTTTTTCTGTTTTTCATTGTATTTCTCCCATTAAAAAGTATTGTATATCTTCATTATATCACATTTGAAAAAAATGTCAACTGATTTGACGTGATATGTCAAAAACGTGATAAGGCAGGTCCCAAACGGCTATTTGTATTTTGTGAAATTTACTATTGATTTTGGGGATAATTTGTGGTATAATCTAAAATAGTATATTATGGCTAAAAGTATTATAGGAGAGCAAAATGATAATTGCACTTGAAGACGCAAAGTATAAGTTAATAGCTATGAGAGCGGATATAGACGATCTTGGCTCCGCATTGAGAATAGACGAGCTAAAGAAGCTTGCCTCTGAGCTTGACGAGCAGACGCTTGATCCCGATTTCTGGTCTAATCAGGAAAATTCCTCTAAGGTGCTTCAAAAGGTTAAGCAGACCAAGGATACCATTGAGTCATACGAGGAGCTAAAGGGACGCCTTGAGGACGCTATTACCCTTGCCGAGATGGCGCTTGAGGAGAACGACGAGGCCTACGTTGAGGAGGTTCAGAGCGAGCTTGCCGAGATTTCAAAAACGGCGGAGAACAAGAGAATAGAGATACTTCTTTCGGGTGAGTACGACAAGAATAACGCGATAGTTTCCTTCCACCCCGGCGCGGGCGGAACGGAGGCGCAGGACTGGGCGCAGATGCTTTACCGTATGATAACGCGTTGGGCAGAACGCCATAACTATAAGTACAAGCTCATAGATTGGCTTGACGGTGACGCGGCGGGTATAAAGAGTGCGACCATTATGGTTGAGGGACTCAACGCATACGGATATCTTAAGGCTGAGAACGGAGTTCATAGACTTGTACGTGTGTCTCCGTTTGACGCGGCAGGACGCAGACAGACCTCGTTTGCATCTATCGAGGTTATGCCCGAGTTTGACAATATTGACAAGGTAGAGATACGCGACGAGGATATAGAAGTCACTGCGCACCGTTCGAGCGGCGCGGGTGGTCAGCACATTAACAAAACCGACTCTGCAATCCGTATTCTGCACAAGCCTACGGGTATCGTCGTAGGCTGTCAAACCGAGCGCTCACAGCTTCAGAACAAGGAAACCGCGATGAAGATGCTCAAGGCAAAGCTTATGGAAATAAAGCTTCGCGAAAGACTTGACACAATTGAGGATATTCAGGGTAACAAGACGAATATTGAGTGGGGCTCACAGATATGCTCCTACGTATTTATGCCCTATACATTGGCGAAGGACACGAGAACGGGACATGAGGACGGAAACATTTCCGCAGTCATGGACGGAGAGATAGACGAGTTTATTAACGAGTACCTTAAAATGAACGCAAAAGCGAACTAATAAAAAAGCTTGACTGCCATATGTCAGTCAAGCTTTTTTTTAGTATTTATCGCTCTCGTCCTCGGGGATTACTTCCTTGAAGGCGGTTATAGCGCATTCAATCATGTCGTCGTCGGGCTCAAGAACGGTTATCCTCTGAAGCCACATTCCGGGCGCGGAAATAATTCTCGTAAAGAGGTTGTTATGCCTGCCCGCGAGCTTTATAAGCTCGTAGCCAACTCCCATAGTTAAGGGAAGAAGGGCAATTTTGATGAGCGTACGAATTGCGGTGTGAGGTATTTGCCCGAAAACAGCTATGCACAAGGGATCTATAAAGAACGATATGATTATGCCCACAAGCAGCATGAGTATAAGGAAGGACGTTCCGCATCTGGGGTGGAAGCGGCGTTGCGCGCGAACGTTTTCAACCGTCAGCTCAAGTCCGTTTTCATAGCAAAAGATGGTTTTGTGCTCCGCGCCGTGGTACATAAACGTGCGTCTTATATCCTTCATAAGGCGGACGGCAAGCATATATACGACGAGCACTATTATGCGAAGCACTCCCTCAAATACCGACTTAATGAGTGAATGAAGAAGCTCGTTTTCGGGAGCGAGGAATGGAAGCGGCTTTGAAAGAAGATTGTAAAGGAAGGTGGGGAGCATGATAAACAGTAACACGGCAAGAGCTACGCCAAGCACCGTTGCTATAAGCATAACGCCCGTCATAAGAGCGGAGTCAGATTTTTCCTTCTTTTCTTTTTTGCTTTTTTTATTTTCTGTAGCTGTGTCAGCAGGCGTGTCGCACTTGACCTCGGTCTCATCTGTTGCACCAACCTCTTTCGACTCACTCTCGGTGAGCGGCTGCTCGGCATTGTCAGTCTCTGTCTTTTTCTTTGCCTTTTTGGGTTCTTCGTCCTCAAGCCCCGCGATCTCCGCTGAGCGCATAAGGGATTTGTAGCCCATAGTCATTGAATCGATAAAATTGAAAATACCGCGGATGAAGGGAAGCTTAAATAACTTTGCGCGCTTGGGAGCGCTTGTTTCCCATTTTTCAAGCACGAGCTCGCCTTCGGGATTTCTTACCGCCATTGCGGTAACCTTAGGGCCTCGCATCATTATTCCCTCAATAAGCGCCTGACCGCCTATCGAGGTCTTTTTGTTACATGAATTATTACAGTTCTTTTTACTCAAGATAAACCTCCAAACAAACGCTTTACGTCCAAAGCTTTATTTTGCCGTCCTCGTCGTAGTGCCAGAAGCTACCCGACTCGGTGGGCTTGTCCTTGGAATAGAAGAAGCGAGTCGCTTTTTCTATGGCAGAGTTTGACGATGCGATGCTCGTCTGCGCGAGCTGATCTGCTGTACCGTGGTAATACAGCACCTTCAAAGCGTCACAGCCACCGAAGGCGTTGTTTTCAACTGTTGCGGTGCTCGAATGCATTACCATATACGCTATGGACGAGCAATCCTCAAATGCGTTTTCGCTTATAAGCGTAAGAGAAGCGGGAAGGATTATGGATTTCAGCGACGAGCAACCCTTGAATGCGTTAAATGGAATGTTATCAAGCTCATTTCCGAATTTGACGTCGGTAAGTCCGTTGCAATTTTCAAATGCGCTCTCACCCACAAGTGTCAGCGCGCCCTTTACTTCAATGTCAATATCGGAGCAGTCCTTGAAGGCGTTGTTGCCGATTGCAGTGACACTTTCGGGAAGGACTATTTTTGTTACCGTTCCTTTGTCAACGTCAGTGAAGGCGCCGTCACCGATGCCTACGATATCGATGCCGTTGTTTGTAGACGGAACGACCATCGTTTCAAAGTATTGCTTGCAGCCTGTGACGTATCCGTTTTCTATAACGTATACGGCATCCGCCGCTTCCCAGGTTGCAATTAGAGTTATATCCTCTGTTACCTTGTCGTGCGAAAAGCTCCAAGCCTTGCCATTGTATTGCCATGATTTAAAAACGTATCCGTTGCGGACGGGATCCTCGGGGCGTATTACTTTTTCATTTTCAAGGATTCTTTGATCGGGCACGTCGCTTCCGTATGCGGAATTAAACGTAACCTTAAAATATTTAGCTTCCGTTTGTTCTCCTTCTTCGGGAGTGGTGGTACAAGAACATATACCCAAAGCTATTAACAGGCACAAGAGCGCCGTAAATACAATTCTTAAAGCATTTTGCTTTTTCATGCTTTACCTCCGTACTTTTGAAATTTAGCCATACCAACCACAAATATTATATATTCTTTGAGGGTATTTGTCAACAGTACGGAGGGATTTGTAACACTATTTATTAAATTATTTACTTTCAATTCATTTTACACGTTCGCATATATCAAAATCCTTGCTTTTTTCCTGAAAGTCTCCATATAAGTCTGCGTAAAAAGTCAACGGGAAATACGGTTAGTGACATTAAAAATACTGTCAATAGCTCCTTGAAAGTCAAGGGAGAGGTGCGCAAAACCGTGCCACCGAGATATATGAAAGCAATCTGGACGGTGAGAATAAGTAACATAATTGCTATAAATGCAGGATTTTTTGAAAGCCCCGAAAGCATTTTCAGTCTGTCAGAGCGGCAGTTAAAGCAGTTGAAAACAGACGTAAATATAAACAGAGCAAAAAATGCGGTTAGCAGTATGAGATTGTCGCTTGAATATCTGAAATGAAGGCAGACGTCGGGCGATATCAAAAAGAAAATACACATAGCGATGGTAAATCCGCCGAGTATCACTATCTGATTTATCATATATCCGTTGAGAATAGGCTCGTCGCGGCGCTTGGGGGGCTCCTTCATGCAAAGAGGAGACGCTGCCTCACCGGCGAATGCAAGACCGCCGAGAGTGTCCATAATTATGTTAATCCAAAGCATTTGAACGACAGTGACGGGTGCTTCTATGCCGATAAACGGACCTATCATGGAAACACCTACGGCGCAAAAATTCATCGTAAGCTGAAGTGTTATGAATTTTCTTATGCTCTTAAAAATGTTTCTGCCGTAGAGAACTGCCTTGGCTATCGAGGCAAGGTCGTTGTCGAGTATTATTATGTCTCCCGCATCGCGCGCCACATCGTTTCCGCTACCCATGGAAAAGCCTATGTCAGCCGCCTTTAATGCGGGCGCGTCGTTTATTCCGTCTCCCGTCATTCCAACGACCATATCAAGCCCTTGCGCTATGCGCACAAGGCGACTTTTGTCGGTCGGCATAGCGCGCGCGATAACCGCAAGGCGAGGTAAAATTTCAGCTATTTCGCCGTCGCTCATGTAGCAGAGGTCTGCGCCCTCAAGCACGAGCCTTCTTTCTCCGTGTATTATGCCCGATTCGCGCGCGATAGCCGTTGCCGTTCCCTTGCCGTCTCCCGTAATCATAACCACTCCTATTCCCGCCGTATGAAGCTCTGCGACCGAGCGGCGCGCTTGCGAGCGCAAGGGGTCTGCCAGCGATACTGCACAGACGAGCGTAAGCGCACCAATGCCTGCCGCACTTGGAATTTTGTCGGATTTTGCAATCAGTAGAACGCGTTTTCCGTCAGCTGCGAGCGTTTGAAGACGCTGCTCGAATGCTTTGCGGAGCGGAGAAAAGTCAGAAAGCGTTCCGTTGGGAAGCACGCAATTTACAACGTGCGGCAAAAGTCTTTCGGGGGCTCCCTTTATCAGCACGTAGCGCTCCGTGCGACTTCTTATCTCTGCCGCCGACATTTTGATATTGCTGTCAAATGGGAGCTTTGTCCCAAGCGTCAGCCGCTCGCTCTCGCGTATGGAAAGCACCGAGGCAAGAAGCGCTCTGTCGGTGGCATTTCCGCCCACAATCTGCGAGTGTGCCACAGCCGACATTGTGTTGTAGCGGCAGGAGCTTGCGTAGAGCGCGCCGAGTGCCTGCGAGCGCGAAAAAAGAGCCGCGGGTGTGCTTACCGAGGACGCATCGGATATTATTATACTGTCAAGCCGCATTTGTCCCTCCGTAAGCGTTCCCGTTTTGTCAGTAAAGAGAAGATTCATACTCCCCGCGGCTTCGATGCCAACGGGCTTGCGGACGAGAACGTTATCGCGTACCATTCGCTTTATGTTCGAGGATAAAACTACGGCTATCATCATTGGTAAGCCCTCGGGAACTATCCATTATAACTGATTGAGCGATGCTATTAAGTCACCTGTTTCGGTGACTACTATTTTTTTAATGACTCTTGACCAGAACGCTTTTTTAGCTTCGGCATCAAGCGTTATATACGTTTCACGAAATCCCTTGAGGAAACTTGTATCTATTGGCTTTTGTTCTTCTACTCTTTCGTCGAGCTCTGCTTCTTTAAGAAGCGAAGAGAGGGCCGTATAGTCTCTCTCGTACATCTCGCGAGTGAGCAGATCGTTTAAGTATAGATCCTTAAGCTTCTCTATTTTTGCAATGATTTTCGGCACGTCGATGCTTTTTTTAATACCGCGCTTTTGTTTGGACTTTAACGAGATATTATATTCCTCAACGATAGTCTTTAAATTCTCACAGATCCATTCCTCTAAAGTATCCTGATTGATTTGCTTTGACATATCGCACGTTCTCATTGTGTGTGCCGGACAGCGGTAATATATGTACGTATGTTTTTCACCGTTTGGTTTGGAATTAGTGCAAGCATACGTTGTCATTCTTCTCCCGCAGCACCCACAGAAAACTAAGCCTGTGAAAAGATATACTCTGTCTGACCGAGTCCCATCATATCGAGCGGACCGAACGTCGATTATCTGGTTTGCGAGGTCAAACACATTTTTGTCTATAATTTTCGGGCACCAATCCTTAATGCCGTAAGCTTCTCCGATATACCACGTATTTGAAAGCATACGCTTCATGGATTTAACGTCAATATTTCGTTTGTGCTTTTCGAGGATATACCGGGACGTAGCTTTCATGGATCTACAATCTATATACTTATCAAACATGCTCCGAACTATCTCTGCATCAGACTCGTTTATTACCACGCGCTTATTTTCGATTCTATATCCCAACGTAGTGCTACCGGAAATAACGCGCCCTTCCTTGACCATGTTCTGAAATACAAATTTTATTCTTTCAGAGGTGCGGTCGGATTCATCCTGGGCGATTGCCAGCTTGATGTTAAGGGCAAGCCTACCGTTCGCTGTCGTTGTATCGTAATCCTCCTCGGTGGCTATCCACTGTACTCTGTATTTGTCAAGGATAGCTTGTACCTCATAGTAATCAGCAATGTTTCTGAACCATCTATCAAGCTTGATAAACAGTACGACGTCTATTTTCTTTGCCTTTACGTCTTCAAGCATTCTCATAAACGCCGCACGGCGAGTATATCGCTTGCGGGCGGAGATACCCTCGTCAACGTATACGTCCACAATGCTTAAGCCGTTCTCAGTGGCGTACTGTATTAGCCGCTCCTTTTGCGCGTCCAAAGAAACGCCGTGCATGGCTTGTTCCTCGGTAGATACGCGGGCGTACAGCGCGGCCCGTTTTATACCGTTATCGATTCGTTTGGTTTTCATTTATTCTCCTAAACTTTTATCTGCCCGAATATGAATAAAAACTTACATAAGATCTTCGTCGGTTTCCGGAGCGTTTTCAAGCTTTTCTAACTCTTGCTTGCTTATACGAGTGATTGTATCGCTGCGGTTGTCATCTGATCTCGCCGCTGTGTATACGTAAACCGTATCGCTTTGTTCAATGCCAAGGAGACGGTTGACGGCGAGCTGGAGCTCGGGCTGAGCACGGTAGGCGTTTAGCAAATTCCACTCTTGAGCGGAAAGAGAGTTTTTTAGTAATTTGCTCGGCTTTATGTCGGGCTCTTTTTTTATTTCGTCCGTTTTGCCGAGAAGGTAATCTACGGGAACGTTGAAATAGTTGGCGAGCATCGTCAATTTACCTATAGAAGGATTTGAGGTTTTAAAATTGCTTTTAAAATTTTTTCCAACGCCACTTTCTTTAAATGCGATATTAAGAGATATGTTTTGTTTATCGCAAAGTATTTGTATTCTTTCTAAAATTAGTTCTTTATTCATAAATTAACTCCAATAAAAAAGTGTTGACAAATTCCTAAAATAGGAATATAATAAAAATATACTTATGAGAGGGGGAGAGGGAATGGTAGCGTTAAATATTTATTTTTTGAGTATAGCTATCGTGGGTCTTGCGACAAGCGTTATAGGATTGATAACACTTATCAAAGACGATTTTTTTTACGACGTTGGGCGTATAATGTCTATTGTGATCATTACAATGATGGGAATGGTGGCGCTTGTGTCATTGGGCGCGATTTGTTTTTATACGTCGTTGCTTATATTTGGAGAACTCAAGATACTGTGGCATTAGCGTTGTTATTTTATCATATTCTTGTTTTATTAAGTGTAAGCAGGCGTTGGAATAGTCAAGGCTCAAATCTCTTTGAATACTTTCTATTATCACGTATTCAGATTTGTTAGATTCAAAATTGCGATGCATGTGACAGTCAAGAAGCTTTAACGTGCGGTTGCAGCATTGAATAACGTCTTCGCCAAATATCAATGAAGCTTCATCACTTAATTTTTTAAAAGAATCAACGGTAGAAACAGTAATGCTTTTTGTGTTGAAAATCTCATTATAAAGTTTTTGTAAGCTATTATACACTTCAAATCTTTTTGTCGATAGCTGAAAACGCATACTTTCGGCTTGCATTTTGTGCGTATGTACTAAGCTGACGGTAGATAAAACAAAAGCGAGTGAAGAAAAAATAGTAGAGATAGCTGTCGGTATTATCCAATAAATGTTTTCAAAAAAGAATTTTTGCACGGTCGGTACTTCCTAAAAAATAAACATATAAAAATTCGGGGGAGAAGGAATGAAATTAAGTATTGGTATTTCAATAATATTTGTTGTCGCGACAACACTGCTTGCGTATGGTGCGATGCTATTGATGCTGGGAGTTAACGGAGATTTATCTCCGCTTAACGTTAAGGCGTTTTTGCTTGTAAGCGTTGCTGCACTGATAATGTTTTTGTTTGGTGCATTGCTCATTAGTTTGGTTTTTTTAGACCAAATTCTCTAAATTTTTCGCTTATTTCACTATGGAATTTAAAAGCAGACTCTATTTCGCGTCGTCTGCGTTCAAAGCTACCGTCGTCATAGCCTATTTGAATTTTGTGGATATTATCGATTCTATTGGTCAATTCTTTTGCATAATCAATATGAGTATCGGGAAGATACATAAGGACTTCTGCAGAAAAATTAGAAAAATCATTATAAGCTTCTTGGCAATCGGGATCTCCGAGAAATATTTTTGCTTTGCTAAGGAAAGAGGATATGACGGTAACGCTGTGTATTTCATAGGTGACGTCTTTTTTGAGTTTTTCTTGAAGCTCTATCAGAGCCCGTTCGTGTTCTTGTTGCTTTTTTTGTGTTTTTCCGTTTTTGTATAGGGTGAATACAGTGGAAAAAATAGTACATAAACCTGTGATGCAGACCCCTATTATATCCCAAATGTCCATATAAACCTCCTAACCGCCTACGGGCGGTTTTTTGTTTTAGACAAATTTCCTAAAATAAGCATTGAAGAATAGTGCAAACCTACAAAATTCCTAAAATAAGACGTTTTTGTGTTGACTTTTTCCTAAAATAGGAATATAATGTTTACAGGGTGAAACACAGAGGGCGGAGAAATCCCTAAAAATGTGTCTCACTCTCTATTGTAACACAATTTTTTAACAAAGTCAAGAAAAAGAAAGAGAGGAAAAAGAAAAAAATGGAAAAAATCAAAAAAATCAACGAGGAAGTATTCAAAATAGGCAAGTATGACTTCATCAAATTTACAGGTGACGACGGAAGCATTATACCTCTTCCTCTACGGTTTTTACTTGCATTCCGTAGGTTACGTAGGTGTCGAGGTCATTTGATTCCAAAGTTTGTTGGAAAGGAGTGTACCGATAACGCACCTTTCGCGGTCGTGTGATTTTGAATTTGAACTTTTTGGGCATATAACAGCCTCCTTGAAAAATATATTTGAGACGCCTAAGCTTGTGTTAGACGGTGCCTCCACGACTTTGGAGCTTTTTAAAAGCCCCAACCGGCACCGCTAATCAGTTATAAAAGGTATATCCATCTGGAACGGCAACTACGACCACTGTGAGTCCGAGCATAAATGCGTGTAAAAGCTTTTGGAGAAGATAGGTAACGTCCGTAAGCTTTGAGCGAACGAGCTCCCAAGCAAAGCCGCTGTCTATTACAAAGCAGTTGAAAAGAAAGGCGAGCGCGACCAGTGCTGCAGCAAGATAGCCGAGTCGGCTTATCTGCTTTGCAAGCCTTGCGAGTCTTATTTTGAGAGGGCTTTCGCGTGTGTCCGTTTGTACCTCGATTGAGATTTTTCCAAGGAAGCTTTCGTCACCAACCGCAAAAACCTCCATTTCCGCCTCACCCGAAAGCACCGTACAGCCTCGCAAAAGCGTTCCTCGCGAGGACGGCGACGGCTCTCTCTTTTGCGTTGGTTCTTTTGTCGTTTCTCGGCTTTCTCCCGTTATCGCGGATTGGTCTACGGATATTTTTCCGCTGATTACGTAGCCGTCGGCAGGCGCTTTCTCTCCCGCCTCTATAAGTACTATGTCGCCAACCACCAATTCCTCGATGGGAACGGGAGTCAGAGCACCGTTTCGCACGGCGCGGTATTTTTGATTTTGACATTCGTTTGAAAGACGGCGGAAGGCGTTTTCACCGCCGTGCTCCGAAAGCGCCGAGATAAACGCTGCCAAAAATACGGAGATAGCGATACCGACCGTTTCGGCAATATCTCCGCCTTTGAATACGAAAAAAAGATTTACGCACAATGCAACGAGCAGTATGCGTATTACGGGGTCGCCGAGGTTTTCAAAAAAACGTCTGGCGAAGCTTTTCTTTTTTCTCGTTTTTAGGACGTTCGCGCCGTGTGTCTCGCGCGACTTGAGTACCTCGCTGTCCGTCAGCCCCACTCGCCTCGTGCGACCTTTTTGCTCTGCCATTTTATCTATCCTCCAAGCCTTTTTCGATAATAAAAATATATGCCGCTCTCGGCAACTATATTCTATTTTCGAGTGGCGGACGGGCGCGCTCCCGTCCCTTTTTGAAGCCTGATGACGGAGAGCTTCGGATTCCACAGATGCGTTTCGCTGTGCCTTGCAAGCGAGCGATACGCGCTTCTGTCGGAGAGGCAAACGGTGAGCGTTACGGCGTATCCACCGTCCGTTTTGCAAATTTTGCAGGACAGTCTGTAAGAATACGTATGAGCGCCGTCAAGATTCGAAAGATGTGCAACAAGCTTTCGCTTGCAGTATTTTATACATCGCTCACTTATTTTTTTATAAAAATTGTTGAATTTTTTTGCCCCCTCCGCAAAGGGAATATCTACGGAGCAAAGCAATGAGCTTTGGGGAAGCGGGAGAGTGTCGGTATATCTGTTGACGGTGGGTGTGTATTCCATAAAACAATTCCTCCTTGAGTCCTATGTTAAAGTTTACTTGAGGATAAAAACAAGTAGTACGGTTTGAGGAAAAATGCAAAAAATGAATTTTTTTGAATACATACTTGCAAAAAAGTGAGTTCTATGATATAATGGTAAAAGACGGATATTTAGATTAAGAGGTGTACGCTATGGAATGTATGGACAAAAATTACAATACTGAAGAGATTTTTTCGCGTTTGGTTGAAGAAGCGAAAAATGCAAATAAAATACCCGCTGAGAAATTTGAAAGCTACAAGGTTAAGCGCGGACTCCGTGAAATGGACGGAACGGGAGTGCTTGCGGGTGTTACGAATGTAGGTAATGCGCACGGCTACGTGGTTTATGAGAGTGAGAAGATTGCTGATGAGGGAAAGCTGGAGTACAGAGGTCTGAATATGACCTCGCTTATAGAGGGATTTACCTCTGAAAACAGATTTGGATTTGAGGAGTGCATTTATCTTTTATTGTTCGGCAAGCTGCCGACTAAGAGCCAGCTCGATGATTTTTGCGCGCTTTTGGACGAAAAAAGACGCCTTCCCGCAGGCTTTACCGAGAATATAATCATGAAGGCGCCCTCGCCTTCTATAATGAATAAAATGGCGATGTCTGTCCTCGCTCTTTATTCCTACGACGATAATCCCGATGACACCAGCCTTGAGAATATGCTCCGACAGAGCATCGAAATAATAGCCAGACTTCCTGTTATCGCGGCGAACTCGTACAGAGTTTACCGTACGTATTTCCACGGAAAGAGTCTTAATATACATACCCCCAAGTCAGGACTTACGAGTGCGGAGAACTTTTTGAGAATTTCTCGCTCTACCAAGACGTTTACCGAGGAAGAGGCAAGACTTCTTGACCTTTGTATGGTAATTCAGGCAGAGCACGGCGGCGGAAACAACTCGACATTTGCGTGCCGCGTGCTATCCTCCTCAGGAACGGATACCTATTCGGCGATCGCCGCAGGTATCGGCTCTCTTAAGGGCCCGCTTCACGGTGGTGCTAACATAAAGGTTCAGCAGATGTTTGACTGTATACGCCCCATGGTTAAGGACGTTAACGACGACGAGGAAATAAAGTCAATTCTCTCGGGTATTCTCCACAGAGAGATCGGCGACGGTCTTGGAAAGATATACGGAATGGGACACGCGGTTTATACAAAGTCAGACCCCAGAGCTATTATGCTCAAGAAGTATGCCCGCGAGCTGGCAATCAAGAAGGGCTACGGCGACGACTTCAAGCTTCTTGAGGCGATAGAGCGCATTACTCCGGAGTTGTTTAACGAATTCAAGGGAACTAACAAGCCCATGTGCGCAAACGTAGACCTTTATTCGGGACTTGTTTACCGTATGCTTGATATTCCTCCTGAAATGTATACTCCCTTGTTTGCTATCGCTCGCGTGTCGGGCTGGTGCGCACACAGAATTGAGGAGACGCAGACGGCAAAGAAGATCATCCGTCCCGGCTATAAGTGCATAGCGGCTCCCATGGAGTATATCCCGCTTGAGGAAAGATAAATAAAGCGAAATAAAGCGAAATAAAGCAAAATAAAGACGTTAAGGCAATTTTACTGCACAGCTTTTCAGCATTGCGGTGGGGTTGCCTTTTTCGTTGCACTTGACAAGGTGTGACGCGTGTGTTATAATTTCATCGTAAAACGAAAAGAAATGGAGTCATGCTATGGCTGATAATAAAATTGAGTCTCTCGTGGAGAGTCAACGCGCCTTTTTCGCGAGCGGAGCGACTCTTTCGGTTGACTTTCGCATAAATATGCTAAAAAGGCTTCGCGAGGCTGTAAAGCTTCACGAGAAGGATATTGCCGAGGCGCTTCGGCTTGATCTCGGCAAGAGCGATTTTGAGGGATACATGTGCGAGGTGGGAATGGCGATAAGTGAGATCAGCTACATGATAAAGCACTGCCGTCGTTTTTCAAAGGATCGCCGCGTGCGCACGCCTCTTGCGCAGTTTGCGGCAAAAAGCTATCAAAAGCCCTGCCCCTACGGAAACGTTCTTATAATGAGCCCGTGGAATTATCCCTTTTTGCTGACCGTAGGTCCTCTTTCGAACGCGCTTGCCGCGGGAAACACGGCGATAGTCAAGCCAAGCGCCTATTCTCCCGCTACGAGTGAGCTGCTCGCTTGCATAATAGGGGAGTGGTTTCCCCACGAATACGTCGCCGTCGTCACGGGAGGCAGACGGGAAAACTCGGCGCTATTGGACCAGAAGTTCGATTTCGTGTTCTTCACTGGCAGCCAGAGTGTTGGAAAAGAGGTGCTTCGTCATACCGCTGAGCATCTTACTCCCGCGGTGCTTGAGCTTGGCGGAAAAAGTCCATGCATAGTTGACGAAAGCGCAAAAATCTCTCTTGCGGCAAAGAGAATAGTTTTTGGAAAATATCTTAACTGCGGACAGACCTGCGTTGCTCCCGATTACGTGCTTTGCCACAGTTCCGTCAAGGATAAGCTGCTTTCGGAAATAATCACTCAGATAAAGGCGCAGTATGGCGATAATTTCCTTAAGAACGAAAATTACGGCCGTATAGTAAACGAAAAGCATTTTGATAGACTTTGCTCGTATATTGGTGCCGACAAGGTGGCTTTCGGCGGCAAGTCTGACAGAGACCGCTTGCAGATACAGCCAACTGTAATGGACGGTGTGACTTGGAGTGATGCCGTCATGCAGGACGAAATATTCGGTCCTATATTGCCGATTTTGACGTATGAGGATATAGACGAGGTGATTTTTGCTCTTGAAAAAAAGCAGAAGCCGCTCGCGCTGTACATATTTTCCGAAAGCAAGAAAAATGTTCGTAAGGTGACGAGCCGTTGCCGTTACGGCGGTGGATGCGTCAACGATTGCGTAATTCATCTTGCAACGAGCGAAATGGGCTTTGGCGGAGTTGGAGAGAGCGGAATGGGCGCGTACCACGGCAAGGTGGGCTTTGATACATTTTCGCATATTAAGAGCATAGTTGATAAGAAAACGTTCATGGATCTGCCTATGAGATACCAGCCGTATAACAGTAAGACCTATGCAAGACTTTTGAGATTTTTCCTTAAATAAGACTCGCGCAGAGCGAATACAAGTGCTTTGTAATATATGACGGTTTTGTGGACGCTTGCTTGACAGTGCAGTAAAAATTATGGTATAATGAGCTTGCCACAGAGGGGAAAGGAGATAAGATTATGAAAAAAACGGTAGTTATTATAGTGATTTCGGTTGTACTTACGGTATTGCTTGCGCTTGCGTGTATAATTGCAAATGCGATTTCCGGCAATCCTATCTCAAGGCTTGTCTCAAAAGAGGTGGCAAAGGATTACGTCGCAGAAAATTATCCTGCAAAGGGCTATGAGGTAGAGGACGTCAGTTATAGCTTCAAGGACAGCTGTTACCACGCCTACGTAAGCTCCGAGCAGTATATTGACGGTGATTTTACCGTATACCTTAACGCGTTCGGGAAAATTCAGCGAGACGACTATGAGTACCGCGTGAATGAGCACGGAAACGTTTCAAACCGACTTTTCTCCGAATATAAGGCAAAAGCGGATACAGTGCTTGAGAGTGAGGATTTTCCCTACGACTGTCATATCGCCTATGGAGATCTTGATTTTGACGGTGAGGTCGGGGAGGAATTTCCCGAAAATGCGATAAGGCGCGACGAGCTTGTCAACGGTGCGGAGTACGATATTGACGAGCTTGGAAGGAGAAACGGGAGAATTGTTCTTTATATCAACACCGATAAAGCGGATATAGAAAACGCCTCGGAAATAATGCTTGATGTCAAGCAAAGATTGGATACGGCAGGCGTAAGCTTTTATTGGATTGATTTGACTTTAAGAATACACGACGGCGACGGAGCCGCAAAATCGGAATTGAATATTCGTAATTTCAAGTATGATGATATTTACGAGGACGGACTGAATGAGCGAGTCGCCGTGGCAAAGGCACGTACAGAGGCTTATTTTGCGGAAAAGGATGCTGAAAAAGCGACGGAAAAACCAATAGAATAATCTTTTTTGGGGGCGAGTTGTCGCCCCCGTTTTTTATAAAAAATGAAAGTCGTCGGTGCGCAGAGTCCGACGACTTTCTACATTAGAACACACCAACAATATTTGACCTATGAATAGTATTTTCTCAATGTGTCCGTCAAAATAATAAATTCGTGTGAAGTTTTTGCCGCGCTTTTTACAAAAAGCGCGAAAAACCGCGTCCTTGAATCTTATTTTAACGTTACTTCGTTTTGCAACGGTTGGTTATCAAAGAAGCGGGAAAGATTATCAACGGTAGTCTTTGCAATGCTTGCGAGCGCTTCCTTCGTGAGAAATGCTTGGTGTGATGTGACTATTACATTAGGCATAAAGAGAAGGGTAGCAAGAGTTTCGTCGGACGGTATATGTCCGGAAAAATCCTCGAAGAATATTTCCGATTCTTCCTCGTAAACGTCAAGGCAGGTCGCTCCGATTTTACGCGAGCGAATACCGTCAAGCAGAGCCTCGGCGTCGATAAGCGCGCCGCGTGAGGTGTTGATAATAACTGCCCCCGTTTTGAGCATGTCGACGGTCTGAGAGTTTAGCATATGGTAGCTTTCCGGAGTAAGCGGACAATGGAAGGAAACGATGTCACTCTCTCGAAAAAGCCGCTCAAGAGAAACGTATTCTACGTCTAAGTCGCTTGAAGGGTATTTATCGTATGCTAAAATTTTCATGCCGAAGCCGCGACAAATATCAATGAAGGCTTTGCCTATGCGCCCTGTGCCTATGACTCCTACGGTTTTTCCGTGAAGCTCAAAGCCCGTCATTCCGTTGAGGCTGAAATTGAAATCGCGTGTTCTGATATACGCCTTGTGAATACGTCTTATTGAGGTCAGAAGCATTGCCATAGCATGCTCGGCGACTGCGTGAGGGGAGTATGCGGGTACGTGAAATACTTGTAGCTTTCCGCCAGCATGCGCAAGATCAACGTTGTTGTACCCTGCACAACGCATGGCAAGTACTCGAATATTCATACTAAAAAGAGAGTCTATTACGCTTGCATCAACGGTATCGTTTACGAATGCACAAACACCGTCACAGCCCTTGGCAAGCTCTACGGAGTCTGCGCACAGCTTAGCTTCAAGAAATTTAAATTTTATATTCGCCGCATCTCCGAATTTTATAAATTGCTCCTTGTCGTACGGCTTTGTATCAAAAAATGCGATGGTTTTCATAAAGTTCTCCTTGTGACTATCGTTAAATTATTTTTTATTGTTCGCCGGAGGGATTTTTATATACCTAATTTAAAAAAAATTAAAAAAGGTATTGCAAGTTATGGAAAGATGTGGTATAATATTCGAGGGAATATAGTTTTCAATACCACATTAAAGGATTGCACATACGCTATTCGCCGAAATTCGACTGACATTGCCGAGATTTTCGGCATGAAAGGAAAGAGATATGAAGGTATTTGCAAAGGTTATCAGAATACTAACGCTTGCGCCTGTAATGGCACTTGCAACGTTGCTTACGTTGTTTTTCGTACGTCCCGAGGTTTTTGGAGAGGGAGCTGTACGCTTTTGGCTTGCAATAGGCTTTCTCGTTGCGTTCCCGCTTTTGGGATACCCTTGTCAGCCGTTAGTACCCGGATTCAAGGGGCGCGGCAGAGAGGGGCAAAGAAATCTCGCTATGGTTTTTGCGCTTGTCGGATACGTTGCGGGATGTATCGTGAATTTGATTTTGGGAGCCCCCGCCGAGCTTTGGATAGTATACCTTGATTATCTTATCTCGGGATTGATTATCGTAGTTCTCAATAAGTGCTGCGGTATAAGAGCGAGCGCGCACGCCTGCGGAATATCGGGCCCTGCTGCATTGCTTGCATACCTCGGCGTGCCTATGGCGCTTCTTGTATCGGTGCCGTTATTTATAGCCGTATTTTGGGCGAGTCTTAAGATGAAGCGACACACATGGCCGCAGTTTACCGTAGGCGCTATTGTGCCTTTGGTAGTTCTTGGCTTGCTTCACGTCGTTTTTCTTCTTTTTTAAAATTTCAAACTGATAAATTTTTGCGGTCGTGCTTCTGCTCGGCCGCATCTTTATTTACTGTAACGTGTGATTTTTCTTGACAAAAGCGCGAGTAGAGTATATAATGAAAAAAAGCCCGAAAGGGCTTGGATAAAAAATCGGGGAGTCAGTATGAAAAAAAGATATATAGTCATACCGCTTTTGTGTATAGTGTTACTTATAGGAATTATTATCGGAGTTGCGATTGCTATGCGTAAGGAGTATCTTACGCAGCTTCCGTTTGACCATGTAAGCTCAATCGAATATAACGGAGTTCGTATCGTGGGTGATGACGGCTTGTTTTATCTTGCTAACCGAAACGGAAAGAAAATAAGCGACGGTTACATATCTCTGAAAAGCGTAAACGACTACTATGAAGGGCTTGAAAAATACGTAGGAACGGACGTAAATGTTACCCTCTTTGATTACTATATCGCGACAAAGCAGGATTTTAAGGGATATGTTCTGATAGATTCAAAGGGCGACGAAATTACAATTATGGGAGATAATTACTCTCTTGACGCGGAAAATACCGCGCTTCCGTATCTCGTTTTTACGAATAATGAAAACGGACTTAAGGCGGTAATATCACTCAACCGACTAGATTCCGATCTCTCATACCGTTCGGGTAACGAGTTGACGCTGCGTAACTTTAAGAACGTTATAGGAGTTCATTCCAACGATGATGAGCTTATGCATACGTATCTCGTGGCACAGAGCGCAGACGATCCTCAAAACTACGGTTACTTTCGTGCCGATGGCATAAAAATAACTGAAGGGAAGGGTATTCGTACGGTTTTTTTGAAGTCTGAGAACGAGGATATCAAATGCTCATTCTTTTATAATGAAGAAATCGGACGGATATATTCGGAAACCGGAGAGCTTATAGCCTCGGACGTGGTGGCGCTTATGCGCGACGGATATACTGATTGGCAGTACTCGATTTGTACTAACGGGAATGGGGAGAATGGATACGCGGTAATTTTCAGCGCTGAAAAAAGCTTTCAGCTTTCCGGAGAGGAATACGCGCTTGAAAAGCTGTACTCATTCAAAAACTGTATTGTCGCGCCTCTCCTTGACGAGAGCGGCGTTAGAGTGCTTGACGCGACAGGCACTGACAGAGGAACATATAAGTCCGTAGTTGACGGTGGCTACGCGCTTACCGCGATGAAGGCAGAGGGCGATTATTACTATCTCGACGTGGACGGCGCGCTTCTCTTAAAGAGCCAATACGGTGATATGGTTGCCGACGAATCACTTTCTACGGATACCTGCGTTATCTTCACAAGCGCAGAATTCGATAATGCTAACGACGGCGCGTGGTGTCACTTCGCCAAGGTTGGCGTTAAGACTCATTCTGTCAAGCTCGTGGGGGAGGAGAACGTGGTTTTGTCCCAGCTGCCACGGCAGCTGGAGTGCGATGCGTATTTTTTGACCAAGACAGTGTCGGGCAAGCAGACGACCTCGGTGCTCGCGCCTTTTTCGGCATTTAAGCAAAGCGAGTATTACGACGAGCTTAAGAGCTTTAAGCAAAACGGAGTTTCTTGGATATTGGCAACGAGTTACGAAAGAAACGTTTTCGATATAATTGATCCCTTGACTGCGAGAGTAGTTAAGAGCTTTGCCGTTGATAAAGAGGATTTTGCAAAATACCGTTTTACTCACGAGGAAAATATCGCTCTTGCAACGGACGGTTCTGATACGGACACGGCTGTTCATATGAGCGTTATTAAGCTATCTGAATATATGACGGAGGACAGAGTCAGTGCGTCAAGATATTTCGTTATATACAGAACCGCAACCTTTGCGGATAAGAACTTCGCTGAACGTGGCATAGAGGTGACGGAGCTGGGAAGAAATCTTCTCATAGATAAGCCCTATGACGTTTTTACCGCGGAAAACTGTTTGGTGGTTAATACCGCATCAGGCTCGGAGGTCTATTCGCTTGACGAGGATTGCGAGCTTTCAAGAAAGGTATCCTTGCCGTATCCCGTTCACTCTATACTGACAGATGCCTCTGACTCGGCTACTGCGTACTTTATAGTTCAAACTGATTCCGGCATGAAGGGAATTTATAACGCGGAATCCGGGGTTGTGCTTTCTCCTTATTATACGGATATTACGTATGCTGACAATGGATATTTCGTGGTTGGCATGAGAGGGTCAATGGGCGTTATACACGTCGAGAACGGAAAGGTCAAGACGCAGATCGACTTTTTGTACCGCTATATTGAGCCTATGGGAGATAACGGATATATCGCTACAAATGGAAACGGACAAACGGAGATATTCGCAGGTGGCTCAAAGGTACTCTCCGCGTCAATTCAAAACGAAGAGATAGATATCTACTGTTACAGCACAGACGAGAGCGGCGTGCTTCGCCTATCCCTCGGAACACTTATAAGTGCCGATGGGAAGCTTTACGTTCATTATTGCGAACAGCTTGTAAATACGGTTTTTGAAAATTATGAGTGCAGTACGGAGATTGACGGAGTACTTAACAGCCGCGCAAAGCTGATATATTATTACAACGGTAACGAGTTGCTTAATATGCAAATAATTCTTCCGAACGATGTGCCAAAGCTTTGGGACACAGAGGAAAATAAGGAGTGGTATTTGTCCTCAACTCCTGACGAACAAATTACTCCCGTTACGTACAACGAAATAGAAGATAGTATAATCAAATTGTATTTAAAATCAGAGTGAAGAATAAGTCGGCGGACTTTAACGTTATTTGTCTGTTAAGGACATCACGCTAAAGTTCGCCGACTTTTGTATTTAGGAGAGCTTGCGACTTGTCCCGTTTTGAGTTGAACGGGACTTTTTTATCATTTGTTTAAGCTCATAGAGAGAGTCGTAAAGTCCGCCAACCTTGTCAATAATTCCGTATTTTACCGCTTCGTCGCCATCGATTATAGAGCCAACATCGGTCGCCAGCTCGTCAGGTCGCATCATAAGCTCTCGGATTTTTTCGGGCGATGCCTTTGAATGATCGCAGATAAATGAAATTATACGTTTTTGCATTTCATCAAAGTAATGAAACGTCTGCGGTACGCCGATAACGAGCCCGTTTATGCGAACGGGGTGTATCGTCATAGTGGCGGACGGAACTATAAACGAACGCTTTGCCGAGGCGGCGAGCGGTACGCCAATTGAGTGACCGCCTCCGAGCACGAGAGAAACGGTTGGCTTTTTCATAGATGCTATCATTTCCGCAAGAGCGAGACCTGCCTCAACGTCGCCGCCCATTGTGTTAAGAACTATCAAAAGCCCGTCGATTTCATTGCTCTCCTCAATATCCACAAGCAAAGGTATCAAGTGCTCGTATTTGGTTGCCTTTTGACCCTCGGGCAATATATAGTGACCTTCAATTTGCCCGATTATTGAAAGACAGTGTATTTTTCCGTCAGCACTCTTGGTTACGACAGAACCGTCGCAGGCAGGAGAGTCCGATGTGTTTTTTTCTTGATTTGTCATGGCTTCCTCCGAAAAAATGATTTTTTTAATATTATTTGCAGAAAAACTCGGAATTAAACCTTTACAATCAAGAAAGAATGTGTTATAATTATAGTTGCGAAATAATTTTGCAAGTTATTTTTTGATTTTTGGAGGTATTTTTTATGGCGAATTTTTTGATTGAAACTTCTGCCAGACACGTGCATCTCACCAGAGAAACGGTTGATACGCTTTTTGGCAAGGGATACGTTTTGACAAACAAAAAGGATCTCAGCCAGCCCGGACAGTTTGCTTGCGAGGAAAAGGTTACCGTTATAGGTCCTAAGGGCTCGCTCAAGGCAAGTATTCTCGGACCTGAGAGAAGCGCGGATCAGGTAGAGCTTTCTCTTACCGACGCGAGAACCATCGGACTTGCAGGCGTTCCCGTAAGAGAGTCGGGAGACGTTGCAGGCAGCGTGGGTTGTATTATTGAAGGACCTTGCGGCAGGGTTGAAATTAAGGACGGCGTTATTGCCGCAAAGCGTCATATACATATGACCGTTGCCGACGCAGAGGTTTTCGGCGTTAAGGACAAGGATGTCGTTAAGGTTAGAATTGAAACCGCTCGCCCCTTGATTTTTGACGACGTTGTAGTTCGCGTAAGCGACTCTTACGCTCTTGCTATGCATATCGATACCGACGAGTCCAACGCGGCTTGCGCTTTCGGTGCGGTTTACGGGGAGATAGTAAAGTAAAAATGAAAAAGATAAAGGTAGTTTTTCAGGGTGACAGTATAACCGACGCAGGCAGAGATAAGAGAAATTATCACCACATGGGCGCGGGTTATCCCAAGTACGCAACGGAGCTTATGGTCGCGTCTAACCCCGATGTCGAGTTTGAGTTTATCAATCAGGGCATCAGCGGAAACCGCACGAGTCAGCTCTTTGATAGATTTTACAGCGACGCTTTGGCATTTGAGCCTGATATTATATCTATCCTTATCGGTATTAACGATCTCTGGCACCGCTACGGCGGCGGTAAGATCGCTACGACCGATGCTCAGTTTGAGCTTAATTACCGTTGTATTCTCGAGAGAATACGCAGAGAATCCAACGCAAAGATAATGATACTCTCGCCCTTCCTTCTTGACAAGGAGCCTTTTGAGGGAATGAGAGAGGATCTTGAAAGAATGCTTCCCATAGTCAGAAAGCTTGCTGACGAGTTCGCTGACGTTTACGTTCCGCTGGACAAGTACTTTGAGGAAGCGCTCAAGACACAGCCCGAGCCTCTTTATTATTCGGGTGACGGAGTTCATCCTAACGATAACGGCAGAGCTTTTATCGGAAAGCTCTATGCAGAGGCAATAGACGGTCTTATTAAACAGTTTTAAATTTTTAATCAAAAAGGAGATAAAAAAATGAGCAAAGAATTTTCTTGCGAATACGCTATGAGCGCAGAAGTTGCAAAGATGTGCGTCGTAGCTAAGGGCCCCAACCACGGTCCTGCACCTATTCCCGAAGAGGGTAAGTGGGTTCAGGCAAAACAGATCACCGACATTTCCGCATACACCCACGGTGTGGGCTGGTGTGCACCCCAGCAGGGAGCTTGT
>SVQL01000115.1 GCA_015065365.1 Oscillospiraceae bacterium | reverse complement strand
CAAGCTCCGACCAGCAATCGTCGATAACCACGTACTCGTAGCCCGCATCACGAAGTCCGGACTCTACGATAAAATCAGCAGTTTCTCTTACTAACTTTTCGTCTATTTTATCTCCAAAGGTGTTCCAAGTATTCCAACCCATTGGGGGGTTCTTGAGAATCATAACGCAGTCTCCCTAATTATAGTTTTAATATATATAATTATATCAATAACAAATCAAAAAAACAAATAAAAAACGATTATATTATTTCAATTTTCGCTTATTTTTGCCTCAAATTGCTTAAAAAAATGGATTGTTTTAGAATTTTGTTAATTTTTTTGAAAATATTATTCAAAAATATTGCGCGTGACACTATCAGAATGTTATAATATTCACAACCTACTACATAGGAGGCGTTATGGAATACACAACAAGAACTGAAATTTTACCAACCTATTTCCAAATCGGATATTTTTCCCTAAATAACGGGCTTTCGATTGGAGAAAGAGCAGTCCTTCCGGTGCAACCGTTATCTGCCCTTCACTACCACCATTGTCTTGAATTGGGAATATGTCTTTCGGGAACGGGCGAAGCTCATATTGAAAACAGAATATACAAATTCCAAGAAGGTGACATTCAATGCGTTAACGCCAATATCCCACACATGTCAATTGCCGATACCGGCGCACCGTGTAATTGGATATGGCTGTTTGTTGACATTCAAAAGCTGTTGCTCAACAATCGTGGAAAAATCACGGACGAGCTTCTAAAAATATCTGATATGGGATTTAACGGTGTGTTTTCGCCATACGAGCATCCCGAGCTTGCAAGACTTATCAACGCCCTTACCGAGATTTCGCGTGACGATGGATATTCGGTGCTTTACAATACCCTTCTGGTAGGACAAATACTTATTGAATCAGCGCGAATAGGAGATATTGATAAAAACTCAAAAAAGCTCCCCGTTTCAGCCAAGATCAAGCCTGCACTTCTCTACATCAGGGAAAACTATGCCGATTCGCAATTGATGACCGCAGAAAAAATCGCTGCAAGCTGTAATCTGTCAACCTCACATTTCAGAAGTCTTTTCAAAACCGATATAGGCATGACGCTTCCGCAGTATATCAATTTAACAAGACTTTCCGCCGCCGTCCATCTTCTTCAATCAACTGACAAAACAATTTCCAATATTGCTACAGACGTCGGATACAATGAGGTGCCATATTTCACAAAAGCGTTCAAAGACGAATTTGGAATATCTCCCAAGGAAATGCGAAAATCCAAAAATTCGGGCTAAAAAATGAGGCTGTCGCAAAAATTTGCGACAGCCCATTTTTTGTCAGAATATAAAGTAGTACTTATTGCCTTCGCCGTATTGCGAGCCCATTTGGCCGACAAGATACGCCTCAATGCCATTGTCGTAGGCGACATCATCCTCGTTACCGTCAGTATTACCCGAAACAACGCCGATCTGGAAGCCGTCTTTAGCCGTGCCGTCCATATCGTAATATCCGTAAAGAGCATTGCCCTCAAACAAAGGAAGGCTGTTCTCGCCGAAGGTGCTTCTGATCGACAAGAAGCTGCTGCCTATTCCTACCATTACGTTATCCGTAATTTCAAATCCCATAGCTCTGTTACAAGGAGCTGTTTTCTGGCTCTTGATGTGTGCAGCAAATCCTCTGTCCCAGACACCTCTAGTTTCACAGAAGCCACGGCCTGCGTTCCACATGTAGTTATTGGAAATCTTGAAATTCTCCATCGTGGACTCATTTCCACTGGGGATCTTCGTAAGGAAGTACTCTATCGAATAGACGCAGTACTCGATTACGTTATCCGTAAACTCGATATTCTTCTGATTTACGGTATAGTTCTTGCTAGAGTCAAACGTAACCTGAATGGTAATACCTGCGTCAAATACCTGATAGATGTAGTTATTTCTAACGTAGTATCCGTTACATCCGCCCCAGATTTCAACAGCGTTACCGTAACGGGTATCATACTTGGGACTGTCACCTGTATTCTGTCCAATAATACTTTGGGGAATTCTATTGTGAACAGAGCCTCCGATCCAGTAAAATTCGCAGTTCTCAACGGTCAGATTGTTAATCGAAGTTTTGAATAAAGAATAAGCACTCGCTCCAATTGCGTGTCCGCCAACGTACTTAAAGCAGATGTTATCAACTGTTACGTTGTCAACCGTAATATGAATGGGAGTAATATCTTCAGCAAACTCAATAGATTCAAAGCGAAGAGCGGGGTTAGAGGTGCTGTACATATAAAGATAGCCCGTCGCGCCGCTACCACCGCTGAAGTTCTTGTCATGGAAGAAATCAAGGTCGTTTCTCAAATCGCTCCAATGATCAAAGTTGTACTTCTGCGCGGGAGCGTTGGTAAAGTCGGTTATCTGATAGGTAGACCAGGACTCCTGCTTTACGTAAAGCTGAATAACCTTCGTAGCGTAGCTTTCGCCGTCGTTGAAAATGATATTTCCAACGTCATTCCAGTTGTTCGAGCCCTCGTATCTCCAGATATTGGGGTTTTCAGCCATCTGTGTCCACTTGGACGCATTAGCCGAGCCTCCACCATTTTCACGGGAGGAAATTATAACAGGCTTGGGGCCCTCGCCGTAGGCGGTGATGGTATAACCTTCCTTCGCCTCTATAATTGTATCTCCGCCCGTACCTCTCCACGTGTCGCCACGTTTAAGACAAATAGTGCTGTTTTTTCCCGCCTTGCTTACTGCCTTTGAGAGAGTCTTAAGAGGCGCGTTGGGATCTGTTCCGCTATTGCTATCGCTTCCCGTACTTGATGAAACGTAATAAACCTTGCTCGTAGTGGGGGTAAGGTTTTGAGTGTTCTTTATTGCCTCGATCCTTTTGTCGGTCTCAAATCGCTTGGCGGCGATATCCGCCGCCGTCGCGATCTCACTTTCATTCAAACCGAGGCTCGTTATTTTTTTTCGAAAATCTCCTTTGCACAGCTTGCATACGCGGCAAGCGCATCTGCAAGCGTAGCAACGTCTGCATCAGCATCACTGCTTGCTATCTTCGCCCAATTAAGCGCGTTTACCTTAAAGATGTACGTGCCGTTTACGACGATCGTAATATCTTCGCCGAGCTTATCAGCGGCAATTCCCTCAGTAGAGACGACGTAGTAGCCGTCGCCGTTGTCCACGGGAACTGCCTCTATACCGTTTACGGTAACCGTAAGAGCAGTGCCGTCAGCAGGCATAAAGTAGAGATTGAGTACGGTATTAGACTCAAGGTCGAGATTCATATAAAGACCCTTAAGTACGTCCTTAATGCTTCCATCGCCAAAATCTACGTCGTTAACTGCGGTGAAATCATAGTCTGCAACGCCCGAAACGTCAGCCTCGTCAGCCTTGTAGTCGAGAAGCTTCTGAGCTGCCGCACCGTAGTTGAGCATAGCACTCATAAGATCGCCCCACTCCTCGTCATTAAGAAGCTGTTCCGCATATTCCGAAACGCTCGTAGTATAGGAGTGTCCGCCAAATACTTCTCCGTTTTGCATAATAGCAACGTTAATAGTATCGGTCATTTCTTTCGCGTTAACGGGAACGGTTACAAGGTTTTCACCGTTTACAACAGCCTGATTTACAACCTCAACGCCGTTCTTCTTAGCTACAACAGTAGCATCTTTAAGATTATTTGCATTTATGCTAAAATTAAGTCCGATAGTACCGTCGAGAGAAAGACTGATCTTTGCCTCTTTATCTACAGTCGGCGCCAATGCCTTAACGCTGTAAGAAGCCTTATCAACGCCACCAACCTTACAGTTGGTTATTGTTATATCATGAATTATGAACTGATAATGATTTCCTTCACTCCAAACCATGGTATAACCAATCGAACCACCTGCATATGCATACTTGGTCGAATCTGTATTTGCATAGGAGGTATTAGCAGGATCGGTAAATACTCCCTTTTCAGGAGAAC
>SVQL01000016.1 GCA_015065365.1 Oscillospiraceae bacterium | reverse complement strand
CTATATAAACGGTCTTGCAGCGCCGAGCTTGACTGAAGCTCTGATAACGGGAGCAATATGGGCGGGGATTTGTATTGTATTTGATGTGCTTGCTTGGGTCATTATCAAGCACCCATGGAGTTTGACTTTTAAGGAGTTTTATATTGATTATCAACCTTGGATCACTCTTATATACATTGCAATATTTGCCGGACCTACAATAGGGTATGTGATCACTCTCATTTAGATAAATTTCGAATTACCAAACAAAATCCAAAATCCCCAACAGACCTTTTGTAAAATCTGTTGGGGTTTATTATTTCTTACTAAAGAACATCACATTTTTGTTTTCTCTTTTAATTTCTTAAAGATATGCCCTGCTTTATTTTTTACAGAAGTCGATTATATCCTTACAAACGGTCTCATAGGTGAAATCGTTGAGTATTTCGTGTCTTGCCCCTGCATAAAGCTTGCAGTAAACATTTTTACCGTGCTTTTTGAGCTTTCTCTCTACCTCTCTTACTCCCTTACCGTAATTTCCGACGGGATCGTCCTCTCCCGACACCAAAAGAATGGGCAAGGAGCCGTTAATATTTTTGTACCAACTACTTGAATTGCTGTATTTTATAAGCCTTATGAGGTCTCCCATCGCGCTGACGGAAAACTTGAAGGTGCAGTAAGGATCGGCATAATATTTTCGCCTTACAGTCTCGTCGTTCGTAAGCCAGAGCTTGGGATCGTCTGCAACATTGCCGCCAAAGTGCTTGTTATAGCTACCGAAAGCAATATTATCAATAAATTTCGAAAAATGCCGCTCTCCATTAAATCGCTTTATTACTTCTATAAGCGCAAGTCCCATTCCGGCGGCAGGATTTGCTCCGCCAGTTCCCATCACTATAAGGCGATCCGCCTGAACGTAGCTCTGCGCCGAAAGACGAGCTACGAAAGAGCCCATGCTGTGTCCCATCAAGCAAAGCGGCATATCGGCACTTCCAAACCGCGCTCTGACGGCATCGGAATAAGTCTTTACGTCCTTTACCAATAGCTCCCAACCGTTTTTCTTTGCTATATAACCGAGCTCGGAATCGTCGTTTGCCGTTTTTCCGTGGCCGAGATGATCGTAACCAAAGCTTATCCAACCCTCGTCTGCTATGTCCGAGAGAAATCTATCGTACCTTCCCATATGCTCGGTCATCCCGTGAACTACGTGAAAGAGTCCCTTCGGCACGCCCTCGGGCAAATATACGATGCCCGCCAAGGTGTGTACTCCGTCAGAGGACGTAACATTAAAAGCTATTTTTTTTGCCATAAGCTCACTCCTCGCCTTCGCTGAATTTTCTGCAAGCCGCTACCGCTCTGTGCCAGCCGTCAAGTCGCATCTCGCGTTCAGCCTCCTCCATACGCGGCTCAAAGCTCTTACGGGTAGCCACAAGTCCCTTGAGCTCCTCTCTGTCGGCAAAAAATCCAACCGCAAGCCCTGCAAGGAATGCCGCTCCCGCCGCCGTTGCCTCGGGGTTGGCTGAAATTTGAACCGTAATTGAGGAAAAGTCGCTTTGCATCTGCATAAGAAGGTCGTTTGCCGACGCCCCGCCGTCAACCTTCAAAATTGATATCTTACTCGCCTCTGTATTTGAGTAAATCTCTGAAACGTCTGCGTTCATCGCCGAAATAACGTCCTCCGTCTGATACGCGATAGATTCAAGTGCGGCACGAATTATATGATTTTTTCCCGTGCCTGCGGTGAGTCCGAGTATCGTTCCGCGCGCGTTCATATCCCAAGTAGGCGCGCCCAAGCCGCTGAACGCGGGAACGAGATACACGCCCGCGCTGTCCTTGACCTTACGCGCAAAATATTCACTGTCCGATGCCTCGTGTATAATTTTTAATTCGTCTCGCAGCCACCTCACAACCGCGCCACCTACAAAAACACTTCCCTCAAGGGCATATTCAATGGAACGTCCCTTCTCGCCTGCGACAACTGTCGTAAGCAAGCCATGCTTGCTCTCAACCGCCCTCTGCCCCGTATGAGCAAGCAAGAAGCAACCCGTTCCGTAAGTATTCTTTGCCTCACCCGCCTCAAAGCACGTATGTCCAAACAAGGCAGACTGCTGGTCTCCCGCAATTCCCGCAACGGTAAGCTCGGAGCCCATACATTCAAAGCAGCCGTATATTTCACTGCTGCTTCTTATATCGGGAAGCATTTGCTTCGGGATATTCAAAAGCTTTAGTATGGTGTCGTCCCACTCACCCGTATGAATGTTGCACAGCATTGTCCTTGATGCGTTCGTTCTGTCAGTTACAAAAACTCTTCCTTCGGTGAGTTTCCAGATAAGCCACGTATCGACCGTACCTGCCATCAGCTTGTCCGCCTGCGCTTTCTCTCTCGCGCCCTCTACGTTATCAAGTATCCACTTTATCTTAGTTCCGCTGAAATAGGGATCTATTCTCAGCCCCGTGGTCTTTCGGATATACTCTCCGTGTCCCGCCGCATCAAGCTCTCGGCAAATATCCGCCGTTCGTCTGCATTGCCATACTATTGCGTTGTATATAGGTTTTCCCGTGCTCCTATCCCAAATTATAACCGTCTCTCTTTGGTTAGTTATACCTACCGATGCAATTTCATCGGGGGAAATGCCGCTTTTCGCGATACACTCGGTAAGCGCGGCATACTGATTGGCGTATATCTCCATAGGGTCCTGCTCCACCCAGCCGGGCTGCGGATATATCTGAGATATCTCGTGCTGTGCCATAGAAATTATATTCGATTTCTTATCAAAAAGTATAGCTCGCGCGCTGGTCGTTCCCTCGTCCAAGGCAAGTACGTATTTCTTCATTTGGTCTATTCTCCTTTTTTATTTAGATATTTCCTGACCGTATTTAATTATAACATTTTTTCGAGCATTTGTAAATAGCATATTAAAAACAGAAAAGCGTCCGCAAGATTTAGCGGACGCTTTCTATGCTATTCATTATACAAAGGACGGTAGGTTATCGTTGCAGGATCGGCGGCGTAAATTTCAGCCGCATCGCAATCCTTAAGCTTATCCGAAGTTATAATAACGTTGACTGCCTTAAGCTTTGCCTCTGTATTGGAAACGTCACCCATCTGCACGTAATACTTTCCGTCAACCACTATTTTTACATCAAAGCGATTACTTACGTCTACGGTGGTAATTCTCGCCCTGAATGTAGTCCTTTGCACCGCAGAAACAAACTCAAGCGCACTTTCTACATCCGACCTTTCTTCATTTTCGGGATCTCCGAATTCGGGCAGCTCGCCAAGGAGGACGGAATGAACGTGAGGCAAGACAAGCTCGGGAACTCCCATTTCACGAAAATGCTCCTTTGTCTGAACCTCGTCTATGATCTCAAGCTTTGAGTCAAGCACGTAGTAGCTGTCGGAAACGTCTATATACCACATAGGTATTTTTTCCGTAACCCTGAAAACAACGGTATTCGGAAATTTTGTCTTTACCTCTACCTTTTCAAACCGCGGACAGACCTCCATAAGGTGCTCTTCGACCTCTCCGGTCTTTATAGAGTACAGCTTGTCCCCCATCTTTATTCCCGATAGCTTGACTATTTCCGCCTTGTCGAAATCCGTCACCCCCGAAAGCTCAACCTTGGTAACGGGTAAAAACGAAAAGGCGAACACAGTAAGTCCTACCGTTGCGAGAAGGCACATAAGCGCCGTTGCCACTATAATAATTATTCTTCTTTTGTCATTTGGCATCGGCGCCCTTTTCGTTGTGCTCACGGTCTATCTTCCTTTCTTTTGAATCTTCGAACGGTTTCTTACGAGCTTCGTTATCTCTGTGTAAATTCGTTCGTTTACGTCCTCGTACGCAAAACTCGCTATGGCATCTCCCATTTTTTGGCGAAGCTCTGCGTCCGAATATATTCTTTCCATTTCCTCAACTATTATTTGACTGTCAAGGTCTCTTTCCTCGATAAGTACTGCGGCGCCTGCCTTTGCATAGGCTTGCGCGTTTTTATACTGATGGTTGTTAGCAACGTTCGGCGACGGTATAAGAATTGCAGGCTTATGCATTCTTGCGAGCTCCGTCAGCGTCATGGCTCCCGCGCGACATATAACGACGTCAGCAGCCGTCATATAGTCTCCCATATCGTATATATACTCCTTGACATCAAGACGGTGATTATGCTCAAGGCTATGCGCTACAAAAAGCTCCATAGCGTTCTTGTAGTAATTCTTGCCGCCCGAATGTACATGCACTACGTCCTCTTTATTCTTTGCAAATCCGCGCATTACGTCTATTGCCGCCTGGTTGATTGCAGGCGCGCCAAGACTTCCGCCAAAGGAAAGTATCATAAATTTATCCGCTGCGATTCCAAGACGAGCTCTCGCGTCAGCCTTTGAGCATTCTCCGAAGTTCTGACGAATGGGGTTGCCAACGTTTACAACCTTCTTCTTTTCCTTAAGAGAATCAGTCGTACTTGGAAAATTCGTAAGTATGAGGTCCACCTTATTCTCAAGCTTACGGACAGCAAGACCAGGTATGGAGTTTGATTCATGGATAACCGTAGGTATTCCCATTTCCGCCGCTGCTTTAAGGGGAGCCCAGCAAACGTATCCGCCCGTGCCTATAACTATGTCGGGCTTGAATTTCTGAATTATCTTTTTGGCTCTTGCGGGAGCTCTCATTATAAGATACGCCGTTTTGATATTCGACAGTGAAAGCTTGCGCCTTATTCCCTGTATCTCTATGGTGTGATACTCGTAAAACTCCTTTTCCACGAGCTTTTTTTCAATTCCGTTTTCGGTACCCACGTATGCAATTACCGATGACGGATCACGTTCTTTTATTATATCGGCGATAGCGAGCGCGGGAGTTACGTGTCCGCTTGTTCCGCCGCCGGTAAGTAAAACCTTCATGTTATGTCCCCTCTATTTCTTTGACGTAGAAAAACGCGATATTGAAAGTATTATTCCTATTTCAAAAATTTGCAGCATAAGCGACGTACCGCCCGAGCTGAAAAACGGAAGTGAAATACCCGTGTTCGGCATGGTATTGGTTACAACAGCTATATTCATAGCCACCTGCAACGCTATCTTAAAGGTCAAGCCCCACACGGTAAGGGCGCAGAATTTGTCGGGCGCGCGCTGTCCTATCTTGATACCGCGCCATATAAGAAGTCCAAAGAGAAGCAGCAGCGTAAATGCGCCTATAAAACCGAGCTCCTCGCATATTATCGTAAATATAAAGTCGTTCTGCGGCTGGGAAACGTAACCGAATTTCTGGCGGCTGCTTCCGAGTCCGAGTCCGAAAAATCCGCCCGAGCCTATCGCATAAAGTCCTTGAAGCGTCTGCCAAGCAGAGCCGAGAGGGTCTGCCTTGTCGATATTTATCCAAATATCAACTCGTTCCTGAGCATAGTCGGATACGAGAATAAGTAACACGCCTGCAACTGCTATAAGTCCGAGAAACATAGCAAGCCATTTGACTCGTGTTCCACCGAGGAACATAACGCACACGCCTATCATACCGATTATCATAAGTCCCGATATGTGTCGCTCAAGTGCGACGAGCACGCATATCGCACCGATTATGCACATCGGCACGAGCACTCCCTTGCGGAAGCTTCCGCCAAAGAGATGCTTGGAGGTTATTTCCTTTTCGTACTTTGACATGTATAGCGCCAACAGCATCACTACTGCCGTCTTGGCGATCTCCGAGGGCTGAATCGTAACGAAGCCAAGATCTATCCAACGCTGTGCACCGCCGCGTGCCGCTCCGATAACGAGAACGAGCAGCAGCATTACTATTGCTCCCGCGTAAGCGACCACCGAGAACACTCTCCAGAACCACGGACGTGCAAGCATAACGAACGGCAAGGTTACTGCAATTGCCGCGACGGCGAAAAGCACGTAACGCAGTAAAAAGTAAGTTGAATCATCGTACTTTTGCTCTGCGTATACCGCGCTCGCACTATAAGACATTATAGCGCCGAAGCAAATGAGAACCATCGCCCAAAGCAAAAACCAAACGTCAACGTTTCCCTTTACCAAGGGCTCTGCCTTAGGGGGCTCCTCGGGAGTTATAGGCTCAATGAAGATAGGGTCTTCATTTGCAAGCTTCTCCTTGCGGCGCTCAAGCGCACCCTCTATTTTTCCCTTTATTGCCTTTGGCGCGAGAGAAAAAGATTTGCGGGGGCTTTCGGGCAAGTCAGATTTTTGTTCATTTTGAATATCTGATTCTTTCATACCGTTCCTCCGCAAAAATTTATTTAATAATTAAAGTCCAAACCAAGCAAGCGCACATAGCGCGAGGCTTACTATGCTGAAAACGAGAACTATTTTATTCTCGCTCCAGCCCTTTGCCTCAAAGTGGTGATGCGCGGGAGCCATCAGAAATACTCTCTTTTTTCTTCCTGAAGCCTTGAAAACCGTCACCTGAATAACCACGCTGAGCATCTCGAAAATAAACACGCCGCAGGCTATCACCATAACGAGCATATCGTTTATCATAAACGCCGCACCCGCCATAGCTCCGCCAAGGAAGAGCGAGCCCGTATCTCCCATAAATACCTCAGCCGTGTGGCAATTCTTGCGAAGAAATGCAAGAAGGCTACCGATAAGCGCGGCAGATATGAGCGTAATCGAGGAGTTGAGGAAATTCAATCCTATAAACGCAAGAAACGCACACACTACGAGTGTTACAGATGTAGCAAGACCGTCTATTCCGTCAGTAAGATTTACACTGTTCACAAGACCGACGATAAACACGAGCGCGCCTACGTAATAGAGCGCACCAAAGTCAACCATAATATCCGTAAATGGAATATGCAAAGCAGTGTCAATATTTCCCGTAAACCGCATAATGGCGAGATAAAGGGCTGCTGCGACGCACTGAAGCGCAAATTTTTGCCACGCCTTGAGCCCCTCGTTTTTCTTATGAACGAGCTTTTTGTAGTCGTCAAAAAGTCCGATAAGGCCGTTGAGAAGTGCCAAACAGAGCGTCAGCGCCATCGGAATAAGCTTATTCTGCTCCGCGCGAACAAAATAAATAACACTTACGACAAGCAATACCGCAAGCATTCCCGTAATAAAGCAGATACCGCCCATCGTGGGTGTTCCCGCCTTTGAAAAATGACTTTTAGGTCCTTCTTCTCTTATTGACTGTCCTATATGCTTTGCCGATAGGGCAGGAATTATAAAATGGCAAAGTATCGCCGTTATTAAAAACGACGATACTCCAACAGCCAAAAATTCTATAACGAGCTGTTTCATTATTTACTCCACTAAAAAACAATTAACTGCAAAGTCTGTCTGCGTTTTCCTTAAGATATCTTATGACGTTCTCAGCAGCCGCTCCTCTGCTTGCCTTTACGAGCAAGGTATCTCCCGCGCGAAGTGCGTGCAAAAGCATCTCTCCACTTATTTCGGGAGAGCGAACGTCCGTATTCCTGTAAATATTCTCGCCACTCACACCGCCGAGCATAGCCCCTCGAGCGATAATATCAGCGCTTTCGCCATAGGTAAAGAGCGAGTGCCCTCCGCACGAGGCAAAGGCGAGTCCGACCTCCTCGTGAAATCTCTCCGACGCTGCGCCAAGCTCATACATATTTCCGAGCAGAGCCATCATTCTGCCACCCTCCGATGTAACGTCGCGAAGCACCTTAATAGCCGCCTTCATTGATTCGGGGCTTGCGTTGTAGCAGTCCTCGATAACGGTTATCTTACCGAGCTCATAGATATTCTGACGCATTCCAACGGGCACAAAGCTTGCAAGTCCGCGAAGAATTACGTTATCGTCAAGATTCATACGAACGCCTACCGCATACGCAAAGAGCGCCGCGTAAACGTTATGCGTTCCAACGGTAGGAATAACCACGTTTTCTACTGTCTTACCGCGCATCTGTATGTCAAACACGGTTTTAGTAACCGTCTGTCTTATGTTTACCGCGCGAAAATCACAGTCGCTGTCTATTCCTACGTAAATCGCCTTGAAATCGGGGTTTTTGTAGTTGCGGAGTATGTCGTCGTCGCCGTTAAGCAGCAGCGTTCCGCCCTTTTTAAGTCCCTTAACTATTTCAAGCTTCGCGCGTCCGATGTTCTCGCGCGAGCCGAGATGTCCCATATGTGACGAGCCTACGTTCGTGATAATAGCGATATCAGGCTCTGCGATCTTGGAGAGGTACTCTATCTCACCAAGCGCGCTCATTCCCATTTCTAAGACGGATACCTCGGTATCGTTTTTCTGAGAAAGCATGGAAAGGGGCATTCCTATATTACTGTTGTAATTACCAAGAGTCTTGTGAACGTTGAAGCTCTCGCCGAGAACGCTTGCCACAAATTCCTTAGTAGTAGTCTTTCCAACACTGCCGGTGATAGCCACCTTTCGGTGATTTATTCTGCGATCGTAAGCCTTTGCAAGCTCTCCAACTGCCTTTATGGAGTCCTCAACAACTACCGCAACGTATTTCTGATCCTCACCAATCTTGGGAATACGCTCGCACAGCACGCAGCCGCTTCCTGATGAAACCGCTGCTCCTATGTAGTCATGACCGTCAACTCTCTCGCCGCCGAGTGCCACAAAAAGCGTTCCGTCAGCCGTCTCTCTTGAATCTGTGCATACGTAATTAAACGGCAAATCGCGCTCAAGCTCTCCACCGACAAATGTAAGAACACCGCCACAAATATGCGCCAGCTCTGACATTGTAAGGCTATTACATCCTACGTTGACCTTCATAACAAACCGTCCTTTCTTATTTGAAGCTTCGATAAAGGGCAAAATCCCCCTATATATCGCCTCCGCGTTTTATTTTCTCTATGGCAGAGCGCATTATTTCGCGCTCGTCAAAATGAAGCTTGCCCTCAGCAGTTATCTGATATTTTTCATGTCCTTTACCCGCAAAAACGAGTATATCTCCCTTTCGGGCAATCCGCACCGCGTAATTTATAGCCGCCTCTCGCGACTCAATTTTAGCATAAGGCTTTTCCTTGTCTATTCCCTTCATCACGTCCGCGATAATCGCGTCGGGGTCCTCATCCCTCGGATTATCCGAGGTCACTATCACGAAGTCCGACAACCGCGAAGCAATATGCGCCATCTGCTTTCGCTTGCCCTTGTCTCGTTCACCGCCACAGCCGAACATGAGTATTATTCTCGTACCGTCACGGCGAAACGAGTGCAACGAAGTAAGCAGGCGTTCAAGCGCGTCGGGAGTGTGCGCGTAGTCTATAATAACGTCAAACCCTCGCTCAGTGCTGATTCTTTCCATTCGCCCCTCGACTCCAAAAAAGCGCGAAAGCCCCTCTGTTACGTCCTCTGCCCCGATTTTTGCGTCAAGAGAGAGCGTTGCGGCAAGCAGTGAATTAGTCACAGCAAAGTCGCCGAGCACGGGTGATTTTATCTTATGACTTTCATTCCTGAAGCAAAGGGTATAATCTATTCCCTCTATATCGCATTTTGGCAAGAGAGCAACAGAATTACCGGTACTACGAGAACAGGAAATGCAGTTCTCATACTTTCGGAAGAGACGCGCCCCCCAAGGGTCGTCAGTATTTATTATCTTGCCGCGGCAATGCTCAAAAAGCTTTGCTTTGGCTTCAAAATAGCTCTCCATATCTCCGTGAAAGTCGAGATGATCCCGCGTGAGATTAGTAAAAATTCCGTATTCAAAATCCAATCCCTCGACTCGCGAGAGCGCAAGCGAGTGACTGCTTACTTCCATAAAGACGTAAGCTATCCCTATGTCCGCCAAATGAGCGAGCAAGGGATAAAGCTCCGACGAATCGGGAGTTGTAAGCCCCGTTCGGCACAGCTCTGTTTCTATTCCGTTTATACGGCAACCGAGTGTTCCAATCACCGCGCACGGTATGCCCGCCTCAATAAATATGCTCTCAAGCATATACGAGACGCTCGTTTTTCCGTTGGTTCCCGTAACTCCGACGATTTTAAGCCTGTCGGACGGCTTTTTATACCACGCGTTATAGAGCCTTGCAGCTACAAGTCTGGTGTTGTCAATTTTTAAAATTGCGGCACCACCCACACACCCGTCACGCACCTGCTCGGCTACTATAACGACAGCGCCTTTTTTGATTGCGTCGTCTATATAGTCGTGACCGTCATTATTATGTCCCGCGACACATACGAAAATGCATCCTGCAAACGCCTTTCGGGAATCAGTCACGACTCCGCTTATCTCTATATTTGAGTATTCTTCGGGGCAAGCAATCCCCGCGTCAAAAAACAGCTTTGATAAGAGCATATTCCCTCCGAGGCTTTAATTGTTTAAACTTCCTCGGAGCGCAACATCGCCCCTACAATAAATCAATCTATGGGATTAGAAATATAATCCTCATCCTCTGTACGGCACTTGACCGTTATCACCTGTCCCTTGGCAACCTTCGTTCCCGCAGGTATCGACTGCTCGTAAACGGTCGCTCCCGTTCCGGTAAGATGATATTTGCTTCCCTCAATTCTTATATTGAGTCCGCGTGCGGTAAGCTGTGCGTTAGCCGTCATCGCATCCATTCCGATAAGATTTGGAACCTCAATATCCGTCACCATAAGCGACTTGTCTGTGTAGAGATAAATAACACCGTTTGATTTTTCAACGTACGCGCCGCTTGCGGGCAATTGTCCAGAAACCTTAAGGCTGTCGTTGTCCTCGCCCACTATCTTGTAGCTGAGTCCAAGCTCTTCAATTCGCTCCTTAGCGCGTCCTACCGTCCAGCCGCTATAACTGCCGACACGAATTGAAAGCTTTTTTAGCTCTGCGTCGGTGTACTGCGCTGTTATTCCCATCTGAGGGAGAATATTTTTGAGAGCCTCGGCAACGTAGGGAGCGGCAACAGTGCTTCCGTAAAGCGTTCCCTTCGTAGGCTCGTCAACGATGATTATTATTGCCACCTGTGGGTTATCCGCAGGAGCATAAGCTACCGTCGAGCAGATGTAAAGCTCCTTGTCACTCTCATATTCCTCGGCAAGAGCGATCATTCCGTTTATCTGGTTTTGCGTAAAGTATCTTTTAAGCACGCTTCCGCCGCTCCGTATATCGTCCGCGATCTTCTTGTAATATGTCTGACCGAAGCGCAACGGAACGTCAACATAATCGCTATATATATCAGGCTCTTTTGCAAGCTTTCCATCGGGATCGAGGGTATTGTACAGAGACAGTACGTCCCCGCCCTTTTCCTTATAAATGTTCACCGCAGAAGCAAAAGCCTCGGCGAAATCGTAAGTGCTCTTTTTCTTTTCCGACGTACCCGTCTTTGCAGCTACCTTGTAGCCGGCGACGTATGCGTTTTTCGCACCTCCGTTTCCCGAAACGCCTTCCTCAAGCATTTGAGAAATGGTCTTGCAAACGTCCTCGCTTACGGTTTCGCGCTTTACCTCTACCTCGTGTGAGTAAACCACGTTACCCGAAGCATCGCTGATACTCTGCACAAGATAGGGCGTCGTAAGCTTTCCGCCGTTTGCAACGGAAGAAACCGCACTTATCTGTTGAATTGGTGTTACGTTAAAGTTCTGACCGAAGGCATATATTGCAAGGTCAAGCTCTGACATCTGTTCAATAAAGATACTGCTCGACTCGCCGGGCAGGTCAATTCCCGTTTTTTCACGGTAGCCGAAAATATCCGTATACTGAACGAATTTATCTACACCGATTCTACCGCCAAGCGTCATAAACCACACGTTACAGGACTGCTGAAGTCCTCCCGCAAAGGTAAGGGGACCGTGTCCCTGAACCTTGTGACAGTGTATGTTTATACCAAGCACCTTTTTGCTTCCGCCACAGTTAACCGTTTCATTAAGGCTAACAAGCTTTTCTTCAAGAGCCATAGACGAAGTTATTATCTTAAAGGTAGAACCGGGAATATAGCTTTCCGCTACCGCCTTATTAGACCAAGACTCGGTAAGCGTCTTGGAAAGCAGCGCGTTATACTCGTCGCTACCCTCGGAATATCCCGATTTTGCGAGCGTTGCCTTCATTTCCTCACTCATCGCCCAAGGGTCGTTGAGATCGAAGGGAGAGGACGTTGCCATTGCGAGAATTGCTCCCGTGTTTACGTCCATAACTATGCCGCAAGCGCGATTTTGTACCTTGTGGTCCTTAACCGTCTTTTCAAGCTGCTCCTCAAGATAGCTCTGAACGCTTGCATCAATGGTGGTGGTGACGTCGTAGCCGTCAACCGCATCTATATAGCTTGCGTACTCGTACGGCATTTCCTTCCCGTATGAGTCACGGGCGAGAATATAATATCCGTCCGTTCCGCGAAGATATTGGTCATACTGATATTCAAGTCCGTAAAGTCCGACTCCGTCGCTATTCGTAAAGCCTATTACGTGAGCTCCGAGAGTGTCGCCCGGATAATAGCGCGTGCTCTGCGCTTCAAGATAAATCATATCCTCAAGGTCGTTCGCCTCAATAAACTCACGAACCTTATCGGCGGTTTCCTCTTTGACCTTGCGCTGAATAGTTCTGTCAAGATACTGCGTGTATCCCGTTGCCTGCTTATATACGGAGTCGTAAGTAACTCCAAGTGTCTCGGACAGTCCCTTTGAAACTACCGCTGCGTAGTCAACGTAGCCTTCCTCGCCCTCGTTGCCCGATGCCGATGCAATACTTGACGGCGATATAAACACACGGTAGGTGGTAATATTCGTAGCAAGAACGTTTCCGTTGCGGTCAAATATCTTTCCACGGTCGGCAGGTACGGGAGACTCCGTCGTCATCTGATTTATGACCTTGGACTGATATTTTTCAAAGTTTACCGTTTGAATTATCAAAATTCGTATAAGAAGCACGGCAAACACGCCGAAAACGGCCAACGCCACGATGGTGGAGCGTCTTATCGCACCCGTGCTGACTGTTTCCTTTCGCATTGCCTTCTCCTTCCACACGATTATGCTCTTTGATTTTGCTTTATTATTCAGAAAAATCCCATCACAGTTTCATAATATGTAACTTGGTGGGATTTTATTCTGAAAGTATTAGTTTACGTCTATACCGAACGCAGCGAGCAATGCTGCAAGCCCGACGTTTTTATCTTGATTTTCGTCGTAGATTATAACCTCGTCGTCTCCCTCAATTGGAAGATACTCGTTATCGGCGTGTTCTCTTTTTATCATACCGAGGCTCTTTGCGTCCTCTTCGATCTCGTTTATACTGTATTTAAGGTCAAGCTTGCCCTCAAGATCCGCCTCTCTTGCTTCAAGAAGGGATATTTCGCTGTTAGCGCGTCCAAGCTCGCCCGATGCTTCTCCTATCATAACCGAGCCGCCTACGATAAGTCCGAGAGATACTGTAAATATTGCAAGCCCCGACAAAGCCGCTACGGGTACGCGGAAGCGCTCCCTGTTAACTCTGCCCGCCATTGGCTCCATGGGAAACCATTTATTTTTTAATTCCACCAACGCCGATATTATGGTTTTTAAGTGACCCTCCTTTGAGTCGGAGCGTCCTTCGCGAAGGCCCCTGCCGCTCTGACGCTTCTGTGCCAGCGCCCCTGCCTTAGCCTCGGCTTCCTGCTGTTTTCTCAAAGCCTCGGGCATGTTGAACTCCCTGCGGCTTTTGAAATATCTGACGAAATCGTCGGAGGTCATATATTTACTTCCGTTGTAAACGCCGCTTCTGTACGAATCGGCAATCTTACTGCGGGAGTCGAAAAGCACATAGTTCTCAGATGAGGCTTCTATGCTCTTGGTCTGTGCTACGTTAGCATTTTGCTTTTTGATGCTTCCTGAAATTCCTCTGTCCTTATATCTTGCGCGAAGCTCTTGCAGACAGCGGTTGTAAGACTCGTTCATTTCAACAGACATCGTTTTCGGGTACCTCCTGTTTTTCGTTAATTCTATATTTAAAGTTAAATTATCAAAGCTTTTGCGCCACCCGAAGCTTTGCGCTTCTGGAACGCGGGTTTTCCTCAAGCTCCGTCTTTGACGGAAGAATGGGCTTTTTGGTTATCACCTTAAGCGTAGGCTTGTTGTTACACACGCATATAGGGAAATTTTTGGGGCAAGTACAGCCTTGAGCAAGCGACGCGAAGGTCTGCTTGACTATTCTGTCCTCAAGCGAATGGAAGGTAATTATCGCTATCCTCCCCCCTTTACTTAACAAGCTTGCCGCATCTCTTATAGCAGGCTCTATAACGTCGAGCTCGCCGTTAACTTCAATGCGTATCGCCTGAAAGCTTCGCTTTGCGGGGTGGTGTCCGCCTTCTCTTGCAAATGGCGGAATTGCATATTTAATAATATTAGAAAGCTCTGCTGTGCTTTCGATCGGCTTTTTCTGTCTTTCGCGGATTATTGCCGAGGCAATAGATGCTGAAAACTTTTCTTCGCCGTATTCGTAAAGTATCTTTTTTATTTCGTCCTCGGAATATCCGTTGACCACGTCGTAAGCGCTTAAAGCCTTGCGCTTATCCATTCTCATATCAAGCGGTGCATCCGACATGTAGGAAAATCCGCGTTCGGGAGTATCAAGCTGATATGAGGAAACGCCTAGATCAAGCAGCATTCCGTCTATGCTCTCAACACCAAGGTCTTCGCAAACCCTCTTGACCTCGAAGAAATTGCTTCGAACCACCGTCACGCGCTCGCCGAATGGCTCAAGTCGCTTGCCGGCAGCGCGTATTGCCGCCTCGTCCTGATCAATAGCCACAAGACGACCGTTTGTCAACCGTTCGGCAATTCCGAAGGAATGACCTCCGCCTCCTGCCGTACCGTCGACGTATATACCGTCGGGCTTTATCGCAAGCCCCTCCATACACTCGTCAAATAAAACCGAGCGATGTGAAAATTCCAAGGCTTCCTTTTTCTCGTCCATCACAGTCCGTAGGATTCGAGCAATTCTCTCATGCTCTCAAGGTTTTCAGCTTCAACCATAGCGTCATAAGCCTCTTCAGCCCAAATCTCGCCGTACGTTCCGCATCCTACGATAACCGCTCCCTTTACAATACCCGCATGCGCAACCAGCGCGGGAGGAAGAACTATTCTTCCCTGCGAGTCGGGAGAAACCTGCGCCGCATCCTTGTGAAGGGCGCGAAGGATTCTTTCGGAATCCTTTCTTTCCATTTTTCTGATGGGACTGATATATTCTTCCCACTCTACCATGGAATATATCTTGAGGCAATTTTCTCTTATGCTCTTTGCCACCATAAAGCACTCATTATCGGCGGTAAGCTCTTCTCTATGCTTCGAAGGGATAAATAATCTGTTCTTGGGGTCTATACCGTGCTTAAATTCACCTGAAAGCATCTTTAATTGCCTCCTTTCGTTTTTTCGGTGTTAACTTGCCATTTTTTCGGCTCAAACTAACGTTCTGCGCCACTTTGACCTGATTCTTTCGGATTTTGTGGGATTTCGCTACATTTTGCTCCACTTTCCACCACCGTGCTATTATTATAAAACACTTTTATCAATAGTGCAAGAGGATTTTTGAAATTTCCAAAAAAACTTTTCAGTATTTCCCCGATTTTTTTAAAAAATTCAATTTTAAGTCTGTTTTTGAGTGAATTTCGGCTTGATTTAGGACTTATTTTACAGTTTTTTACATTTCTTTAAGTATTTGTAAAATATTGGATATAACCCTCATTCATTTGACAGCATTTGATAGCCAAAAAAGTGCACAATTTTTAACTTTTTGAATTGTAAAAATACACCAAATTCCTCCCTTTCGAAACAAAACTAAAAAGAACAAATACAGTGATGTAACGCTATCCCCACAAAAAAACGACTTTCTTCTTAAACTTTTAAAAGGGATTGACAAGAATTAGAAATAGTGATATAATATTAAGATGATATCATGAGAAAGGCAAGGCACTTATTATGCAATGGACATCACTTAACGAGCTCAGAGAGAAATATCTTTCATTTTTTGAATCAAAGGGGCATTTGAGACTCCCCTCTTTCCCTCTCGTTCCGATAAATGACAAATCTCTGCTTCTTATCAATTCGGGTATGGCACCTATGAAGAAATACTTCACAGGCGAGGAAATTCCTCCTCGCAACCGAGTCACCACCTGCCAGAAATGTATCCGTACCCCCGACCTCGACAGAGTTGGGCACACGGCGCGCCACGGCACGTACTTTGAAATGCTCGGTAACTTCTCCTTTGGTGATTATTTTAAAGAGGAAGCAATTCCGTGGGCATGGGAATTTCTCACCGTAACGCTTGAGATCCCCGCTGACAAGCTCTGGCCCTCCATATACGAAAACGACGAGGAAGCATTTGCTATCTGGCGCGATAAGATCGGCGTTCCCGAGGAGCACATCGTAAGACTCGGCAAGGCTGACAACTTCTGGGAGCACGGCTCCGGTCCTTGCGGCCCCTGCTCCGAGATATATTTCGACCGTGGCGAAAAGTACGGCTGCGGCTCGCCCGACTGCAAGCCCGGCTGTGACTGCGACCGCTTTATGGAAATCTGGAACAACGTTTTCTCGCAGTTCAATAACGACGGCAACGGCAACTACACCGAGCTCTCTCAAAAGAACATCGACACCGGAATGGGACTTGAGCGTCTTGCATGCGTAATGCAGGGCGTTGACAACCTTTTCGAGGTTGACACGGTTCGCAAGATACTCAATACCGTTTGCTCCATTTCAGGCAAAAACTACGGCGACAACGAAAAAGACGATATCTCTATCCGCGTAGTAACAGACCACATACGTAGTGCTACGTTTATGATAAGCGACGGCGTTATCCCCTCAAACGAGGGACGTGGCTACGTTCTTCGCCGTATTCTCCGCCGTGCTTGCCGTTTCGGTAAGCTTCTCGGCATCAACCGCGCGTTCCTTTGCGAGCTCTGCGAGGTCGTTATAGGCGAGAACATCGGCGCATATCCCGAGCTTGGTGAGAAAAAGACGTATATACTTAAGGTAATAGGCAACGAGGAGGAGCGCTTTGACGCTACTATTGACGCAGGTCTTAGCATCCTTAATAATATAATCCGCAGTTCCATCGAAGCTAATAAGTCCGTTATCAGCGGTGAAGACGCATTCAAGCTTTACGATACCTTTGGATTCCCACTTGACCTCACGCGTGAGATCGTTTCCGAGAACAATCTTGAGATCGACGAGGAAACCTTTGCCTCTCTCATGAAGGCTCAGAAGGACAGAGCAAGAGCCGCTCGCGGAAACATCGGAGGTTGGGACGAGTCCTCCAAGAAGCTTCTTGCAGACCTCCCCAAGACCGAGTTTACGGGTTACTGCTCATTTGATACCGACGCAAAGGTTCTCGCTATTATCATTGAGGACGAGGACGGAACGAGAAGCGTTGAAAGTATAAACGAGGGTGAATTCACCTTAGTTCTTGATAAGACCCCTTTCTACGGAGAGGGCGGCGGTCAGGTTGGTGACTACGGCGTTATCGGCGCTGAGGGCTTGATTATAAACGTAAGCGATACCAAAAAGACCGACGGAATTTATCTGCACATCTGTACCGTTGTAAACGGAACCGTTAAGGTTGGCGACACGGTTAAGGCAAGCATTGACGCGCAAAACCGTAAGTCTATCATGCGCGCACATTCCTCATGCCACCTGCTTCAGGCAGCGCTTCGTACGGTACTCGGCAACCACGTTGAGCAGGCAGGCTCGTTCGTTGACGCAGATCATTGCCGCTTCGACTTCACTCACTTCGCGCCTCTCACGAAGGACGAGCTTCGCGACGTTGAAGCGCTTGTAAACGCTCACGTGCTTCTCGGCGAGGATATCTCTATGAAAGAAATGCCTATCGACGAAGCAAAGAAGCTCGGCGCTATGGCTCTGTTCGGTGAAAAGTACGGCAAGGTCGTAAGAGTCGTTACAATGGGTAACTTCTCCGTTGAATTCTGCGGCGGTACACACCTCGATAATACGTCTAAAATCGGTCTGTTCAAGATCACTTCCGAATCCTCCGTTGCGGCAGGTGTAAGAAGAATTGAGGCGAAGACGGGACTTGGCGTACTCTCTATCATTGACGAGCAACAAAAGCTCATGAGCGAAACCGCTTCCGTACTCAAGGCGCAGAACGTTTCCGACATTGCAAAGAAAGCTGCGGCAATTGAGGACGAGCTCCACACTGCAAAGAAGGAAATTGAGTCGCTCAACTCAAAGATCGCCGCTTCTAAGCTCGGTTCTATCATGTCCACTGCAGTTGAGGTTGGCGCAGTAAAGCTTATCACTGCAAGACTTGACGACATGCAGCCCGATGCTGCGAGAACGCTTGCTGACGAGATCAAGGCAAATAACGACGACGTTGTTGCTGTTCTCGCGCTTTGCTCCGCAGACAAGTTCAATTTCATCACCGTCGCGGGCAAGAATGCCGTAAGCGCAGGCGCGCACGCAGGCAAGCTCGTAGGCGCTGTTGCAGCGGTTACCGGCGGTAAGGGCGGCGGACGTCCCGATAACGCTATGGCAGGTGGCAAGGACGCGTCCAAGATTGACGAGGCTCTCGCAAGTGCCAAGGCAACCCTTGAGGGAATGCTTAAATAAAGTATATAAAAAAAGATAATCCCCACCCCTAAAAGCAATCGCTTTTGGAGGTGGGGATTATTATTAAATACAAGTTGAAAAGTATACTAAGTGAAACGATTACAAGAGCTTTTGCAAATAATCGAAAAGCATTTCCCACAGCTTTATCATTGGAATAGAAATAACAAATGATGCAATCATTTGAAACCACCAAATCTTTTTTGTTAAGTTATATTTTTCAGACACTTTTATATTAAAAATAAATATACCTACCAAGGCAGATAACGCCGAAGCACCAACTATCAAGCAAAAAGCAATAAATCTTGGATATTGCGTTGTCACAGATGATCCGTCAAGAGAAATAGACACAGACATTCCGAGCAGAACCAACAAGCACTTAAGACCAAGACTCAAAAGCATCGCATATCACTATTGGTAAGTTGCAACGTTTGAATATACTTTGGCTCAATCTCCCCAAGACGTTGTTCGCCCCAAGCCTCCTTTACCTTGTTGGCATATTCTTCGCTGTACGTATTTGTAAATATTGCGTCATTCCAATGCACATATACTTCATTCAAAGTAAGGTCTTCTACATTCTTGCAAACCATGGCATACGGCATAGAGAACATGTGCGTTGCGAGTCCATCGGGGAAATCATCTCCCCAGAATTTCGTTTTTGGTGTTACGCTGAACTGACATTTTTCAAGTTGAACACTTGCGATCCGTCCATTCTTTTCAGCGCAGTAATACCCCACTCCATTGCAATCAAATTTACAGTTTTTGATTTGTATTCCACTGATCGTTCCCGCCTTTGCAGACATAGAAATTGCCGTACCCTCATAAGATTGTTTGCACTCCAAGTTCTCTATTTGAACATCTCTTATATTTCCGTCAAATGAGCAAATCAGCAAAATACCCGCGCCTTCCACGACTTTACAATCACTAATTTTGATATTGCTAACAGAATAACGTTCGTAATCCCCATTGCAACTCTCATCCATTGACAAATCGAGCCCGGTATATAAACGAATTGCATGAATCGTTGTTTTGAACAAACAATTCTTGACATTGAAATCATAGCTTTGTCCACCGTAATTACTATCAATTGCTATACAATCGTCACTTGCGTCAATATTGCAATCTGCGATATGCACATGTCTACACGCAGAAAAATGTAATCCGTCGCCGTTCCATTGATATTTGGAATTTTTAATCCTTACTTGTTCAAAAATAAGCTTCTCACTATTCAAGCACCAAACAGAATAAACAGGGCATTTCTCTAATGCTACGTTCTTTATGACAATATTTTCACTACGAGAAATATAAACAGCCATAGGACGGTGCTGTTTTGGATGATAATAATAAGAAGGTTGACGAATATATTGAATACCTTGAATATATTCTTCATCTAAAATAATGGGATTTAATGGATGCTTATCATTAAATGCAAGATCGTTAAATACAATTTTTCCACCAGTAATTTCTACATTTTCAGCCTGATCTACGCAAACCAGAGAACAAAAAGGCATTGTCCCATAAGGACCATTCTCCCTTTTTAAATATGCATTATTTTCATCCTGTGGATATCGTTCATAATGCTCTTTTTTATCACTCCCCTTCAAAACCGCATTTTCGTCCATCACAAATCGAATATTGCTTTTCAAATATATCGTTCCAATCAACCAAACACCATTGGGAACAAAAACCGTTCCTTGAGTCTGGGATGCATAGGTGATAGCTTGGGAAAAAGCTTGGGTATCCAAAGTTTTACCGTCTCCAACAGCCCCAAAATCTTTCACATTATAAACATTCAACCCTTTCATGGGAATCTCCTTTAGCATAGAAAATTATTTGCATTAAATAAACATTATATAACAAATTTGACTTTCGATCTTTTCTCTCGTTTGATGTGTTATCAGAGAGTGATCCATAACGTTTTTGTCCGTCTGGAGTTGCATTTATGATTTTTCCTGCATATATATTGCTCGTATTTTCCTCAGTAGCGATAGACGACGAGTCTTATATATCCAAAGCAGAGACGAGAGATAGTCCATGCCCTGGTACTGCAAGCAATACCAGGGCTCGTTAATTTTATATATCAAATTCCGTAAGCATAACTTCCTTGATGTCATTTTCGTTAATATAAAGCGTCTTAACCTCAAAGGGAGTAAGTGTTACGGGTATATTCACGCCTGCGTAAGCAAAATCAACATTTCCGCAAGCACCCTTACCCGAGTTGTCATAAACTCTCATTATCCAAGCTCCGCTTCCGTCCTCTGCCTGCTTAACGGCACTTACGGTAATACGGTCGTCGGAAACATCGATACCCTTCATAATACGCGGGAGCTTGCCTTCGTGACAGCCCTCAAGAAGAACAACGGGGGGATTATTAAGTACGTCTGCCTTTTGAGTAAGAGCAGTGGTATCAAGCTCGTTGCTCCAAGTTATGCGGTAGTTAAATTCATGCTGACCAAGATCGGTAAACTCCCAATCCTCTCGCTTCGCCTCAACACCGTGGTTCGCGTAGCAAACTGTGCGCGCAAAAGACAGATAGATATCCTTACCGTCAACCTCATAGCTGTATTTGCTATCGTTTATAAGCGCAACCGTATAGTCGCCCGAAAGTGCGCAGTAACGCTGACAAACATCCTCTCCGTATCCTGCATCAGCGGGCTTGGTCTTATATCCAAAAGGTATCTCCGCAACGGATACGCCGTTCTCAACGTTTGTATTAACACAAAGGCGTGTTACGCGCAAGCCGTCGTTAAGCAGCATTTTAACGCGAACACTGACGTCTGCACTCGTCTCATTAAGCGAGACTATCTGAACAAGCTCGGAATGCTCGTACTCGTATGTTATTTCAAAAGACGCACGAATAGGTCCGTTTTCAAGTAGCTTAACCTCACGAACACGGTAAAATCCGAGGGGGCTGTCATACTTAACCATATCGTGTCCCCAAGCGGTCTCCTTATCAAACCATACTCCGGGTAAAATTCCCTTCACGCCCGTTACTCTTCTTCCGTTCACCTTGTCGAATACGTGCAGACTTCCGTCAACAGCTATATCAACCCTTGTAAATTCGTTTTCCATGCTGCGTTCAGACGCGCTTACCTTACCCGTAAACTCATAGGGTATGGTATGATCGTGGTCGCTGTGGAACACACGGTAGCCGTATGCAGGGATACGAACGTTGACAAGGAAGTCGTTACCAGGCTGTGTAAGCGCAGAATCCGAGGATACCATTTGATACTTGATCTCGCTTCCGTCGTAATCATAGATAGTTGAGGTGTAGTCGGGATATTTCTTGAAGTCCGTAAGCAAGTGAGGATTGAGATGTATCTCAAAATCCGCATCAAAGCCGAGAGAATTGAATATAACAAGAGCGGATGCGGGAGCTTTAAACGAGGTATCGGCATTGTATGCTATACGCTGAAGAGCTAGATTTCTCTCTCTGTCAGCAATTGCGAGCGCCTCCTCGGACATATGGAAAATACTGTCGTATGCAGGATTTATCGAGCATCCGCCCATAGAATCGTGGAATTGCACGAATGCGGTATTCTTCCATGCGCGCTTGAAGCTATCGGAAGGATACTTCATTCCCGTAAGATACGCAGACATAGCAGCAAACTTCTCTGCCGACACCGTCTCGCACTCGCAACGGCGGTTGTATCTCTTGATCTTTGACAAAGACAGGTAAATTCCCTTAAATACGTCTTCAAGCTCGTCCGCAACGACGGGAAGCTGTGCGTCATGCGCATCGACAACGGCAAAAAGATCGTTTATAGAGGAAAAAACGAGATTTTCCTCTGCGTTATCGTCGGCATTATGCTCGCCGATAAGCTTGAGATGACGCTTGGTAGGTCCGCCGCCGTGATTTCCTACGCCGTAATAGCACGCCGTAAAATCATAGTCTCCATAATAGGTCTTGCACTTGTCGATAATCTCTTGAAGCTCCTCGGCGCTTGCAAAGTTCTGGCAGTACGGGAAGCAAATTCTAACGGCGTTTACCGTACTTCCGTCGGGCGCTTGCCACTTGAATATGTTTGAGGGAAGCTCCTTTTGGTAGTCCTCGGGACGCATAAAGGTATAGTAATCAAGTCCGGATTTTTTAAGTATCTGCGGAAGCATCATGTTGTGACCGAAGGAATCAACGTTGTATCCGACCTTTGCCGTAACTCCGAATTTTTCCTTGAAGTATCTCTGCGCGACCATTATCTGACGCACAAAGCCCTCGCCCGACGGAATGTTGCAGTCAGGCTGAATATACATTCCACCCGCAAGTATCCATCTTCCCTCGGCAATTCTCTGCTTAATCTCCTCGAACATATCGGGGCAAGCCTGCTCAATCCACTCATAGTAGCAAGCGGCAGAGCAAGTAAAAATAAAGTCGGGGGTTTCTTTCATTCTATCGAGCGCAGAGCGAAATGTAGCCTTGACCTCGGAAAAGCCGTCGTGCCACGTCCAAAGCCAAACAGGGTCAAGATGCGCGTTGCCAATCATATAAACGGGCTTCTTCATTTTTTATTCTCCTAAAAAAATTATTTTTTCATTTTCAGATCGGGATAGATCTGCTCGATAACACGCGACAGTGTCGTGCGCTATTGACCGTACCTATCCCCACCGCCCGCCAAAAAATCAGCAGGCGATGGGACGAAAGCCCAAGTTTTTGGGGGACAGGGCTTGTCGTTAAGGTTCAAAGCTGTCCCCATACGTGGACGAAACGCATAGGGACAGCATTTTTACCGCTTACGGAGCGTTACCAATCTCGCCCCAATCAAGAGAAAGGGCTTTTGCATTTCCTGTTTCAACCGTAAACTCATCGACTGAATTCATGATAACGTCATTGTATTGAAGCTTCAAGCAAACCATATTAGGTGTAGTGTAATTTTTCATTGCGTTAACTCCTTTCAATGATTACTCAACGCAGGTTGCGCCGTTGTAGATAACGGTCATGGACGCAAAGGTAACCTTTTCGCCATTTACCATAGCCCAAGGCGTTACCTCAAACTCAAGAGTTCCGAGCGTTGTGTCAATGTTGG
>SVQL01000015.1 GCA_015065365.1 Oscillospiraceae bacterium | reverse complement strand
CCCCTACAATCAGGAAATTAAATACAATCTCATTCTTTTTTATAATTCTATAATGGTTAAATATTAATTTAATCTTTGAGAACAAATTTCATTTAATCTTTTGTAGGGGTCGACGTCCTCGGCGACCCGTTGTAATTAAATAAAAAAAGAAAGACGGCGGTGCGCAGAGTCCGCCGTCTTTCTACATCAGAACACACCAACAATATTCAACCAATGAATAATATTTTTTCGATGTGTCCGTCTAATACCATATTTGTGGGAAGCTTTTTGGCTCCACCTTTTTCTCGAAAAAGGTGGAACGCATCCTCGCATCCTCGCATCCTCGCGTCCCTCGCATCCCCTCGCGACTATTTACACATTAACAGGCTGGAGATTGCTGAGGAAGGAGCAAATAGAGGAGTCGTACCTCTCGGTATCGGTTATGCGCAAGCGTGAATGAGCACCTTTTTCAAACCAGACGATGCTCTTTTGCTCGGATCCGCAGGTATCGTAGAGAATTTGCGCCGCTTCGGGAAGCGAGTATATATCTTCCTTACTATGTAGCATAAGCAGAGGCTTTTTAAGGTTACCTATGACGTGAATAGGGCCGTACATCATTGAGTATCCGGTATGAAGCTTCATAGCTATATCAATAAGCGGAAGCGCCGCAGCAGGTCCGCCGCAGTTAGTCATATGGTTTTTAAAGCTGTCCCCGAACGTAGGATACATTCCCTCGGCTACCATGCCTTCGACGTAATCGGGGCAGTTCCCGCTTGTCAGAGCAAACATACAACAGGACGATCCGATACAAATACCGTGAAGAACGATCGACTCTATTGCGTACTCGTCATGCAAAAGTCTTATCCAAGCGAGCAGGTCTCTGTGCTCGTTAAATCCAACGGTATTGTATTCACCGTCGCTGAGTCCGTGAGCGCGTTGGTCTATGGTAAGTATATTATACCCCATCTCCTTATAGGGCTTTGCAAAATAATAGCCGTAGCAAAGTCCCTCAGTACGCCCGGGAACTATTATAGCAGCCTTTTTAAAGCCAAAATCAAGGTATTCTCCGTAGAGATTAAGTCCCTCGTTTACAATATGCATTTCACGCAAATACTCAATATTTTCCTCTCGCCAAGCAAGAGCTCCCGAATGCATCTCAATCTGCAACGGCTCGCTGCTTGAGCATTCACGTCCCCATTTTGTCTTGTCAGTGCGCTTAAGATGCGCAACGTAAAGAACGTACGGAATAACGAAAAGCGAGGACATAAGAACAAAAGCGTTGAGAGTCAGAAACACGACGATTGAGAACATTATGATCTGCTCCGTCGTTATAACATGGGGCGTATAAATAAAATCTAAAGGATTCATTTTGTTTTCTCCTTTTTGTTTTTACTCTTTGAGTCACGCGCAATACGGGCATCAAGGTCAGCTTTCAGCTCCTTGCATTTCGCGTAAACCGTCTCGTTAAGAGCAACTATTTCTTCTCTTGTGGGATTTGGAGAGGTGCAGTAGTCGTTGAGATATATTTTTTTACCGACGATAATATGAGTTCTTTTAAAAACACCGTAATTTCCGTCTATAATAACGGGAATTATAGGCGCGCCCGAGCGCAGAGCGATAAGAATGTAGCTCGTTTTAAAATCCATCATGTCGCCCGTCGTGGTGATCTTCGCCTCGGGATATATCTGGACGAGCTTACCTCGCTCAAGCGTTTTTATTGCTTCGTCTATAAATCTCATTCCCATAATATCTCTGTCAGAGCGAATACCGCCAAAGCATTTCATTCCCCAGTGGAAAAATTTACCCTTTTGGTAGATCCACTCCGAGTTTACAACGTAAAGCTTTCTGAAGGGAAACAAAAACAGATTTACCATATAGTCGAATACGCTGTAATGGTTAGAAATTATAAGCGCGTTTCCTCTGACGACTCTTCCCTGCTCGCTTCTGTCCTCGTAATAGGTTTTACGCTTAAAGAAAAGAAGCTGTACCGGCCACGCAGTTATGAGCGCGAGCCAGCGAAAAAATTCATGTATTATCACTTTATTTTTTCCTCTAAAATCAATAGAAAATCATTGAGTGTGTAATGGAAATTGTCTCCGCTTTCAAAGTCAAGGCGTACACCGAATTTTTTGTCTATAAGACTGAGCAGAGTAAAATAATCAAGACTTGAGCCGCCAAGCCCCGTCATAAAATGCTCGTCGTCCTTTATTTCGTCCTCAGAGCAGCCGAGCGCCTCGGCAAAGAGCGACCTTAACGTATCTCGCAGCTCGCTTTGAATATTTTTGCTGCTACTCGAAATATTTTCTTGCTTATCAATATCCACAAACGATATTTTTCCCTCGTTTATAGAACGGCGCAGATACGCGCGGCTTACCTTGATTCCGTTTTTTGGAATAAGGGGGTCATAGGTAAATTTAATCTCTCTTACAGTATATGACGTTGGCAACGAAGCGTTAGCTCGGGAAATCTCATCAAGCAGTCTTTCCTTTTGAGCGGCTACCAGCCCCTCGGGAATACGAACTACGAGCATAAGAGATGAGTTGTCGGCGTTTCCAAGCACGGAAAGCTCCTTCGCGTCCGTAAGCTCAAACGCCTTTTCGGCAAGATCGGGATTGAGATTTTCTCCGTCGTCACCGAAAACTATATCAGAAACTCTGCCCTTTATATAGTAACGCCCGTCAGTCGTGGCGGTAACGACGTCACCCGTATCAAACCAATACGGCATCGGCGTGTCCTCTCCGTCAACTATAAGGCGCTTGCAGGTGGAGCCGCCGTGTACCAAAAGTCTGTCGTCGCTGCCTATGCTATAATCTACCGATTCAAAAGAAATACCGATGGAGAGCTTTTGCTTTATTTTAGGTCTTGGATCGAGCTCGACCGAGGTTATACCGATCTCACTCATTCCGTAGCCGTTACAAAGAGGATAACCGAGCGCGTTGAAAAGCTCGATTGCTGAGCCCTTTATAAAGCTTCCGCCCGATATACAGAAACGGATACAGTCACCGAACAGCTTGTATCGCACGTCGCGGAAAAGTCGCTTTGCGAGCGCCATTCCAAGACGCGGACAAATATTCTGAACGGCAAGAGAAAGCCTTTTCGCCTTCTCAAATTTTTTCTTGGTTTTCTCGTCCATATCGGCGAGCTTGCGGTTTAAGCTCTTTTCTACGGAATGCCACAAAAGCGGAACCGCAAATATATGAGTCACGTCGTGGTAATAAACCGTTCGGAGAATATTTTCTCCGTCGTAGCTCGATAAAAATACGAACGTAGCACCGAAAAACGCATACCACAAATACATAGCCGAGAAGCCGAAAATGTGGTAAAGCGGTAAAAATGCAAGTGTTTTAAGCTTACCCTTGTGCTCGCTTACGATAAACTTATTTCTCTTCATTATGTCGCGCACGTTGAGTATCTGAAGGCAAGCCTGCTCTCCCCCGTATACGCATATCTTTTCCTTGAGCGTAGTTCCGCTCGTTGAGAGCGCAAATTCGTTGCCGAAGGTGCAATCGGGCGCAATGTTCTGTGCTTTTCCACAGTCAAAAAGCTCGCTGTAAAGCAGAAGCGTCTTTTGGTAATCGGGACGTGATGAGTCTGTGGTAATCACCGCCGCCGCGTCCAGAGTATTCAAAATTCCCGCCGTAAAGCCCGAGGGCTGGCGAAGATTTACGAGGTACGGCTTGTTTCCGGACATAAGTATAGCCCAGAAGGCAACTATCCACTCGTAGCCGTTCTCACCGTGAAGAGCCACGTATCTGTCGCTCTCGCCAAGCGCAGAATAAACACCCTTTGCCAGAATTTCCGTATCGCGCTTAAAATCGCGGTAGGTGTGCGTCAGCTTGCGCGTCATAGTGGACGTTTCCGTCATCACCTTGTCGCCGTGTGAGCAAAGAATATTGTAAATATCCTCAAAGCGCTTTTCGCTTCCTTCAAGGATATCGCAGTTTTTTCTTACCTGTCTTGTAAGTCGGCTCATTCCGCAACGCCTACGGAAGCTAATGCTTCCTCTTCTTTTTCGGCTTTTTTCTTTGACTCTTTACCGAGAATAGCGATAGACTTGGGCAAGAACGCCGCCATAACGAACGCAATCATGGTAAACGCCGCAACGAACAGCGGGAAGAACTTCATAAGAGGACCGGAGGACTCTCCGCTTCCGCCAAACGTGCGGATAAACAGAAGTATTACCTGTGTCGCAAGGCTCGCGGAAATAGCCTCAAAGAGTCCTTGCACCGCAAAGTACATGGACGAGGCGCACGCGCCGGTCCTTGCGTTCTCCTCTGCCGCCATCTGTGAGGGTACGGTGTAGGAAACCGAGAAAAACGCGCCTATCGCAAAGGAAACTATAATAGCGCAGGCAATAGCAACGGGCATCTGTGCCGCCGTAGGAACTACGTGGCAAAGCATCATCAGCGACATACCTACCGAGAAGGTTACGAGTATATACTGGAATGCAAATTTAAGTCCCTTTACCTTTATGAGCTTGTTATAAAGAATAAGGGTAAACGGAACGGGGGCAAAGGAGCTTGCCATAACGAGTGTCATGTTAAGACCGTCGCCGACGTTCGAGAAGAATATGCTTATACCGCCGAGGAACAGCTGAAGTCCAATGTTCATAACTCCGACGATGCAAAGCCAATAAACGAATCTCTTGTTTTTAAATGCGTAGCGCAAGGATTTTATAAATCCTACTCTCTCGGTCTGTACCGCCTGCCCCTCTGCATTTACGATACCGTCCTTGGTAGAGGGCTCCTTGATAAGGAACAGAGGAATAAGCATGGTGAGCGCCAAGGGAAGGAAAATCAGCGCGATGTATCTTATATTTATGCCAAAGCCCACGAACAGAGGCACGAGAGCAAAATTAAGGCTGAAATATACGACGTCGCAGATAGATTTTACTGTCGAGAGGAACATTCTGTCCTTTTCGTTTGCCACTATCTCCGCAAAGGTTGCGTAGTAGGTTATCATTGTAAGCGTGTAGGACGCGTAGAAAATTGAGAGAAGCAAGGCAAACCAAAGAGTATTCAGAATACCTGCCTCGGAGGAAAGCGGGAAAAGAAACAGAACGTACGAAATCAGAAGCGGAATATATCCGATGATTATCGCGGGACGGCGACGTCCCCAACGGGTACGGAGATTGTCCGTAAACGACGAAAAAGGAATGTCGATAAGTCCGTCAAACGCCTTGACTATAACGGAAAGAACCGCCCAGATTCCGACTGCAACGAGTGTCTTTTCGGAATACGTCCAGAACGCGACGTCGGACTCAAAGCCGTCTGCTATGATAGCGTTGCAAAGGTGAGTACCCATGATCATGTTTATCATGTTAAGTCCGAGTCCCGAGCAACCGTAAAGTATGATTTTCCACTTTTTATCAAGAGTTTTCATAAATACCTCAAAAAGATGTTATAGAATGATTATTCAAACGATAAAACAAGCTCGTAAAGAGCGTTGCCCGTATCCATTACGTCAGCCTCGGTAAGAGGATATTTTGATGCGATAAGGTTGTAAACCTTGTCGTTTACGGTATCCGTAGCGTTTACTCCCTTGAATACCGTGAGTATATCGTGCTCGTCTCTGTCGAGAACTGCCTCGATTGCCTCAAGAGCAACGGTATCGGAATCCTTTCCAACTGCCAGAAGCGTCTTATTCATAAGAGCAAAATAGTCGCCGACCTCAATGCTCACTCCGTCAAACTGAGCGTCCTTCTGTGCTCTTGCTATCAATACCGTGGTAACGTTGTCAGCCGCCTCTTGCAGCTCCTCTGCCATGGATTCTGCGTCCTCTGCGGCAAAATCTACCAAGGGGAGCGCCGCATAACACTGGGAGTCAGCGCGGGTGTTCATAACTATGATTTTCGCTTTCCCGTAAAGACGGCTCGACTGCTCTGCGGCAAGTCCCGTGTCGTTGCTGTTGGGGAAAACTATTATAGTTTCCACCGAAAGCTTTTCGTACTGCTCTATAAAATCCTGTGCTGAGGGGGGATATTCTCCGTCACCCGGAATTACTACGTCCGCGCCCATTTCAAGAAATCTCTCGCCCATAAGCGTGCCGTGCGCTACGGCAACGACTGCAACCTTGGCGTTCTCACCGCCGTGAAGCTTTATTGCCGCGGGAGCCGTCTGTCTGTACTCGTGATGCTGAACGTTCATGTTCTCTATCTTGAGCGTGAGAAATTCACCGTAAGCATGGCAAACTCCGAGCACCTGCTCGGGTGCGCGGGTGTGAATATGAACCTTTACCTTGTCGTTCTCGTAGACGGTAACTATGGAGTCACCCATGTCGGATAGCTCCTCGCGGAACGCGTCGTAATCAAACTCGCACTTTCCGCACGTCAGCTGAAGAACGAACTCGGTGCAATATCCGAAATCGAATTTTGAATTTCTGTCAAACGCCGTAAAATCTATCGTAGCCGTGCTTGCCGACGAGGTTATAACCTCTGCCAAGGGCTCTCCGCGCAGATACTTTTGCATTCCCTCAAATACGAATACGAGTCCCGCTCCGCCGCTGTCAACAACTCCTGCGGATTTGAGGACGGGAAGCATATCGGGCGTATTTTCGAGCGTGCGCCTTGCCTGCTTTAAGAACATGGCAACGACGTCGTCAACCGTCAGAACGTTCCCCTTTTCGCTTTGAGCCTTTACGTAATCGGTTGCTTCTCTCACAACCGTAAGCATAGTTCCCTCAACAGGATTTGAAACTGCCTCGTACGCGCAGCTTACGCCCCTTGAGAGCGCCTCGATGATTGCGGGTGCGCCGGCATCGTCAAATGAAGAAAGGAAATCGGAAAATCCCTTGAAGAACTGCGATGCTATTACTCCCGAGTTTCCTCTCGCGCCGAACACAACGCCTGCCGAAAATCGCTTTGCCAGCGTCGGAAGCCCATCGGACGAGCCTTCAAGAGGAGAATAGCCGTTTTGCAGAGTCATGAGCATATTAGTTCCCGTATCTCCGTCGGGCACGGGGAAAACGTTAAGTGCGTTTACGTGCTCCTTATATTGAGCAAGATTTCGGATACCGTAGTCTAAAAGATTAAGATAATGCTGTCCGTTTATACTTTTGATCATTTACTGTAATGCTCCTTAAATGCTTGGATTAATACCAAAACGTATTACTTTCCCGTAATGCGGGTAATAATCTCTTTCTCCACGGAAAGATCCTCGGAGATGGGCTCACCAAGGTAGTAAACTCCTACCATACCCGGACCGATGTTTGCTCCGCAGCCGCAGAACACGTCGGTCATAAATATCTTCTTGGGCGCGAGCTCTGCCTCAAGCTTTTGCTTGAGAGTCTCGGCGTATGCGTCTCTGTTGGAGCTGATGACCAGAACGTACTGGTTCTTTATGTCGGTTGCGGTTTCGGCAACGTAACGAACGGTGGTATCAAGCGCCTTGTTCATTCCCTTTACCTTGGTAAGAACTGTGGTATAGCCGTCTGCATTGCAGTCGCCCATGGGCTTAACTCCCGCGAAGCTTCCCATGATTGCCTTACCCATGGAGATTCTTCCGCGGCGCGCGATAAAGAACAGGTCGTCGATAGGGCCCATCTGGTGCACCTTGCGCTTGTTTTCCTCAAGCCAAGCCACTACCTCCTCAAGGCTCTTGCCCTCGTTTTTGAGAATGTGAGCGTAAATCACGAGAAGTCCGAATGCGCCAGACATTCTGAAGGAGTCAACGCAAGCGATTTTTGCGTCGGGGTAAGCCTCAAGCACTCTGTTTGCAGCCTTCTGTGAAAACTCAAACGTTGAGCTTATTTTAGAGGACAGCGCGATGCTGATTATGCCGTAGCCGTCCTTTACGTATTTTTCAAATATTTCGCAGTATTCCTCAATATTTGGGGGAGCAGTGGTGACCTTTACCTTTTTGTTGGAAAGCGCGGCGTAAAAATCCTGCTTTGACATAGGATCCCACTCAAGCTTGGTAAGGAAGTCTCTGCCATCGTCAAAGTGAATGTGTCCCTTGACGTAGTCGTCCATACCAATCTCCTTGCGGATCTCTTCGCTCAAATCACAGGTAATGTCGGCAAGAATAACGTATTTTTCCATAAAAAAACTCCTTTCGTATTTCGGCATAAAAATCAAAAAGCCGATATAATATAGTAATGCAAATAACATTATATCATACTTCGACACATTTTGCAATAGTTATATTTCATTTTCAATATATTTCCTTCAAGTTTATATTATTAGTCTACTTTTGCCGTTCTGTAAAAAAATACTCCCGATACGTAAATGGAAGCCGAAAAGGGCTATTTCTGTATCGGGAGAGAATTATTTATTTTTTTTGAAAACCAAAAGCTTGCTGAGTATATAGTTGGTTACGACTACTATTACGGACGTAATTGCCTTTGCCCAAACGCGGGAGGTAACGGAAATACCGATAAACGTAAAGGAGCGGTAGCCAAGACCGTCAAAAAGCGCGATTACGGCAAGATTTGCCACTACCTCAAGAAAATACGTAAAAATTCTGCCTGCCGTGAATTTTCCAAGCTGCTTCGCCGTGTTTTTAAAGCCCTTCTCGGAATCCGTGAACACCCAAAGCTTATTTGTAATAAACGCCACAAGAACTCCGACTACCCATTGAACGGAGCTTCCTATGACATCAAGCAACGGTGTTGGATTTCCCGCGCCGTCGTTCAAAAAAACAACGCCGATTTTAAGTGTAGCAAAGCATGCGCCAAGCGAAACAACAGTTGTTATAACGCCGAAGAACAGGTACAGTATTATTTCCTTGTATTTGTTCCAAAGAGCCCTGATTTTTTCCATTCGCACACCTACTTCTTAATTTTTTCCGCGTATTGGCGAGCAGCGTCCTCTAATTTGTTGGAGCCGTAATTATAATACCTCTTGTCCTTTATATCATCGGGCAGATACTGCTGCTTTACGTAGTGATTTGGGTAAGAATGAGGGTACTTGTAGCCCTTGAAAAGCGGACTTTGGAGATGCTTCGGCACTACCCTGCCATAGCCCTTTTCTACGTCGTCCATCGCGGCAAACACCGCGTCGTGCGCAGAATTTGACTTGGGAGAGGTCGCGAGCAATACTGCGGCATTGGCAAGCGGAATTGCAGCCTCGGGCATTCCGAGCTCCTTGGCTGACTCGCAGCAGGAGCGCGTGACTACCGCCGCCATGGGGTACGCAAGTCCTACGTCCTCGCTTGCAATCACCTGAAGACGGCGGCAAACGGATATAAGCTCGCCGAGAGATAGCAGCTTCGCAAGGTAAAACACCGTTGCATCGGGGTCCGAGCCGCGTATGGATTTTTGCAGGCAGGAAAGCAGGTCGTAATGCGTGTCATCGTCGAAATTTCCTACCCGTACGTTGAAATTATCGACCGTTTCCTTCGTGATTTCACCGTCTGCCGCAAAGAATGCGTTTTCCGTAAGCACGATTGCGTGGCGCACGTCGCCCGACGTTGAGCGCGCGATATAAGTAACCGTGTCATCGTCTGCGGTCTTGGACGTACCCATTTGGGCGTTTAGATAATCCAACGCGCGGCGTACGGCAACGGCGCAGTCCTCGGGCGCGACGGGCTTGAACTCAAAAAGAGAGGAACGCGAAATAATTGCGTTATAAATATAAAAATGCGGATTTTCCGTAGTAGACGTGATCAGCGTAACTCTGCCGTCCTCTATGTATTCGAGGAGCGCTTGCTGCTGCTTTTTGTTAAAATACTGTATCTCGTCGATGTATAGAAGAATTCCACCCGCAGAAAAAATATTATTTGTGCCTGCAAGAATGTCCTTTACGTCCGAAAGAGAGGCGGTAGTCGCGTTGAGCCTGTGAAACGACATTCCCGACTCGCGAGCAATGATCTCAGCCGCCGTGGTCTTCCCCGTGCCGGGTGGGCCGTAAAAAATCATGTTGGTAATTCTTCCCGACTCCAACATTTTGCGAACGACTCCGCGCTCTCCAAAAAGGTGCTGCTGACCTACTATATCGTCAAAGCTTTTGGGACGCAGAGCCTCCGCCGTTCTGATATTATTCATGCTTATATCTCCGTGAATTTAGAGAATATTACTGTTTTGGTTGAGCGCTACCGTCTCGGCTATGCTGTCAAGCAAATTCAAAATCGAGGGTAGTCCTCCGAGAACTGCGAACATACCGACAGTCAAAAGAACCGAGCAAAGTATGGCGCTTGCCCAAGTATTTCCCTTCTTTTCGAACTTTACGTCAGCCATATAACGAATTTCCTCGGGAATATAGAAGGTGTCCGCGTAAGGGTTTATTTTATAAGACTGCTCCTTAAAGCGAGGGAGCTTTTTGTTTTCGAGTTGCTTTTGCCTGTATTCCTCTCGGCGCGCGTTCTGCTCGGCGATAAATTCCTCCTCCTCGCGACATCTTACGACGCGCCTGAGTGTAGTGCTTTTTCTTACGGCAAGGCGGATGAGCGCGTTGCTTTCAAAGCCCAATTCCTCAAGATTAAGAGCTTTTTCGGGGGAAAACGCCTCTTTTTTTATGATGCTGCGTACTACGTTTCCAAGCACTCTTTTATTAAAAACAGACGCGAAAAGAGCAAGAATAAGTCCTATAAAAATACCGATTATTACTATTCGTACAGTCGTCAGTCCGCCTGCGCCAAGATTAAGATATTCATAGTATTCGGGCGGATTTACGTACGTGGTGTACAAAAAATTCCAAATTGCCTCAAAAAAAGACAGCTCCTCGGGCAACGCTTCCGTTACGGCAGCCGTGTCCGATATGATAGTGAGAATACCCGTATTCATCGTATCTCCTTTTGTTTTAAAAGCGAGGCAGGATTTGATTTTGCCTGCCCCGCGATGTGCTTAAATTACTTTTTGATTACGTCAATGCCGATGTACTTGCGAAGCACCTCGGGAACTACGACAGAGCCGTCGGCAAGCTGATTCTGCTCTACAAGCGCAGGAAGCACGCGAGAGGTTGCAAGACCTGAGCCGTTGAGCGTGTGAACGAACTCGGTTTTGCCGTTTTCACGTCTTACGCGCATCATTCCGCGGCGAGCCTGATAGTCGCGCGCGTTGGATACGGAGGAAACCTCCTTGTAGCCGTCCATCGAGGGTATATTTATCTCAATGTCATAGGTCCTTGCCATGGATGCGGAGCAGTCCTCTGCCGCGAGCTTGACTGTTCTGAAGTGGAAGCCGAGTCCTTTAACGAGGTTCTCTGCGTTTGCTACGAGCTCCTCAAAGGCTTCGTCACTCTTTTCGGGCAGAGTGTACTGTACCATCTCAACCTTGTTGAACTGGTGTCCTCTTACCATTCCGCGCTCGTCCGCACGGTAGCTTCCTGCCTCGCGGCGGAAGCAGGGGGTGTAGCTTATATACTTACGGGGGAGGTCTGCCTCGGTGAGAATTTCGTCTCTGTGAAGCGAAACGAGTGCCGTTTCAGCGGTGGGAAGCATAAAGCGGCGGCGCTCATCCTCTGCCGTTTCAAGCCAGTATACGTCCTCGGCAAACTTCGGAAACTGTCCTGCGGTAAGTCCGCACTCGTAGCCGAGCATGTGAGGAACGAGCATCAGCTCGTAGCCGTTTCCGAGGTGGGTATCGATGAAGTAGTTAAGAAGCGCCCACTCAAGTCTTGCGCCCATTCCGCGGTAGATCCAAAAGCCCGCGCCCGAAAGCTTTGCGCCTCTCTTGTAGTCGATAAGACCGAGGTCGGTGCAAAGGTCAACGTGATTCTTGGGCTCAAAATCAAAGGTCTTGGGCTCTCCGAAATAGCGCAGCGGCTGGTTGTTTTCCTTGCCGCCCGCCAAAAGGTCCTCGTCGGGAAGATTGGGAAGTCCGAGCATGACCGAGGTGAACTGTGTCTCAACCTCCTTAAGACGCTCGTCGATCTTCTTCGTCTTTGCGCCCATTTCCTTCATTTCTACGAAAATAGCCGCAACGTCCTTCCCTTCCTTCTTGTATTGGGGAATGAGCTTGTTCATTTTGTTCTGCTCTGCTTTTATAGCCTCGGTTTCGGCAATAAGCGCTCTTCTTTCTGCGTCAAGTGCGAGTATCTGCTCTATTTCAGCCTTGGCATCCTTGCCCTTCTTCTGGAGTCTTGCAAGTACCTCGTCGGGATTTTCCTTGATATATTTGATGTCTAACATGGTTTTTAATACCTTTCTTTAATTAAAAAATGGAAAATATTGGAAAATTATGTCAATTTACTACTTCGTCAAAAATAGTATTTCCGCAAAGAGACGTGAGGAGCGTTTCGAGGTCCTCGTCGTCGCTGTAAGAAATTTCGATTACCTTTTTGTGAGTAGAACGCGAAATACGCACCTTTCTGCCAAGCGTCGACATAGCTCTGCGCTCAAGCTCCTTCATGTGAGTCTTGATCTGAGGATGTACCTTCTCTTCCTCAGGCTCGGAGCGGAGGTTGTTTATGCGCTGAACAAGTGCCTCTATCTCGCGAACTGACATGGAACGCTCAACAATTTTGTTGGCGTATTCTATCATAAGCTCCTCACTGTCGAGTCCGAGAAGTGCTCTTGCGTGACCGGCGGAGATAGTTCCCTCCTTGAGCATGTCCAGAACCTCGCGCGGAAGCTCCAAAAGACGAAGCATATTTGCAATTGCCGGGCGGCTCTTGCCAACCTGCTTTGATACCTGCTCCTGGGTGAGCCCGAATTTGTCGATAAGCGCACCGTATCCCATAGCTTCTTCAACGGGATTAAGATCCTCGCGCTGAATGTTTTCAATAAGCGCGACCTGCGCTGCCTTTAATTCGTCTCCGTCAAAAATAACTGCGGGAATTTCAGTGAGCCCTGCCATTTTCGACGCTCTCCAGCGACGCTCTCCGGCGATGATCTCGTAAGTGCCCTCCGCAACGGGGTTTTCACGTACGATTATCGGCTGAAGTACTCCGTATGCAGCGATAGAGTCAGCCAAAACCTCAAGCGCTTCGCGCTCAAAGGTCTTTCGCGGCTGATCGCGACGGGGCTCAATATCAGAAATCCTTATATTTTCAGCGGCGCCCTTCTTTGATTCTAAAATGTTGTCATCAAAAATTGAGTAAAAGTCTCTGCCGAGACCTCCTGTTTTTTTAGCCATTTGCGTACCACCTTTTATACCGTTTATTTTTTGAAATTTGATTTTACGCTGCGAGTGCGCGGTTTTGTATCGTATAGAGATTTTTGAGTATTTCCGTAAAGCGAGGTAACGGACGGCGAAGCCTGAGTTTTTACCTCTCCCTTTGCTTCAACGAGCGGTTTTCCTCTGTTTTCTCTTAACGTCATCGAATTATCCTCGAGCAGATCGTCAAGACCTCTGCCGAGTCCTGAGGGCTTCTTAGGCATAGCGGCTCCCTCCTTATATTCTTGAAACTATTTCTTTGGCTACGTCAAGATACTCCTTGGCGCCCTTTGAATTTTTGTCGTGATAAAATACCGGCTTGCCAAAGCTCGGAGCCTCCGAAAGCTTGACGTTTCTTGAAATCTTGGTATTGAAAAGCTTGTCGTCGTAGTGCTTTTTCAATTCGTTGATTACCTGCATCGAAAGCAAAAGTCTGCTATTATACATGGTAACGAGTATTCCGCAGATGGAAAGATCGGGATTGTAATGCTTTTGAATAAGCTTTACGGTTATCATGAGCTGCGAAAGTCCCTCAAGCGCGTAGAATTCGCACTGCATAGGTACTATTACTCTGTCGCTTGCAGTCAATGCGTTGACCGTAAGACGTCCCAATGAAGGCGGACAGTCAATGAGTATGTAATCAAAATCGTCTTTAACCTCCTCGAGCGCCTTTTTCATTCGGTACTCGTTCTCGTCAAAGTCGAAAAGCTCAAATTCGGAGCTTGTAAGTGTAGTATTTGCAGGAATTACGGACAAATTTTCGTAAGGAGTCTCGCGGATTATCTCTTTAACCTTCATTTCTCCGTTCAAAAGCTCCTTGGTAGTTCCTCTCAATCCTCTTTTTGTTACGCCAACTCCGCTGGTCGTGTTGCCCTGCGGGTCAAGATCTATCAGAAGAACGCGGTGTCCAAGCAAGCCGAGCGAGGCTGCCACGTTCACGCAGGATGTCGTCTTTCCAACACCGCCTTTTTGGTTAGCAAACGATATAATTTTTGCCATTTAGGTCGTTCCTTTCATTTAAATTTAAAGTTTACTTCAATACATATTGATTATACCACAAAAGCAAAGATAATGCAATAGAATTTTGACGATTTTCAAGTATTTTTTTAAAAATGTTTCACGTGAAACGCAAAATAAACTCAAAAACATTGTTTCACGTGAAACAAACAAAAAGCGAATGGCAAACGTTTCACGTGAAACGCTCGTGATCTATCTCGAAAAGTTTCACGTGAAACAAAAAACGCATCGCAAGTTTGCGATGCGTTTTTTTGTCACAGTGGCTTTTTACTTATTTTTGAGTAATGTCTTGGGAACTCCTTGGGAGTTTTTGCTTCTTTGGCTATGGAGATTAGCATTCTTTTTTCAGGCTCGCTGTTTCTGCTGTACAAGGGCTGCTCGTTAGCGGACATCAGTTTTCCGCCACATTTTGCTATTGCGTTTGCGGAAATTCTTGCCTCGTCGTCGCCTTTGGCTGCTTTCATTGCTACGAAGCTTCCGCCGACTTTAACAAACGGCAAGCAAAGCTCAACAAGAATTGGCATCGCAGCTACGGCCCTTGCGGTTGCAACGTCAAAGCTTTCTCGGTAAGATGGGTTGTTTGCCAGTATCTCGGCTCGCTCCGATATTGCGCTTACGTTGTTGAGAACCAAAAGTCTTGCGGCTTGCTTGACGTATTCTATGCGCTTGGCGGTGCTGTCTAATGCGGTTATGGAAATGTCGGGTCGAAAAATCGCCAAAGGCAGTGTAGGAAAGCCTGCGCCGCACCCAACGTCTATAACCGATGCGCCTGAGGGAATATATGCGCTTACAGCAAGGGAGTCTGCGTAATGCTTAAGAATTATCGACTCTTCGTCCTTGATTGCGGTAAGGTTCATAGATTTGTTAACTTCAAGCATATAGTTGGTCAACGCATAGAGCTTTTGAGCCTTTTCTTCCGATAAATCGGGCAGGGAAGCGTTTTTACTCCATATTTCAAGTGCAATATTGTAAAATTCTGTAAAATTCATGTAAAACTCCGTGTAAATCTTTGTTTGTTTCACGTGAAACATTGTGGTTATTTGATTCCAAAATAAATCAAAAGTACTGAAATGTCTGCCGGGTTTACTCCGCTTATTCTTGAGGCTTGTCCTATTGTGAGTGGTTTTACGGCTGAGAGCTTCTGCGCCGCCTCGATTCTCAAGCCTTTTATTGAAAGATAATCAACGTTTGCGGGAATTTGTTTGGTTTCAAGCCTTTCTTGACGCTTAACCTCGCTGATTTGACGCTTTATATAGCCCTCGTATTTTACTGTTACTTCTACCGTGCCTACGACTCTCGGCGGAAGTTGAGGACGGTTTTTGTCGATTGCTTCAAGCAGGGAATAGTTTAGCTGCGGACGTCTGAGCAATTCTGCAAGAGAAAATCCCGTAGAAATCGTTGCCAGTCCAAGAGCCTCAAGTAAGGGATTTGCTACTGCCGGAGATACGTGTGTTTCATTAAGTCGGGTAATTTCTGCTTCGATTTGCGCTTGCTTTTCCAAAAATGCCTCGTATTGAGCTTCAGAGACCAAGCCTGCCTCATAGCCTTTGCGCGTTAAACGCGTATCGGCGTTGTCTTGACGGAGTAAAAGCCTGTATTCCGAACGTGAGGTCATCATTCTGTAAGGCTCGTTCGTGCCTTTTGTAACAAGATCGTCGATAAGGGTGCCGATGTAGCTTTCTGATCTGCTCAAAATGAGTGGTTGCAAATTTCGCAAGGAAAGAGAGGCGTTAAGCCCTGCAATAAGACCTTGTGCGGCGGCTTCCTCGTAGCCAGAGGTGCCGTTGAACTGTCCCGCGCCGTATAAACCTCGAATTTTTTTGAATTCAAGCGTTGGCAAAAGCTGAGTGGGATCGATACAGTCGTATTCGATTGCGTATGCGTAGCGCATTATTTCCGCTTTTTCAAAGCCTTGAAGGGAAGAGAGCATCTTGCGTTGAACGTCAACAGGCAGAGAGGTAGAAAAGCCTTGAATATACATTTCTTCCGTTTCTGCTCCTACGGGCTCTACAAAAAGCTGGTGGCGTTCCTTGTCGGCAAAGCGAGTCAGCTTATCCTCAATTGAGGGGCAATAGCGCGGGCCTGTGCCGTGGATCTGTCCGGAATACATAGCGGAACGGTGTATATTTTCTCTTATAATTCGATGAGTTTCGCTATTTGTATATACGACGTGGCAGGGAAGCTGCTCAAGCTCGTCGAAATACTCGTCGGGAGTAAGATATGAGTATGGAACTATTCTTTCCTCTCCGTTCTGAATTTCAAGAGCAGTGGTATCTATCGTGCTTTTTTTGACTCTTGCGGGCGTACCTGTTTTAAATCGGAGCAGCTTGACTCCAAGTGCTTCGAGCGAGGCGGAAAGCCCTTTTGATGAAAGGAACCCGTCAGGGCCGCTTTCATAGTTGACGTCGCCAACAAAAATGCGGCTCTCAAGGTAGGTACCCGAGCATATCACGGCGCATTTGCACTTCCACACCTCGCCGAGCTTTGTGGTTACGGAGGTAACCTGCCCGTCCTCAGTCTCTATGGAAATTATTTCTGCTTGGACAAGGCGAAGGTGGGGAGTCGTTTCAAGCGTATGCTTCATTATTGCCTGATAACGCTTGCGGTCTGCCTGTATGCGCTTTGAGTGAACTGCCGCTCCCTTTCCGAGGTTTAGCGTGCGTGATTGAAGGGTGACCTTATCGGCGGCTCGACCCATTTCGCCACCAAGCGCATCGATTTCGTACACGAGATGTCCTTTGCCCGTGCCGCCTATTGAGGGGTTACAGGGCATATTTGCAATGCTTTCAAGCGACATTGTAAAAAGCACGGTATCCATGCCCGTTCTTGCCGCCGCTAACGCCGCCTCAATCCCTGCGTGCCCTGCGCCTATTATGGAAATATCTGTAAAATTTGACATATATTGTATATTCCTATCGTCGATATATAATAATTGTACCAAAAAAATGTCCCCGTGTCAACACTTTTGAAAAAATGGGGGATACATACACGCCGCACGGCGGCATAGAGTGTAGAAGCATTTGTGGGCGAGGAGAGGCGGAAATTAGAGAGCTGGGGCTCATCGCGCATGTACCCACGCACTGCACACTGTGGCACACACTGTGACATGTCAGAGCAGGGAAATGTAATAATGCAAAACACTCAAAATGAGTACACAATGGAAAGAGTCGCATTTTGAAGCCGCACGAAAGTAAAGAAATAGGGCTGAACCAAAATGTATGATTCAGCCCCGGCCTAAATATTATTTTTTTGATTCTAATTCAGCAAACTTTTTTGCCATGGTTGGATTATGCGCTGTTAATCTTTTGATTGTTAAATCTTCGGCTTTATTATTTGCAAGTCTTAAATTGTTTTCCGACGACAATAACGCGTCCTTCGTTTTTTGAAGATGTAAAATTGTTTTATCAATTTCTTCGATTGCTGTTTTAAAACGTTCGCTTGCAAGTCTGTAATTTCTTGCGAATTTATCCTTAAAATCATTCATATCAGCTTCAAAATTTGAAATGTCTATGTTTTGATTTCTAATCACTTCTAACTCTTGGCGATAGTGCAAGGAGTTTAACGCAGCATTTCTTAACAGGGTTATAATTGGGATAAAGAATTGAGGGCGGACAACGTACATTTTGGGGTATTTGTGGGAAACATCTACGATTCCTGTATTGTAAAGTTCATTGTCCGCTTCTAACATTGAAACTAAAACGGCATATTCACAGCCCTTTTCATTTCTGTCTTTATCAAGTTCTTTAAAGAAATCTTCGTTTTTCTTTTTTGTTGCGGTTGTATCGGCTTCGTTCTTCATTTCAAACATAATAGATATGAATTCAATTCCATTTTCTCCGAAATCTCTAAATATAAAATCGCCCTTACTTCCGGTTTTTATATCGTTATCTTTTTCAAAATATGCATTTTGAAATCCAGTTGAACGTAGCCTATTAAATTCAATTTGGCAATGCTGTTCAAGGGTTTCTCCCAATAGTTTGGTAGAGAGCTTTGTTTTTAGGTCTTTATAGTAACCGATTTGTAAATCTTTGGCCTCTATCTCTTTTTCGTGAGCTTCTTTAATTGCTTTTTCTTTTAGTTCATAACCTTGTTCTGCGTTTTGAATATCGCTTTTCAATTTGGTTATCTCATTATCCTTTTCGTTAATAATTTTATCTTTTTCCTGAACTACAGTAGCTATTTCTAATTTTTGTTGATACTCATTTAATTGTATCTGGGTTGTTAACTTTTCAATCTGCTCATCCATTTCGGCAAGTTTATTTTTGTACGGGACTTCGGCTTTGATGACAGCAAGGTCTATGGCGGTATCTTTACCCTTTTCAAGATATTCAATTTTATCAGTCAACTCTTTGATAAGCTTATCTTTTTCGCCCAACGCACTTGCAAGGTCAAACTTTGCATCTTTTTCATTCAACTCAAGTGTCTTAAGCAACCCCGTTATTTGCTCATTCTTTTGCGTAAGCTGATCTCGATATTGATTTTCAATTTCGATAGTTGCCAAATTTATATCTTTCTCTTTGGCGCTCTCAAGCATTTTCAACTTGCTTTCCAAATCTCTTATAAGTTGGTCTCTTTCATCTAGCACTTTTTGGTGCTGTATGCCTTTTTCGCTCAACGCATTCGCAAGGTTAATTTCGGCATCTTTTTTATTTAGTTCGTTTAATTTTGATAATTCTTTGATTTCATTATCTTTTTCATTAAGGCGTGCTTGGAATTCTTGGGATAATTTTGTCGATTCTAATTCAACGCATCTACCCATTTCTTTCTCAAATTCCTTATCTCTCACTTGTTTTAAAATAGCTGCATATCCAGCTTCATCAATTTTAAATATTTCTCCGCAACGCGTACACTTGATTTCATTCATTTTCTATATTCTCCTTATCAATATATTCTATTTTTGTTATGTTATTAAAAAACAGTGGCATTGTATCTGTACCCATAAGATATAAAAGAGTATCATATGCGACAGCCTTTTTGGCTTCAATTTTTGATGCGCAAATAAATTCGGAGGTATCGTCATGCAAGCCCTCTATGATGCAGGAACATCCCCATTCTGGATTTCCTGACTGCGCGTTTTTGCTTTGCGAAAAGGTGTATTTAGGCGCCGGAATCATCTTTTTTTGGTATAGCTCCTGTAGCTGATTTACGGCACGATTAGGGTCTGGCATACCGACGGCTTTGATAATTGCTGCGGTGCGATCATTGGTTTTCCTTATGAAAGAAATTGCGCGTTTTGCTGCCATTCTCCGAGCGCCCTTTTCGGTCATTCCATAGCCAGATGCATGATAATTTAACATTTTGAAACCTAAATCGACGGAAACGGCAAATTTAAGATTTTTACAAATAGGTGCCGCGTTATTAAACGTTAGATCTCTGCCTGTTTTCTTAAACCAGTTGGAGAGCAAGCCTTCGTAATCTTCTTCGTCATTGTCATCAAACTCGAGAATTGCATCAAAATCAAGCAGACGGAGTACGAGTTCTTCGAGTGTAGTCATATCCCAATTCGAATCTATTGCGACTGCGCCTACTAAAGCTTCAAACAGGTCTTCTTTTACGGAGTCCTGATTTTGAATTTCGTTTATAACGTCACCCGCCCCCATGCGAAGATATTTTTCTAATTCTCGGCGTTCTGAAGATTTTGCTAACGAAGATCGCTGAACGAGCTTGATCTTTAACTCGCTCAATTCGGCTTCATCAAGTTCGCACTCGAAAAAATGTTGATCGGGAATTTCCAAGAGCGGCTTGATTTTATCGGGTATGTGAGCATATCTATCTACCGTATAGTAGATAGATAGTTGTTTTACTACAAGAAATCCAATGATACTATCTCCAATAAATTCAAGTAGTTCATTGTTTTCTGTTTCTGGGTTTTCTTCGGAATAAGATTTTCGTGTAAAGGCTTGTTCGAGTAAATCTTTGTTTTTAAAAGAATATCCTATTTTTTCTTCGATTTCGCTTGATGGGAAGTCTAGTTTTTTTGTTTTCATTTTTTTCTCCTTTGAATTTTATTAAGAAAAAAGCCCTTTTGCAAAATATATGCAAAAGGCGCAAAACAGACCAATTAATGCAATTTACAAATATAGCTATGGCTATAGATATAGATAGAACATCAATTGGTCTGACTAAAAAAACTATTCAAAATAATTTAATCCTATTTGTAATTATTCACCGTACGCTTGAAAAATAGCAAATAGAAAAATATTATAACGACCAGTTTTAGAAGGCACGCCTTTTCTTTGCTTTGATTATATCACGGCTTTATAGGCTTGTCAAGATATTTTTGAAAAATTTTTATTTTTTTCATATTGCAGGTAATTGCATATTTTCGCGCGCATGATAGCTGATATAAAAAGGGCGGAATTACGAGAATTCAGCCCTTTTTGCGTGTACAAATGTTATTTTAAAATATACCAATACTTTTCAATATCCACGTTGCTGCGAAAATTGTAAAGCCCGAGATGAGAGTAGTCCATACCACAAGCTGTCCCGAAAGCGCGACATCTGCGTCCATTTCTTGCGCCATGGGAACGCTTGAAACGGCGACGGGTGTGACGTATACCGCTAAAAATGCTGCAAAGTGGGCACTGTTAAAGCGACCGATGGCTAAAGCTACGGATAGCGCTATTACGGGGATCAATAGACAGCGCACGAGCACCGTCCACAATATCGGCTTTTTGAGGGTGGGAACTGCGGAGAATTCAAACTGCGCTCCGAGGGTGACGAGCGAAAGGGGAGTCGCAACTGCGGAAAGCGAGGTAAGCACCGAGTAGACGGGCTTTACGTCCGCGAGACGAAATTCTATGCTGTGTTTTACAAATGCCACGCGAATTAGAAGAACAATTCCGCCAAGCGCGATGGCTTGTATCAAGGGGTTTTTTATTATGTCCAAAAGAATTTTTGCGGGGCTTGGGTGCTTGCCGTTTTTACCTCCGAAGATGGAAAGCGACACGACTGCCAGAATATTAAAAAGCGGGATTATGAACGCCGAAAGCATTGCCGCCACGATGCCACCCTCTGCGCCGAAAATCGAGGTGGCAAGGGGAATACCCACGAGCGCGTAATTGGAGCGGAAAAATCCTTGCAGTACAGAGCCTCTTTGGCGGTTATCCTTGGTGATAAGCATAACGGTGGGAATACCGACAAAGAAAATGCAAACGGTGAATATCAGCACGTAGAAGATATAGTCAAAGGACGTTTGGCTAAAGCTTTGAATATTGTAAACGTTCAAAAACAGCATCGCGGGCAGAAACACGCGAAACACCAGCTTATTCATTACACCGGTGACGGAGAGGGGAAGTACCCCGAGCCTTCGGAGCAGATAACCGATACACACCAATAGAACAATGGGGAGCACGGCGTTTATGCTAAAAATCAGATCTTCCACAGAAGCATCTCCTTAAATCATTATTTACGTAAATATTATACCATAATAAGCTAAAAACCGCAACTCTTTTTTGAGAATTGCGGTTGTAGCTTTTAATTTTTTGTGCTATAATATTACTTGTGGTATAACTTAAAAATCAACACATTCCTAAAAACGTGTTGTTCCGTTTTTCTCTTTTCGTTGGTATAATAAATACATCAAAACGAAAAGGAGAAATGAAAATGAACACAGACAAAATTTACGCAGAATCCATCGCAAAGGAGTATGCTCCTAAGGAGCATTCAAAAATTATCGCTCTCAAAAAGCTTGATGCTAAAGCAAAGCGCCCTGCAAATATTTTCGCATATACCTTTGGAATTGTCAGTGCGCTTATAGCGGGCACGGGAATGTGCCTTGCCATGCAGGTCATCGGAGGAACGGTACCTTATATGATTCTCGGAATTGTAATCGGCATTGTAGGCTTTGCCTTTTGCGGAATTAATTATCCGATTTATAAGAAAATACTTGAAAACGGCAAAAAGAAATACGCATACGAAATCGTTGAGCTGGCGAGAGAGATAAGCGAGGGCAAATAAAGCTGTAAGGGGGCGCGTCTGACATGAATAAGAATGAAAGCAAATATTTTAATACGGCAATCAAAATGGACGAAGCTCTCTTGTCGCTTCTTGAAAAGAAGGATTTTATTTATATCACGGTAAAGGAAATATGCGAGGAAGCAGGGGTAAATCGCTCTACCTTTTATCTCCACTATGAAAATACTGCGGATCTGTTAAAGGAAACAACTCAGTACATTCTCGATAAGCACTTTTCTTATTACAATATTGAAAAAAAAGACATGGTTGTCAGATTGGAAAGCTGTGACCGAAAGGAGCTTATATTCGTAACGCACGAATATCTTGATCCGTATCTGACGTTTATCAAAGACAACCGCCGTATATTCAAGCTCGCTATTAAGCAGTTTCAGTTAATGAATATGGACGAGGTGTACGGCAAGATGTTCAAGTACATCTTTGAGCCTATTCTTGTGCGCTTTGGAGTTTCCGAAAAAGAGCGTCCTTATGTGATAAAATTCTATTTGACGGGTGTATTCGCTATCGTAATGGACTGGCTTGAGAACGATTGCAACGACGATATGGATTTTATTATTAAGGTTATAAACGATTGTGTTTTGGGGGCGCGAGACGTTGATGAATAAGTTAATGGATAAGATAGGGAGGCTCGCGCTTCTCGGCTTGCTTTTCAACGTTGCCTTCGGTGCATATAACGTTGTATTCGGTATAATTACTCATTCCTGGTGGCTCCTTACAGTTGGTATATATTATGCAATTTTGAGTATCGTTCGATTTGTTGTACTTAAAACAAAGGGAAGCGGTAGCTTTATAACGAAATTTACCGGTGTGATGCTTATGCTGCTTTCTCTGCCGCTTGTCGGTACAGTCATACTTGCGGTAGTTCGTGACAGGGGAATGGTAATGCACGAGATAGTTATGATAGCTATGGCGGTGTACTCTTTTACGAAAATCACGCTTGCCATAATAAACATAATAAAATCAAGAAAAAGCGCGTCAGCAAGGCTTATTACTCTGCGAAACGTATCCTTGGCGGACGCTTGCGTTTCTATATTTGCATTACAGCGTTCAATGCTTGTATCGTTCGGAGAAATGTCAGCGACCGATATATGCATATTTAATGCCGTAATAGGTTCAGCCGTTTGTGTAATCGTTTTTTTGCTGGGACTCAACCTTGTGAGAAATAAGAAAATATTTTTTAATACCTTGAATGTTAAAAAATAATCGGTCTTGTCAAATCTGCCTATCCCCTAAAAAGGGGGTGTCTCAAATTTGCATTTGAGACACCCCCTTTTGCGTTGCATTTCGGATTTTATCTTTTGTAGCACAAGTAAAAAGGAAACAGCTCAGGCGATTGGAGAGTTGCTGGGGTGAGGAAATGAGAAGAGGCTGTCACATTTAGCGCAGAACAAAAACACACGAATATAAAAACAGTAAAAATCCGCTTTTGCTATCAAAAAAACGATAGTGAAAGCGGGTTTTATGTAGAAATTTTCGAGATAAATCTCTCAAAT
>SVQL01000114.1 GCA_015065365.1 Oscillospiraceae bacterium | reverse complement strand
ACCCCGTACGAACTATGAGATTTGAACGTCATAACCGAATATCGCAAGGACACAAGATAACCGTCAAGTACGCGTTTTCCCTTACGGTATAATCCGTGCGGAAATACTTGCTAACGCAAGTCTTTGTGGCGTTGCCCCTGTGCACTTCGTGCTACCGCACGATTGACGGCTTCGCAAAAATGCCCTTGCAAGCAAGCATTTTTGCTTCATGGTATAAAGGTTTTGATGAAATAAACGTACGGAGGAGCAAACAAAATTAAAGAAGAAAAGACCATTTACGAACAACTCGGAGGTACATACCGCAAGGATTGCGGCAACCTCGTTCCCGATGTGGAGCTAACCGAACAGAAGCACATCGGCAAATACGGACATATGATAACAGACAAGATGAACTGAAAAAGCTCTTGGTATCGGTGTTTACGGTTATGCTTTCGTAAGTGTAGTTTCGCAAGGTAATGCCCGCCGACTACAGATTATTACAAGTTGCCGATTTATTCTGCACGTTTGAGTTGATCTGTCTTAAGGATGAACGTCATATTATGTCCAAATCCGAGGAAGCCTTCTTCGGCTCAATGCGAGATATGCGCAAGAAACTACCTCAAGCGATGTATAAGAAATGTTATAAGGATTCTGGATGATATGACTACTAAAGATATCAAGCAAGCAACAGATGAACTGATTCACGAGCTTTAAAAAGACGAAGATAGTGCAAAGGAAAAAGGATATATTTAAGAAAGTTTTTAAAAAATAATATGGTAGAAGGGGGTGTCTCAAATTTGCATTTGAGACACCCCCTTCAGAAGCAATTTAATATTTAATTTTTCTCTAAACTTTTGAGTTCACTTTAATTGCGCGTCGGCTTTGTAATATTATTTTTTGTTTTTCTTCTGTACTCCGCAGGTGGACAGCCGTATTTTTTCTTAAAAGCGATGGTGAAGCCGTTTCTGTGATCGTAGCCTATCGCTTCCATTATTTCGGTAATACTAAGGTCGGAATTGACGAGTGAGTTTCTTGCCCATTTCATTTTGCAGTCGATAATATAGTCAAGCGGACGTAAGCCCATAGCTTTGATAAATATCTGAGAAAAATACTTTGTATCATAATGTTGATCTGCTGCCATATCGGCAACCGTAACGGTTTTTAAATTGTTTTTGACGTACTTTTTTGATTCCCGTATTACTTTCGCTATTTTATCCGTATAATACGGCTCGGGATAATCCGAATCAGAATTAGGATTGTGTATGTATGACAGATATATATCTATTACGGATTTTAAATACAAGGTTGTTTTTTCTCCCAAATTTATCTGATATAAGAACATTTTCGTAAGCTTCATTATATCTGACCGAGATTCGAGGGGCATGATATTTTTCTCGCTTTTTTTGTTTAATTCGTCTAATATATAGTTGATATATGTTCCTTTAACTGATATCCACGCGGAAACGAACGGGTCGTTTGAATCGGTTTCAACAGTATGCGTTTGCATTGGCAGAGTGTAATAGAACTGACCTTCGGAAAAAGGCACGCCGTTTACTCGCCCTTTGCCCTTTATTATAAAGTTGAGGTACATCCTATCCTCGCATCTGCCCTCAAGTACAGATCCGGGAGGAGAAAAATCGACTCCGAGCTTGAAGTGCTCAAATTCATTGTCATCGGTATAGATGGATATCAACGACGAATGATATTCAAGCCCAAGATTTATTTCGGCTCGGTTGCTGGAAATAAAAAACTTTGTGTCATGTTTTTTGGAGGGATCGTTTGACGGTTCGTAATATATGCACTTGTAGTCGTAATGAGCGAACTTCATTTTGTGTTATACTCCTATTTGTTGAATCAATTAATTTAAGCGAAAAAATCAGTTATTACTGTATAAACTACATACTAAATTATACACCATTATACAGTTGCTGTCAATAACAATTAAAAAAATGGTGGATATTCACAAAATGCAAGATGTGTTTTGTGCAGAGTAGAAAAGAGATTTGTTTGTATTTTTCAGAGTTGTTTTGGTTGAAAAAAACTGTGAAGTATGATAAAATTACGTTGTAAGTAATATTTGCAGTGCGCTTCCAAGAGCGATGTACTCTACAATTTATGTGACACTTGTGCTTAAAGTGGAAAGGGGTTTTTATGAAAAAAATAATCGTGCTTTTGTTGGCGATCTTGATGTTGTGTCCGCTTATCGTATCTTGCGTCGGCGGCAACGTGGAAGAGACCGAGACTTCGGTTACTACCGATGCGAGTGACGGTCTTTTGCTGAGCGACAAGGTCAAGGGCGTAAAATTTGAGGGAGAAGAGATCAACGTTTGGCAGACTACGAAGGCGTCGAACGCTGCCGAATACTTCTACGACATGAACGGCTCTATGGAGGACGGAGATTTTATTTCTCTCGAGATCTATAAGAGAAACATAAAGGCAGAGGATTATCTCAATCTTCAGATGAACTTTATCGACACCGGTTCTGAAGCGAGCAATGCGGCAACGGATATCCGTCCTTTCCTTCAGGCAGAGTCCACGGAGTTTGACGCATATCAGCTCGTTCAGTGGAACGGAATGCCGCTCGTTCTCGAAGGATGGTTTAAGAATCTTGACGACTCCAAGTACCTTGACTTTACGGGCGACTGGTGGGCGCAGGATTACATGGACACCGCTAAAATAAACGGACATAACTACGTAATGGCGGGTGACATCGGTATAGACATGGTAAGCAATACGGGCGCCATATTCGTAAATAAAAAGCTTCTTTCCGAAAACTACGGCGACGATGCGTACGTAAACCTCAGAACGATGGTCCTTGAGGGTAAGTGGACTATCGATGAAGTAGCGACGCTTTCGAAGAATATGTGGAGGGATTTGAATAACAGCAATACGGTAGATATTAACGATAGGTTTGGATTTCTTTGCAGTGATGCACACATCAATGGATGGTACATAGGAGCAGGCGGCAAAATTATTCAGCGTGATAACGAGGGTAAGGCGGTTCTTACTATGGGCGACGAGCGCTCGATAGATATTATGGGACGTTTGTATAACCTTATGCACGTTGAGGGCGCAGGAGAATACGGCAACAATGCAGGAGACACTCAGCTATACAACCAGACGCACTCACCTATACTCGTGCAGAAGTTTGCTGCCGGCGAGATGCTGTTCTCCATCGGTTACTTCTATACCGCGAGAAACTTTACGGATATGACCGATGGCTTTGCTCCGTTGCCTTATCCTAAGTACGACGTGGATCAAAAGGAATATTATTCTTACGTCCACAACATTGCTATTCTGTACGCTATCCCCAACACGAATACTGCGAAGTACGATCAGACGGGTGCAGCGTTTGAGGTTATGGCAAGTTTTGGTAAGCAGACGCTCGTACCTTTCTATTACGAAAGCGTGCTGAAACTTAGATATATTGACGACGAGGGGGATACAAAGCTCGTTGACTTGATATACGACTCGAGAACGACTGATATGAGCTTTATGTTTGGTAATACGGCGTATAAGATTCCTCGTGCTATGATAACGGATAAGCGTTCCAATTTGCAATGGTACTTGACAAAGGAACAGAAAAAGATCAATAAGGAACTTAAGAGCTTAAATAACGTAAAATTCTGAAAAAACGAAGCAGATTAAACGTAATTTGTATCCAGAGGTTTAAAAAGAGATACGCTTTAAGCTATGTTTGGTTGCTTTTGAGTGATTTTTGTTTACAAAATAGCAACAGAATTTCGTGACTGTCCGCCTTGGCGGACTATCACGGTCTTGTCATTGCGGCAAAAAGTGTTATAGGAGGATACAGTGAGAAATAAAATCAGATTTTTAAGCTTGATATTGGCATTGATTATGATTTTGCCTTTGGTTGTTGGCTGTAATGGCGATGAACATGCACAGACAGAAGAACAAACAACGAATGCGTCAAACGAGCCGTTGACGATTAACGGCGTTGCCTTGAAGGACTATACGGTCGTATGCTCAAACAGCGCCATTACCGGATCAGGAAGGGCGTTCGTATA
>SVQL01000113.1 GCA_015065365.1 Oscillospiraceae bacterium | reverse complement strand
GCTCTCTAACACCGTAGACGGCGAATGGGATTTTAATTCGTTTGAGGTCGCCTCACAGCTCGAGAGCGTAAACACCGAAGTGAAAATAACCGTGCTTGAAAAGAATAGCGACAGCGTAACGATAAAGGTCGCGTATCGTAAAAATGAAAAAACGATGACCGTTTCCACCATGGGCGAGGAATGGTTTAAGGACGATGCCAACGCTTACGGATTTGCCTTTGCGTTTACCGTGAAGGAGTAAGGAGGTGTAGCGGAATGAACGAAAAAATCAGCACGGAGTATCCTCATATTGGCGCATATCGAGATATGAAGCCCGAAATTGATGCTGCAATAAAAAAGGTCAAGTTTTTGCTTGGCTACCAAAAAACCTATTTTGCAGCCCAAAGAGATTTGAGAGTGGCTTTGCGCCGTATGACTAATGATGCGCTTATTGAAAAAATGCAAGCGGAGAAAAACACGGTTTTTCTTGATGAAATCAAAAAATCAACACCTCATAAGGCTACCATAGAAAAGCTGATTGGGGACATAGACCTCTTTGAAGCGGAAAACAAAAAGCTTCTCTCTGCAATTATTAAAAACGGCAGGCTTGATAGCAAAGAATTTGCCGTAATCTATCCGTATCTTTACACGCTTGCCGAGGACAACACCTCGCACGATAGAATTCCGGCAGAGCTTACGTTGTTCTTCGGTGAAAAAACTAAAGAAAAATGCCTGCTTTCATCCGTAGATGAATACGCAATTTTCTACTATCTGTTAATCAAAATAAAGGCAAAGGGCAGATACGCTTTTGCATATCCTCATTTGGCTGATGATCTTGTCGTGTGTATTGAGAACTCGGCGAATATGCCAATGAAGGGCCGTATGGAATTTTATCTTGAGGCAGGCGATTATTACTTAACATCTTGTCAAAGAGATAAAGCAATGGCTTGCTATAAAAAAGCAGCTCTCACCGCCAAGGAAAATGGTGACGTTGAAGGCTCGGCATATGCTATGCAAAAGTATTACAGAGCGAATCAGAGCTTCCCCGAACCAATGCAGATAAAACCCAACGTGGAAGAAATTCAGGCGGAATACGGAAAATACGCTCCGATTGTATTGCAAGGTATAAACGCTCCCACGTTCAAGGTAGATCCTATTGAATTTACCGAAAACTTCGCTGAAAAATACCAAGCGGTTATGTGGAAGGTTGAGGCGGAAATCGATAAGACCCGAGATCTTAATTCGGTTTATCAGCGCTGGAACCTGATGGAAAAATATTTTGCTGAAATAAATACTCCGTGGAGATGCCCTAAGGCCATGAATCCCGGTATGATGTTTGACTGAGGTGAATATGGAAAAAATCAGAGTAAGCGTATATTGGGAAGTAGGAAAAGATGAAGCCGGAAATCAGCTTATCAGCTATTTAAGAGATGACCTTGCCGAAATCAAGCTCGGTGTCCTCGATAAAGAAGAGGATATTGGGGTGGAAATCATCGAAATTTCCAAGGATGAAATCACCGTCAAGGCAGACGGCAAGAAATATCCCCTCAAGAAAGGAGAACGTGTGGAGTTTGATTGCTGGACGGGCTATTACGGCGACAGTAGCGATAACCAATATTTTTTCATCATCTCTTGGGAGGATGAAGCGATAAGCAATTACACCGAAACTATGCTGGATCTAAAAAAAGATTACATAAAGAATTAAGGAGAAGCGCGAAATGGAAGATAAAAAGTTTTTAAGAGTAACAGGTAAACGAGTAGAAAAGAACGGAAATGTCGTAGCTGAGGCAACCGCTATCGTGCCTTACAAGAAGGGCGGTTCTGCAAGTCTGCCCGATGTTCCCCCTTTCAACACGAACGTATGGCTTGCGGGAGATGTCGGATTCAATATGAAGTGGATCGAATATACCTCCACCGGCAAGATTGCATATTTTTATGATAAATATTATGACCTTGTTGACGGAAAAGCGCACGCAGAGTGCGAGATCAAGGGCGATAATATGATTTTCGACTTTGAGCTTATCGACCTTCCCAAAAACGCTGATTACGCGGTAGCAATGAAGGTTAGAAAGGTAGAGCCCGGTGAAAAGATCGACGAGGGCTGTAGCAAGTTCTTCGGCAGTCCCTGTCTCCCCACGGCAGATGATCCATATCCCGATGACGGTGTTTTCTTTGCACAAATTAGATGTGAGGATCTTAGGGATCTTGATCCCGAGTGCAGACTTCCTCACAAGGGATATCTTTATTTCTTCCTTGATGCTGAGATGTATCCCTCCGATGACCTTTATATGATGGTTAATCATACCCTTGAAGAGCCTAAGTATATTCTTGACGATTACAACGAGGAGTGTAACATCAAGGGTTTAACCGATACCTACGTTATTACCTTTGAAAAGGTTGATGCCGGATATAGCGGAACAAAGCTCCTCGGCTATCCGAGCAACGACGTTGACGACAGCGATGACAGGGGCGGTCTGCTTCTTCAGTACGACCCCCTTGAGTTTGACGTACCCTTCCTTGCAACCTGCGACGGATACGCATTTGTATTCTTCGGTGACAGCGAGGAAAACAAGTTCTCCGGCGCAGATTACGTTGTTTGGGGATCTTAAATTCTCTACGCATTTATCTCAAAAATGGTGTTATATTAATAAGCTTAGGAGAAAATTATGTCAATTTATTTTAGTAACTATGTAAGACAAGGCAAAAAAACCTTTAAAATCAAGAAGCTCGAAGCGGGTAAATTCACCGCTCACGTATCGTACCAATACGGCTATTTCAACGGTGATAAGTTTGAAGGGCTTTCCTTTTACTATAAAAAATACGAATATATTGAGCGCGATGAAGACGACAGGGACGGCATCGGCGGTACGTCGTTGGAAACGGACGCCGTTGTTATGCTCGGTACGTACGTTGACGGGGTTAAGCACGGATATTGCACGGCTCTGCCCGACACTAACGATCGCTTTGCCAAAACCGGATACTATAATCATGGCAGTTACGTAACCGAGAAGGAAGCGGAAGAGCTGGGCTTGGAAAAAAAGCAGATTCCCCTTGAAGAATATACCTTTGAAAACGGTCAAACAATGCCCGTAGATTGCGTTGACGAGGACGGCTTCAGCATGCTTCGTGAGATGGATTTCTTCCGCGAAGGAGACTTCAGATACACCCTTACCGAAGGACAGTTCGTAGGTGGAAAGCTGAACGGATTGGGGACTACGTGTTACGACTCCGACGTCAACGGCGATAGTCAATACATCAGAAAGAGCGGTGTATTTAAGGACGGAGAGCTTGTCTTTGGATATAGATACGAGTACTCGGCTGACGGGGAATCCGAAGAATACTTTGGATATGCAGACGGACGAGATATCGATGAATACGGTGAAGAAATTGTTTATGAAGGCAAAAGATATATCGGAGAGGCAGTGAACGGTGTTCCCTCCGGTATAGGTTGCTTGTTCGAGGGCAAGAATAAGATGCTTAAGGGCACCTTCAAGGATGGCAAAATTCACGGTATAGGCTGTACTTATAAGCTGGTAGACGGTAAGTGGTTTCCCTTTGACTTTAAACTTAAATACGTCTTTAAAGAGCTATTGAATGAGAACGATTATCCTAATGATTGCTGGGGCATCTTTGCAAACGGCAAATATCAGCCCGATATGACTTGGGAAGAATTCTTTGATGCATACAGCGATGTGAAAAAGGTTTAAAGATATGAATGTAAAGCCGATTATTCGCGTTCACTACATTAACGACGACTATAAATTATGGAATCCTCCACGTAAAGCTAATTTTGAAAAGTATCTGCAGGCAGAGCCCGGAAGAATTTTTGAAAGCTGCGGAGGATTTGATCCGTTGGACGTGCTTTCTGTTTCCTCTGACGAGATTGTTATTAGGTTGGATGAAAAAACAAAAGCACTCCACCCCGGCGAAACTATTACTATGCACTATGAGTTGCCGGGACTGATCGCTGACGGTAGCGGATTTGAGTATTTCACCTTAACCGTCCACTGGCTTACAGAAGAGGAAGCGGAATCAGTCGTCGCCGAACCGATGGGAAAACAAGGATAAAATACACCATTTCCGCTTTCTGTAGTTCATTGTATTAACGAATGGGTTATT
>SVQL01000014.1 GCA_015065365.1 Oscillospiraceae bacterium | reverse complement strand
TTTTCGAGATAAATCTCTCAAATTTCATTTTATATGTGTTTTTTAGCCGCGATTTGGCTCTCTGGCGTACTCCTGTACGCCTACGAGAACCAAATCACGACTTCTGCATCTAAATGTGACAGCCCCTTTTGTGATGTTCTATTCGTTTTTCGTTTCAAATCCGTCAAGCACGTTAGAGGTAAGCATAACACCACGCTTTAAAGCAGTGATACCGAATTTTTCACGTATACCGTCGGTGACTGCTTCTATTCGTTCGTATTTTTCTAGGTCGTCGTGTATTTTTGAAATGGAAAGCTGCTGCACGCTGTCGTAGCTCAGGTCAGTTGCTCGCACTCCGAGAGAGCGTATAGGTTTTCCGCTTGTATGATTAGCTTTGAAAAGATCAAATGCCGATTCAAAAATAGCAGATGCTGTTCGGTTGGGAAGGGAGAGCTTTTGTTGTCTTTCATAAGAATAAAGTTCAAAATCGCGAACGTATATCTGTACTGTGCTGCAAACCATATCGAGTCTTCTGAGTCTCCCTGAAACCTTTTCTGAAAGTGAGAGAAGAACTACTCTTACGTCATCGTCATTGATAATATCACGCGGCAGAGTAATACTGTGACTTACGGATTTTACTATTGAAGGCAGATCAACATCCTTTACGGGGGAATGGTCCAATCCGTTGGCGTTTTGCCAAAGACTTTTTCCGTGCTTTCCAAATATAAGCTCAAGACTGCGTTCGTCGGTATTTGCAATATCACCAATCGTATGAATATTCATTTGCGATAGACTTTTGTTTGTGGAGCGTCCGACAAATAAAAGCTTATCGGCATCAAGAGGCCAGACGATTTCCTTAAAGTTTTTGTCGCTTATTACGGTTGTTGCATCCGGTTTTTTTATATCCGAGCCGAGCTTTGCAAAAACCTTATTAAAGGACACTCCGCAAGAGGCGGTAATTCCTATCAACTCGTATATTTTAGTTCTTATCTCATCGGCGATTTGCTGTCCTGTCTCAAAATCCTTGGCTATATCGGATATGTCTATCCAACATTCGTCAATCCCAAATGCTTCGATATTATTGCTGTATTCCTCATAAATTTTTCTCACCTTTCGTGATATGATAATATAGTCGTCATGGTTTGGGGGCACGGTAATAAGATCGGGACATTTTCTTTTTGCCGCACATATAGGCTCTGCCGTTTTCACACCGTATGCGGCGGCATGAATATTCTTTGCTAGAATTACTCCATGGCGAAGCTCACTGTCACCAGCAACTGCCATAGGTACGTCCTTAAGCCAAGGCTTCTTTAAACACTCAACGGAGGCAAAAAAGTTATTTAAATCCGAATGTATGATTATTCTCATTTTTTACCTCCTCTTTTCTGTATGTATAATAATTTTATCCCATGTAAATAGAAAAGTCAAGTAAGAAATAAATAAAAATTATATATTCTACTTTATTTTTTTGCGGTTATGTGTTATAATCTTTATTAGTAGTATTTTTTGAGAGGAGGTATGTACTTATGAATGACGGAATATTTAAGCTACGCGCTGAATTTAAACCGAGCGGAGATCAGCCGGAAGCAATTCAAGGTTTAGTGAACAGCATTGAAAGCGGTAACCGTTATCAAACTCTTCTCGGAGTTACGGGCTCGGGAAAGACCTTTACTATGGCAAACGTAATAGCAAAATTAAACAGACCTACTCTTGTTCTTGCCCATAATAAAACTCTAGCCGCACAGCTCTGCTCAGAATTCAGAGAGTTGTTCCCTGAAAATGCCGTGGAATATTTCGTGTCATATTATGACTACTATCAGCCCGAGGCATATATTCCCGGTAAGGATATGTATATCGAAAAGGATGCAATGATAAACGATGAGATAGATATGCTCAGACACAGCGCAACGTCAGCGCTTTTCGAACGCCGTGACGTAATAATAGTAGCGAGTGTTTCATGCATATATTCTCTCGGTGATCCTCTTGAATATCAAAAGCTTGTCGTTGCATTGCGACCAGGAATGCAGATGAGTCGCGACGAGCTTATCAAAAAGCTTGTACAGATAAGCTATGACAGAAACGACTTATCATTGGAGCGTGATAAATTCCGCGTTCAAGGAGATACCTTAGATATTATTACCGCAAATATGGGCGATAAAGCGCTCCGAGTTGAGTTTTTCGGTGATGAAATTGATAGGATTTCCGAAATCAACGTTGTTACGGGAGAAATTTTGAGAGTGCTTAATTATGCTCCGATATATCCCGCTACTCACTACGCAGTTTCCGACGATAAAAAGGAAAAGGCTCTCGCGGAAATCATGAACGAAATGATTGAGCGACGTGAATTTTTTACCGCAGAGGGACGACTGATTGAAGCGCAGCGTATAGAGGAGAGAGTCAAATATGACCTTGAGATGCTTCGAGAGGTCGGCTTTTGCTCCGGCGTTGAAAATTACTCTCGCGTGCTTGCGGGCAGACCCGAGGGCTCGACGCCTTATACCTTGCTCGATTATTTTCCAAAAGATTTTGTTATGTTTATTGATGAATCTCACGTTACTATTCCTCAGGTGCGAGGAATGAGCGGCGGAGATACAGCAAGAAAAAAGAATCTCGTTGAATTTGGATTTAGGTTGCCATCTGCTTTTGACAACAGACCGCTGTTTTTTGAAGAATTCGAGAAAAAAATCGGACAAACTGTGTTTGTAAGCGCAACACCGGGAGATTTTGAAATTGATAATTCTTCTGCGGTAGTCGAGCAGCTTATTCGTCCAACGGGGCTTGTTGACCCAGAGGTTGTAGTACGTCCTATCCAAGGGCAGGTGGATGATCTCATTGGCGAAATACGCATAAGAGCCGCTAAAAATGAGAGAGTTCTTGTTACTACTCTTACAAGAAAAATGGCAGAGGATCTTACTGAGTATCTTGAAAGCAACGGCATTAAGGTTAAATACATTCACTTCAATATTGACACAATTGAAAGAATGCAGATAATCCGTGACTTGCGCCTTGGAGAATTTGACGTTTTGATCGGAATAAATCTTTTGCGCGAGGGCTTGGATATACCCGAGGTGTCACTCGTCGCTATACTCGACGCGGATAAGGAAGGCTTTTTGCGCGCTGAGCGCAGCCTGATCCAGACCATCGGACGCGCGGCAAGAAATGCCGAAGGAAAGGTGATAATGTATGCCGATACCGTTACTGGTTCTATGGAGAGAGCAATTAATGAAACTAACCGCCGACGTAAAATACAGACGAAGTTCAATGAGGCTCACGGTATCATTCCTAAAACCATTAAGAAGGATATACGCGATATAATTGAAATCGAAAGAGCCGAGGAAAAGACCGTCAAGAGAGATAAGGATAAGAACAAAAAGCTTTCCGCAAAGGAAAAGGATAAGCTTATAGCCGAGCTTACCAAACAAATGAAGGATGCATCAAGACGGCTTGAATTTGAGCAAGCGGCGTTCATAAGAGACAGAATTAAAGAAATAAGAGGAGAGTAGCAAAAAAAGAATGGCGAAATCAATTGTAATCAAAGGTGCAAGGGTAAATAATCTAAAAAATATAGACGTCAGTATACCGAGAGATAAGCTTGTAATTCTTACCGGACTTTCAGGTTCAGGTAAATCCTCGCTTGCGTTTGATACTATTTATGCAGAAGGACATAGGAGATTTGTAGAGTCGCTTTCTGCGTATGCACGTCAGTTTCTCGGTCAGATGGACAAGCCTGACGTAGACCTTATAGAGGGACTTTCCCCCGCAATTTCAATAGATCAGAAAACGACGTCAAAAAATCCGCGCTCGACCGTTGGAACGGTAACGGAAATATACGACTATCTTCGTCTGCTTTACGCAAGAATTGGCGTTCCGCACTGCCCGATATGCGGTAAAGAGATACGCAGACAGACTACAGAATCAATTATCGAGAAGGTACTTGAGCTGCCGGATGGAGAGCGATTTATGGTATTGGCTCCCGTGATTCGCGCACAAAAGGGAATGCACGAAAAGGTATTTTCAAATGCAAAGAAAAGCGGATACGTAAGAGTGCGTGTAAACGGAAGCATGTACGAGCTTTCAGAGGAGATAGTGCTTGATAAAAATAAAAAGCACGATATCGAGATAGTGGTAGACAGACTCGTAATGAAGCCCGATATACGTTCAAGACTTGCGGATTCAATTGAGAATGCCCTCAGGCTTGCCGACGGACATCTTATTATCGCAACCGTTCCGAGAGACGGTGAGCCCCGTGAGCTTGAATTTTCTCAAAGCTATGCGTGCGAGAAGCATAATATTTCGTTCGGTGATTTAGAGCCACGTATGTTTTCATTTAATAACCCTGCAGGCGCATGCCCGCACTGTGCAGGTATTGGAGATATGCGACGTGTTGCGGTTGACCGACTTATACCTGACGAATCGCTTTCATTAAGTCAAGGTGCGATTGCCGTAAACGGATTTAAGACTCTCGACGAGCAAAGCTGGAACGGTCCCTTGTTTATCGCGGTTGGCAAAAGATATGGCTTTGACGTAAATACTCCAATCAAGGATTTTTCAGAGGAAGCATACAATGCTTTGCTGTACGGAACGGGAAATGAATTTTATGAGATCGACCGTTGGTTTGGTGGAGTTGAGCATCGTCAGAAAACTCGCTTTGATGGTATTGTGCGCATGATAGAGGCGCGCATACAGCAGGGGGGAAATGACGATTATTACGAGCAGTTTATAGAGGAAGCTCCGTGCCCCGTTTGTGGCGGAAAACGACTCAATCCCAATATACTCGCAGTTACCGTTGGAAATATAAATATAGACGAGTTCTGTAACATGTCTGTCGATGAATCATTCAAATATATAAATTCCTTTGAGCCTGAGGGGATGGACAAGGTGATTTCAAAGGAAATTATAAAGGAAATAAAGGCAAGGCTTGGATTTTTGAGAAGCGTGGGACTTGAATATCTTACTCTTTCACGAAAGTCGGGCTCCTTGTCGGGAGGGGAAGCGCAAAGAATACGCCTTGCAACTCAGATAGGATCAGCTCTGGTTGGAGTTCTTTATATACTCGACGAGCCGAGCATAGGACTTCATCAGCGCGACAATACAAAGCTGATAGCTACCTTAAAGCAGCTTCGAGATATAGGAAACACGGTTATTGTCGTTGAGCATGACGAGGAAACAATGCTTGAGTCCGATTATATCGTGGATATTGGTCCGGGTGCGGGAATACACGGCGGCGAGATAGTCGCGGCAGGTACGCCCGAGGAGGTTATGAACAATCCGAAGTCCATAACGGGCGCATATCTTGCAAGAAAACGGCTTATCAAAATTCCCGAAGAAAGACGGGAGGGCAATGGGCATGTGCTTACCGTAAAGGGCGCTTACGAGCATAACCTCAAAAACATTGACGTTTCCATTCCGCTTGGTTGCTTTACGTGTATTACTGGAGTGTCGGGTTCCGGTAAATCCTCGCTCGTTAACGGAATAATAGCGCCGGTGCTTTCTCATAAGCTTAATCACGCAATACGCGGCTCGGGTAAATACAAGAGCATAGAGGGATATGAAAATCTTGATAAGGTAATAATTATAGACCAAAGCCCAATTGGCAGAACTCCGCGCTCAAATCCCGCAACTTACACCGGATTGTTTACCGATATAAGAGATCTGTTTGCAAGAACAGCAGACGCTAATGCAAGAGGTTATAAATCGGGCAGGTTTTCATTTAACGTTCGTGGCGGAAGATGTGAGGAATGTGAGGGCGATGGCGTAAAGAAGATCGAAATGCACTTTTTGCCCGACGTTTACGTTACTTGTGATGTATGTAAGGGAAAGCGCTATAATCAAGATACGTTAGAGGTCAAATATAAAGATAAGAATATTTCCGATGTGCTTGAAATGACTGTTGAGGAAGCGCTTATATTCTTTGACGGAATACCGAGAATAAAGCAAAAGCTCAAAACGCTTTACGACGTTGGACTAGGATATATTAAGCTCGGTCAGTCGTCAACCACGATTTCAGGCGGAGAGGCGCAGCGAGTAAAGCTTGCAACAGAGCTTGCAAAGCGGGGAACCGGCAAAACTCTTTATATACTTGACGAGCCTACTACCGGACTGCATACCGATGACGTGGCAAAGCTTGTGAGTGTACTTCAAAGGCTCTGTGACTTCGGCAATAGCCTTATAGTTATTGAGCATAATCTTGACGTAATCAAGACCGCAGACTATATTATCGACCTAGGTCCCGAGGGTGGAGATAAAGGTGGAACTATCGTTGCTGAGGGAACTCCCGAGCAGGTTGCAGAGTGCAAAAACTCGTATACCGGACAATATTTGCATAAAATTTTGCATAATTAAATAAATATGCATAAATTGCTGTATTTGAGAAAATATAAGGCATTATTTGCGAATAATTATTCGAATAGTATTGACAAATGCATAATTATGCGCTATAATACTGGTTGTAAACAAAATAACTTCATTGGAGGATTTTACAAATGAAAAAGATTATTACACTTTTGCTTGCTTGCGCAATGCTTATCGGTTGTACTTTTGCTATGAGCTCATGCGGTAAGAACGAGATTGTTGTTCAGACTAATGCTTTCTTTGCTCCCTTTGAATATTACGAGGGAACCGAGATTAAGGGTGTTGACGTCGAGATTATGAATCTCGTTGGCGAAAAGCTTAACAGAAAGGTTAAGTTTGAGAACGTTGAATTTTCCGCTATTATCGATAACGTTGCTGAGGGCAAGGTTTGTGATGCAGGTGCCGCAGGTATTACTATCACTGATGCAAGAAAAGAAAAGGTTGATTTTTCAACTCCTTACTACACATCTGTTCAGTATGTAATTTTCAGCACTAATTCAAACGTTGCAACCAAGACCGTAAACGGTGTACAGTACATCGTTTGGGAAGCTCTTGAGGGAATGACTATCGGTACGCAGGCAGATACCACCGGTTGGATTTACACCGACGGAGAAATCAACGCAACTGCTGACAATGACTATGGCTATGACGGTGTTCTTTACGGAACCAATACTGAGATTATGGCGTTCGATAACGCACAACTCGCTGCTGACGGTATCGGAAGCAATCTCGTTGATGTTGTTATTATCGACGAGCTTCCCGCACAGTACATCGTTTCCAAGAACGCAAATCTCAAGTGCTTGCCTCTCTACTACTCCGGAGAAACCGATGCTGAGGATGCTCCCGTTGAAGAACAGTATGCAATCTGCGTAACTAAGGGTAACGACGAGCTTCTCGCTGCTATCAACGAAGTCCTTGCAGATCTTATGAAAGAGGACGAGAACGGTCAGACACAGATCGAAAAGATGGTTATGGAGCACATGAACCTCGACTGATTAAATTGCTTTTATAGAGAAAAGAACTATGCGCTTGACATAGTTCTTTTCTTGGTTTTTTGAAGAATAGTATCGAAATGATTTAAGGATGTAACAGATGAGCTTTTTTGAAAAAATCATTGAAATGATAACAACCAAAAGCTATATGGAAAGTATTTTCCATGGCTTGAAGATAACACTTATCATTTCTGTATTTGCGGCTATTCTGGGCTTGTTGCTTGGAACAATTGTCGCATTGGTAACAATATCCAAGGACAGCAAATGGATGAAAATACCGAAAGCCATTTGCAAAATATACATAACAATAATTCGCGGTACACCTATGGCGCTTCAGCTTTTTATAATGGTTTACGTTATATTTGCAATCAAAGGATTTCCCACGGAAATCACGGCAATTATTGCATTCGGTATAAATTCGGGTGCGTACGTAGCTGAAAATATCCGTGCCGGAATACTGTCGGTAGATATCGGTCAGACGGAAGCAGGACGCGCTTTGGGACTCAACAGCAGAATAACTATGCTTAAAATAGTAATTCCTCAGGCTATAAAGAACGTTATCCCGGCAATAGGAAACGAACTTATAGCACTTATAAAGGAAACTTCTATTGTCAGCATGATTGGAATGTATGACCTTACCATGGCAGCGAAAATTGTGGGAAGCGGTAACAATCTTGCAAGCTACGTTGTTCCTATGTCCGTAGCGGCATTGTTCTATCTTGCGATAGTTTACCTGCTTACTTTCGCTATAAAAATGATTGAAAAGAGGTTGAGAGCAAGTGATAAGCGTTAAAAATATTTATAAAAATTTCGGCGACGTAAAGGTTCTCAACGGAGTATCCTGTCAGATTCAAAAGGGTGAAAAGGTAGTAATAATAGGACCGTCGGGAAGTGGAAAAAGTACGCTTCTCAGATGTATGAACTTGCTTGAAACACCCACCTCAGGTGAGGTATGGCTTGAGGATAAGTTATTGACACCTGCCGACCCGTACAGCTATTCTGCTGCAATTTGTGCTTCAAAAACATTTCAGAATCTCGCTAAAAGCGGAAGCTTCAGTGAAGAAAGTGAAATTATAGAAAAAATTTACAATGAACACATGCTTAAAAAGCATGAGGGTAAGCAATTCAAGAACGAGCTTAAGAAAATCGAGCGTGAAAACCGCATTGATATAAACCTCGCAAGACAGCGTATGGGAATGGTTTTTCAGCATTTCAATTTGTTTAATAACCTTACCGTTATGCAAAATCTCACACTTGCACCCGTTCAGCTTAAACTGAAAACAAAAAAAGAAGCTGAAGAAAAAGGCTTGGAGCTTCTTGACAGAATAGGTCTTATTGATAAAAAGGACGAGTATCCCTCAAAGCTTTCGGGTGGACAGAAGCAGAGAATTGCTATTATAAGGGCTTTGGCTATGGATCCCGACGTAATGCTTTTCGACGAGCCTACGTCAGCACTTGACCCCGAGATGGTAGGAGAAGTGCTTGATCTTATGAAGGAGCTTGCATCCGAGGGCATGACAATGGTCGTGGTTACACACGAAATGGGATTTGCAAGAGAGGTTGCAGATAGAATACTGTTTATGTGCGACGGTATTATAGCAGAGGAAGCAGCACCCAAGGAGTTCTTTGAAAATCCTCAAAATCCAAGACTTCAGCAGTTTTTGCAGAAGGTTCTGTAATATAAATAAAAATCGGATTTCAAACGAAATCCGATTTTTTTACTTTTCGGCTCTTAGTCCTGCGCGTCCTCAGCATGAACATCAACACAACGAACTGCGGTGCGGAGAATTCTTATTCTTGTGCGGTCGTGACCGGTTTCAATAAGAACGGTTTCTTCCTTAATGCTGACGATTTTTCCTATAATACCTCCGATTGTGGTTATTTCATCGCCAACCTGAAGGTTGTTTCTCATATTGTTGACTTCTTTTTCCTGCTTCTTCTGAGGTCTGTACATAAAGAAGTACATGATCGCGCCAAATGCAACGACCATAAGAATTGTCATTAAAATATCCATTTTTAAATATCCTCCAAAAAACAATTTGATATATTATATCATACAAATATAACATTTGCAATTAAATAATTGTGAACAAATTGTTTATATTTAGATATAATAAAATTTAATAGTAAAACAGTTGAAATATTACAAAAAATGTGATATAATAATATAATAATATTGAATACGGTTTGGAGTAAGCTATGTCCAATACAGAAAATTATATAGAATGTGGAAAAATAATCAATACACACGGCTGCCACGGCGGCGTGAAGCTTGATTCGTGGTGTAACTCCCCAGAGGAGCTTGCATCGCTCAAAAAGCTGTTTATACTTAAAAATGGCGCTTTTGAAAAAATCAAGGTAAAAAAGACAAGTGTATTCAAGCAGTTTGTTATTGCCGAGCTTGATGGCGTAAATGATATGGATGCCGCTATGGCACTGAAAAACACCGTAGTTTACGCAAGCCGCGACGACTTTGAGCTTGAAGAAGGGGAGTTTTTCATAGCCGACTTGATAGGCGTAAAAGTCATTGACGCGTCTGACGGTACGGTTTACGGGCAGGTATCCGATATAATAAACCGAGGTGCTTCGGATATTTATGTTGTAGATACTACTAATGGCGAGCGAATGATTCCCGCAGTCGATGAATTTATTGATAGAATTGACATAAAGGAAGGTATATTCGTTAATACCATTCCCGGACTTTTAGACTGAGGTATTTATGATATTTGATATAATGACTTTGTTTCCCGAGCTTGTTGATTACGTACTCGGAGAAAGTATTCTCGGACGTGCGCAGAAAAGCGGCGCTATTGAGATAGAGTGTCATAATATTCGAGATTACACGCAAGACAAGCACCGCAGAGTAGACGATACGCCGTACGGTGGCGGTAAGGGAATGCTTATGATGGCGCCTCCCATTTATAATTGCTACGAGGCTATACTTAAAAAGCGTGAAAACGTGTCGGGTGAGCGCAAGGTAATATACATGTCGCCGGCAGGAAAGATACTTACCCAAGAAAAAGCAGAGGTGCTTTCACATTGCGAGCATATTGTGATTTTGTGCGGACATTACGAAGGTGTTGACAGAAGAATTATAGACGAAATAGTCGATGAAGAAATATCAATAGGTGATTTTGTGCTTACGGGTGGAGAGATCCCCGCATGCATACTGGTCGACAGTGTTGCAAGACTTGTCGACGGGGTGCTTGCCGCACCTGAATGCTATCTTGATGAGAGCATTACCGGTGGACTGCTTGAATATCCACAATATACTCGCCCCTATGAGTTTCACGGAGTGACAGTACCAGATGTTCTCATTTCCGGACATCATGAGAATATAGACAAATGGAGAAAGGAAAGGTCAATTGAGCTTACAAAGGAACGCCGACCTGACCTATTAGAAAAGTACGAAAGGAGATAAAGCGATGAAAAAGCGAAAAAGCCCTAACACGGCAGAGAAGAGCAACGCAAAAGTAAATACCGCGCGCGGACTTGCATCTATAAGTCTGTTCGTTTATTTGTTTGATAAGCTGTCTGATGTTATTTATAATGCATTGATAAAAGGCTTTTTCGGGTATCTGTTTTCATCATATTCGTTATCCTCTGAATCCTTCCAAAATGGCTACGTCGTTGACTATTTCAATGGCGAAAAAAAGAACAGAAAGTTAATAAGAAGAATCCGCGAATATCTATCCGGAAGCTTTGAAAATAGTTTTATATTAAAAAACATACGGAGAAAAATTTGCTCGCTTGCATTTATACCGCTTAAATCGTACGGAAGTTATTTTCTTTCGTTTGGTGTATATACGGTATTGGCTTACTTTACCAAGCTGCTCTTGCCAGTGATGGGAAAGGCTGATGCAGACTATCTTTTTGTTGGGATTGCAGTTTTCATTATTGCCGTGCCAATGAATGTTTCCAAGCTGACTCTTGCCAAGGCTGTCCAAAGCGGGCGTATCACCGGGGCAATTTTCATTGATGCCTTTGGTTATCGAAACGAATCCTTTAACGGAGTTGCAACAAAAAAAAGTAAGCGCGGTGGGGCTTCTGTACTGCTGGGAATAGCAACAGGGGTATTTACCTTTGTCGTTCATCCAATAAGTATTTTACTTTTCTTATTTATGTGCATAGCTATAGTCCTTATAATGTATGCACCTGAAATTGGCGTTTTGATATGTCTTTTCGGATTGCCATTTTTCTCATTTTTGGAAAATCCAACACTCGCATTACTCGCGTTTGTTTTTGTAACCTTTATATCGTATGTAGTTAAGCTTATACGAGGAAAGCGTATATTTAAAATTGAGCTTATGGATTTTTCCGTCGTATTCTTTTTGATATTGATCTACCTTTCAGGAGCTATATCGGTAGGCGGTCGCGATTCGCTTGCCTCGGCGTCTATCGCGTGTATTCTTGGATTTATATATTTCTTGATAGTTAATCTTATCAGAACAGAAAAATGGCTTAAGAGATGTCTTGTTGCGATAGTCAGCTCGGGAACAGTTGTTGCCTTTATAGGAGTAGGGGAATATATTTTAGGTCTTTCAACTAATGCATGGCTTGACGTGGATTATTTTTCAAGTATTTACGGTAGAACTACCTCCTTGTTTGAAAATCCAAATTATTTAGCAGCATATCTTGCAGTTATCTTCCCGTTTGCATTATATCAATTGGTTTCATGTAAAACCAAACGGAGCCGAACACTCTGTATAATTTCATGTATTATTATTGCGCTTTGTACAGTATTTACATGGGCACGCGCGGCATGGCTGGCTATTATTATTTGTACTACGGCTTTCTTTCTGTTTTACAGCCGAAAAACAATGCGTGCTATTTTCGGCGCTGTTATAGCCTTGCCGTTTTTGCCGTTTGTTCTTCCGGATAATGTTGTAAAAAGGTTTATGAGTATCGGTGATATGGCAGATTCTTCTACGCTGTATCGAGTATATACATGGAAGGGCTGTGCGGAAATGCTCAAGGAGCATTTCTGGGGAGGAATAGGATACGGAAATCAAGCATTTTCGGAGCTTTATCCCATGTATGCTTATGCGGGAATAGAAGCGGCTGTTCACAGTCACAATCTTTATCTGCAAATTCTTATAACTATGGGATTCAGCGGACTTCTGTGCTTTGGATTGATAATATTTTTCTATGCGCAAAAGAGTTTTGAGTATTCAAAATCACCTGTATCGCGTGACAGCTATCTTTTTGTTATAGCGGCATTTTTTTCAGTATGTGCGTTGCTAATTATGGGAATGTTTGATTACGTTTGGTATAATTCCAGAATATTCTTTATCTTCTGGGCAGCGCTCGCGCTGGGCATAGCTTGTATCAGAATAGGCAAGCGTCAAATTTCAAAAGCAGAAATATATGTGGATTTTCATGACAGCTCTTCCTCAGTAGACCTTCAAATGTAAATAAAGGAGTATTTTATATGAATGAAAGTAATAATTCTGCACAGCAGAGACAAAAGCGTTCGCAAAAAAAATTTAATATCGTGGACTTTTTGCTGATAGTAGTTATATTGCTGATAACTGCCGGTCTTGTATATTTATTCTTGCCCTCATCTTTGGTAAAGAATATAACTGCAGATAAAACTGCGCAAATCAGATACGTTGTAGAAATAAAGGGCGTTGACGAGCAATATATCGATAACGTTGTAATTTCTGAGTTAGTCCAGGACTCCGTTTCAAAAAGCGACCTCGGACACGTTGAAGCCGTTGAAAACAATCCATATTCCGAACTGAAATATAATATGCAAGAAGAAAATGATAACGGTATCGGTATACTTTCCGTTGTTGATGGAAAGTATGATTTAAGAATTACCGTTACTGCTACTGCTCACTATGAGGAAGGCGAAGGATATACGATAAACGGCACGAGAATAGCCGTTGGCGAGAAAATGCATCTCAAATTTCCAAACTATGCTTGTGAAGCCTTCTGTATTGGCTTACAAGAACAATAAGGAGTTAGTGATATGAGAGAAAGAAAGAAAAAAGCTTCCGGCATGTCTCCCAGATTTGGAGTTTTAGACGTGGTAATAATTTTACTCATAATAGTAGCCGTTGTAGGTGTATATTTCAGATATAACATTCTTGATTGGATATCATCAACCAAAAATCTTTCGGATTATACCGTGAGCTATACCGTGATGGATATTCGTCACACTACGCCGAATTATATGGAAATTGACGATAAGGTATATTTTGCATCAAACAATGAGTATTTTGGTACTCTTACCAATGCAACAGAGAACAGCACAGAGGCACTTGTAGGTATCGTTCCTGCATCTGAATATTTTACAAAGACAGACGGATCGATAATTGAGGTCAAATACCCCGATACTCAAACAAGGATTGATGCACAGGGCAGACTTCTTTGCCAAGGAAGATACTCGGAGCAAAGCGGTTTTTTAGTAAACGGTTTAACTTATATCGCCCCTGGTCAGATGCAAAACATTCGTACCGAACGAGTTTCTATAACCATAAGAATCGATGAAATAGTTGCAGTACCGACAGAGCAATAAGTAAAAAATTGTAAAGAGAGACGCATTTTATCAAAAAAATCAAAAAAGTGTGAAAAATGAGAGTCTTTTGGCGTTTTTATGCCAAAAAGTTTATTGAAATTAACCAATGTTTATCTATTGATTTTATTGTGTTTTTTTGATATACTATTTATAAGGTATTATCAGCAATAACTTTATGGTTTCTGCTTAATATGCAAATGAACAGGAGCAAATTTTATGACTAAAACAGATGTTACCATAACAAACCACATAGGCTTACATGCAAGACCCGCTACATTCTTTATTCAAAAGGCGAATTCGTATAAGTCTTCTGTATGGATAGAAAAAGAGGATCGCAAAATTAACGCTAAGAGCTTGTTGGGCGTTTTGTCGCTCGGTATTGCAAAGGGTATGACAGTTACCATTAGTGCCGAGGGGATTGATGAAACAGAAGCTATAAAGGGTTTGGTTGATCTTATAAATACAGGGTTCGCAGAGTTTGAATAATCTGCCTTTTTATGGGGTTGTCGCGCTTTTTTGTGTGACAACCCCATATAATTTAACGTTATTTTAAGGAGCTTATGATGCCCCAAACAATAAATCGAACTAATGAACTGTTAAATAAAGCTAATCAGTTGCCGCTATTTCCCGGTGTCTATATAATGAAGGATAGAAACGGTAACGTTATATACGTCGGCAAATCTCGCAAGCTAAAAAATAGAGTGTCACAATATTTTCAGAATTCTGAAAAAAATACCAAGACTTCGAGAATGGTTTATTTTACGGAGGATTTTGACTATATTATATGTAAAACCGAAATAGAGGCTCTTACACTTGAAAATACACTTATCAAGCAATATTCGCCTAAATATAATATAAAATTAAAAGACGCAAAATCGTATCCGTATATAAAAATAACTCACGAGGAATATCCAAGAATAGTATTTACGCGCTCGCGCGTTGCAGATAAAGGAAAATACTTCGGTCCCTTCTCTGGAACCTCAACTGTATATTCGCTTCTTGATATATTGCACAAAAGCCTAGGAATACCTACCTGTAAGCGGAAATTTCCTCAGGATATAGGTAAGTCAAGACCTTGTCTTTATTATCAGATTGGGCAGTGTTGCGGACTTTGTACAGGTAAAATTACCAAGAAGGAATATTTGTCACTTATCAATTGCGCTACGGATATTTTGAAGGGCAATACAGCTGAGTCAAAAAAGCAGCTTTCTGCTCAAATGATTGAATTTGCCGAGGCAGAATATTTCGAAGCGGCGGCAAAATGCAGAGACACGATAGAAGCACTTGACGCTCTGCATCAAAAGCAGACAGTTGTTGCGTCACCTGATACTGAAATGGACGTTTTCGGATTATGGAAGGATGAATTCTGTTCGTGTATTTCTTGCGCATATGTAAGAGGCGGTGCGGTAATTGACAAAAGCGACTATATTTTCGGTTCAGAAACTGAAACTGATTATGGAGCATTGTCTGCATTTTTGGTAGAACATTATAAGAAACGTGAAAGTATACCCAAGGAAATATTAATTTCCTTTAAGCTGGATGCTAACGATATTGCCGTGCTTGAAGAATACTTCAGCAGAGAAGCAGGAAGACGTGTAACATTGCGAACTCCCAAGCGAGGTAGCAAAAAGACCTTATGTGATACGGTGGTTTCAAATGCAGAGGATAAGGCAAGGCAAAGTACCAAAGAAGCTCAAAAGGATGAGGGCGTTCTCGTTGCATTAGCGAACCTTTTAGGGCTTGAAAGCGTGCCTATGCGTATTGAGGCTTATGATATATCTAATATTGGCAGGGAAAATATAACCGCCGGAATGATAGTCTATAAGAACGGTAAAAAATCTAAATCGGATTATAGAGCCTTCAATATAAAAAATCTCGATACACCCGACGATTACGCTTCTATGAAGGAGGCGCTAACTCGCCGTATAAAGCATTTAAGAGAGGACAGCTCGGGGTCATTTTCAGAATATCCCGATCTAATACTTGTTGACGGCGGACGGGGACATGTTTCTGTTGCCAAAGAGGTTTTGGCGGATATGGGAGTGCTCATTCCCGTATTTGGTATGGTTAAAGATGATTTTCATAAGACACGAGCTTTATGTACCGATACGCAGGAAATCAATATCGCCAAAGACAGAGTTATTTTTACCTTTATTTACGGTATACAGGAAGAAGTACACCGATTTACTGTCGGCAAGACAACTCGCGCTAAAAGCGCAACCCTTACTCGTTCATCACTAAAGCAGATAGACGGTATTGGCGAAGCTAAAGCAAGAAAGCTGCTTACCTATTTTGGAACTCTTGCAAGGCTTATGGATGCAACGTGCGAGGAGATTAGACGAGTTTCGGGAATAGGCGAAAAAGATGCTATTGCGGTGCACTCATATTTTCACAAGGATAATGAAGGCGGTATAAAAAAATGATGAGAATTATATCAGGAACGGCAAGAGGGATTCGTCTAAAAACACTGGAGGGGGATGCCACAAGACCTACCGCGGAACGTACTAAGGAAGCTGTTTTTTCGATACTGCAAGGTGATATTGAGGGCAGAGATGTGCTTGATCTTTTTGCCGGTTCGGGGCAGATGGGGCTTGAGGCTATAAGCCGAGGAGCTGCTTCGGCAGTATTAATAGACAAATCGTTAGACGCTGTAAAGATAATTAAGGAAAATGCAATCAAAACCCGCCTTGAGAGCAAATGTGATATTCGAAAAGACGAGTATTTGTCGTATTTAAAAAAAAATACCGGAAAAAAATTTGACATTATTTTTATTGATCCACCGTATTCATCGGGATTTTATCAGCCTTCTCTTGATGCACTTTTAGTTGGGGAGTATCTTAAGAATACTACACTTATCATTTGCGAAAGCGGAGAGGAAAATATTTTTGGCGCAAATTCTCAACTTGATAAAAGCTTTAGAATTATAAAAAAGTCAAGATACGGCAGAGCATTTATTACGATTCTTATGCCGCAAAGTAAGGAGCAAGCATGAAAGACGGAAAAACTGTTGCCATAGTCCCCGGTAGCTTTGACCCTATTACGTACGGACATATTGATATTGCCAAACGAGCCGCAGCGTTATATGATACGGTTTATCTTGCAGTTATGATAAATGATCAAAAAAAATATACATTTAGCATAGAGGAAAGAGAACGTATCGCAAAGCGAGCGCTATATGGAGTAGATAATGTATGCGTTATATCTTCCAAAGGAATGCTTTGGCAGCTTGCAAAGGAGCTATCGGCAGATGCCATAGTTAAAGGTTATCGAAATCAAGTAGATTACGATTACGAGCAAAAAATGGCTCAATTTAATGCTGAGAAGAATCCTTTTGCCAAAACGGTGCTGCTTGAGGCGAATGAAAAATATTATTGCCTAAGCTCTACTGTCGTAAGAGAAAAAATAAACAACAACGAATCTCTTGAAGATATGCTTCCACGGGCAGCGATAAATGAAATAAACGAAATTTTATCGAAGAGAAAAAAGTCATAATGTGAAATATCCTCCCATATAATTTAGCAGAAAATAAATTGCTAAATCATTTGGGAGGATATTATTTATGGGTGAACACTCAATTTATCGGGATATTGCAGAGAGAACCGGCGGAGATATTTATATCGGAGTTGTTGGTCCTGTGCGTACGGGTAAATCCACCTTTATCAAGAAATTCATGGAAGCACTCGTCCTTCCAAATATTGATGACGGATATTCCCGTGACAGAGCGAGAGATGAAATGCCACAGTCAGCGGCAGGGAAAACAGTTATGACAACCGAGCCGAAATTTGTTCCCGACGAAGCTGTAACAATAAAGCTTGACGACTGTGCATCGCTGCGTGTCAAAATGATCGACTGCGTTGGTTATATCGTAAGCGAAGCTCTCGGTACTATTGAAAACGGACAGCCGAGAATGGTAAATACTCCGTGGCAGGAAGAACCTATGCCGTTCGTTGAGGCGGCAGAGATGGGGACGGAAAAGGTAATTAAGGAGCATTCTACAATAGGTATGCTGATTACTTCTGACGGCTCGATAGGTGAAATTTCAAGAGAAAGCTACGTTGATGCAGAGGAGCGTGTTGTAAATGAATTAAAGGCAATCGGTAAACCCTTTGCAATGATACTCAATTCTGCGCAGCCAACATCGGAAAAGGCAATCGCACTCGCGTATGAATTGGAAGCTAAATATAAGGTGCCCGTGGCGCTTGTAAGCTGTATTGACCTTGATTTTGAGGATATAAAGAACATTTTAGACCTTGTGCTCCATGAATTTCCGGTTTCAGAACTTCAGATTCAGCTGCCAAGTTGGATGAGTGCGATTGATAGTACTCATGAGATTAAATCTTCAATATATTCAACAGTACGCTCCTGTGCTGATAAAATACACAAGGCGGGAGATATAAAGGCAGCGGTAAGCGTTCTTGGCGAGAATGAGTATATTAAGTCTTATTCGCTGGACGAAATTAATCTTGGAAACGGTAAGGCATCACTACGCATAGAGCTTGACGATACTTTGTATTATGATGTTATAAGTGAGCTTACAGGATTTGAAATAGACAGTGAAGAAACCCTGATAGCCCTTTTAAAGGATCTTGCTGCAGCCAAGAAACAGTATGAGCGTGTTTCAGAGGCGCTTCAATCCGCGGAAGAGAAGGGCTATGGAATAGTAATGCCGTCTGTTGATGATCTTAGACTTGAAGAACCGAAGATTGTAAAGCAATCGGGAGGATACGGCGTAAAGCTTTGTGCATCTGCTCAATCAATTCATATGATACGTGCTAATATTGAAACAGAAATAAACCCGATAGTAGGGACGGAGCAGCAATCCGAGGAGCTTGTTAAATATATGCAAAGAGAATTTGAGGCAGAGCCAGGCAAGATATGGGAGTCTAACGTATTTGGTAAGAGCCTTTATGAGCTTGTAAATGAGGGACTACACACAAAGCTTGAGCACATGCCCGAGGAATCAAGAACAAAGCTTTCGGAAACACTTGAGCGCATTATAAACGAGGGAAGCAGCGGACTTATCTGTATAATTCTCTAAGCAAAAAGCAGAAAAAACCACCAATCAGGTGGTTTTTTCTATATATATTCAGTCTCTCTTATTTCCGCAATCTGTGCAGAAGTTGTCATTATCAGCAAATGCTTTGCCGCAACGAGAACAAAAAGCTGCTCTTGTTTGTGAAGTCGTTCCTACGGAAGCTTCTGACATAGGCGTAGGTTGGACGGCATTAGAAGATTGCGCCGTCATTGCAGTTGGTCTGGAAATATCGTACGATTCCTTATGTCTTAAAGGTCTTTTGCAGTTTGGGCAAACAATAAATCCGTCAGCATACCACGGACGAAAATCTAAAACATCGTCCTTGTACGTTATAACAGTATGACATTGATCGCAGGTTTGGCGGTATGTAAGTCCGCTGTGCCATTCGGCTCTTTTAAATCCCATAGTTATTTTCTCCCTTCAAAAGTAAAACTAACAGATTTATTATAGCATGAAAGTATATATTTGTCAATAATAAATTAAACGAAAGGTTATTCGTCATCAACGCCACCTTGCGAGGAAAGTGGATTGTGTGACATAGCATCTTCCATGCTTTGATTACTGACGTGAGTATAAATTTGCGTTGTGTTCAACTGCTCGTGCCCAAGAATGTCCTTAAGCACTCGAACGTCAACGTTACCCGTTTGATACATAAGCGTTGCCGCGGTATGGCGAAGCTTATGCACGGAGTAGTGTTTAGACTCAAGCCCTGCCATATCAAGGTATTTGTATACCATCCATTGAACGGTTTTTACGCTTATTCGCTGTTCGCGGCTACTTAAAAACAGCGCATTGCTCATGCAAGCCTTATGAGACTCTCCCAGTCGCTCTTCCATATATTCGGCAAGAGCTACACGACATGCATCGTTAAGATAGACTATACGTTGCTTATTTCCTTTTCCCGTTACCGTAAGAGATCTGAATTTTGCATCAACGTCCTCTATATTTATACCAACTAATTCTGACACACGCATACCGCAATTAAGAAACAATGTGACGATTGCGTAGTCTCGTACAGTACTCTTTGATTCCTTGTCATTCTTTATTGCATTCAAAAGCTCAAGAGATTCTTCAAGCGACAAAAATTTCGGAAGTGCTTGCTTTTTCTTTGGAGCTTCAATATTTATTGCAGGGTTGTCCTCAAGCATCATACGCTTCGTAGTAAGATATTTGAAAAAGCCCTTTATAGACGAAAGCTTACGAGATTTTGCTGCCGCCATATTTCCGCGAACATTATCGGCATACATAAGAAATTCGTAAATATCTTCCGTGGTAATATTTTTTATGTAATCAAGATCTACGCTACGAATATCTATTTTTTCAAATTCTTCTGAGCTTGGAGAAATCTTTTTGTCTCTTGCAACTAAAAATCTAAAAAAAGTACGCAGATCCAAAAGATATTCGGAAATTGTTTTTTCGGAGGAGTTCTGAATTACAGATTTGTACGAGGCAAATTCACGAACAAGTGAGGGAAGCGTATCAAGTGAAATATTGTATGCCATTTTTTCTCCTTTGTGTTGTATAAGTGAGAATTTAATTGATAAAATGTAAATTTTTAAAATAGATTCTTGAAAAAAAAACAGATATTGTATATAATTACTGATGAGCAAAATATTGCAATTTTACGGAGGTAATTTGTGAAAGATTTTTTTAACAATCACTTATACAATATAATTAAGATGTTTGTAAATCAAATAGCCATTTCGATTTTTGGTTTCGTGCTTTTCGCCGCAACATCTGCAGCTGAGGTTAACGGTACAAGCAGTATTTTAACGATAGTTGTAAGCTGCTGTGCGATTTTGTTTTATTTGTTCCTAATATATACCATGATCTGGGATATAGGCGCAAAGGATAAAATTTCCGTTGACGTGGGGAAGAAGCCCTACCGCCCCTATACGGGACTTATACTTGCTTTAGTCGCTAACATTCCGAATTATTTGATTGCTATTGCGTATACAATTGCATATCCGTTTATGGCAAATCACGCTTGGGCAGGGAACACCGCCGGTGTTGCGCAAACAGCGTCACTCTTTATTCAAGGAATGTACCGTGGATTAATATCCAGCGTATCTATTGGCAGCAATAAGCTTTCTCATTTCTGGTGGGTATATTTTATAATCATAATTCCTTCGCTTGTTACCTCATGGCTTGGTTATTTCCTCGGTCACAAGAACTTCCGCTTCTTTGCTTTTATAACTAAAAAATTCAATAAAACAGAAGAAAAATAAATCATTTCCCCTGCTTGTACGGAGTATAGTACGGCAGGGGCTTTTATTTAAAACTTTCTACGAAATTTACCTATTTTTAGTCTTCTGCGGTTGCTTACGTCAGATAGATACAAATATACCGAGAGCATGATTATAAAAGCGAGTATTGATAACCAAAACGGCAATGATGTGAAAAATTCTCTTAAGTTTTTTAAAAACAAAAGTACTCCGTTTGCCTTTACGGAAGAAGCTGTTACAAGCATCGCGCTTCCAACGTATTCGTCATTGTAAAGAATATCAACTCCGCCTACGATAGTTCCTTCCTTTACAGGGGCATTCATGGTATCGCGGTGCAAATAGTATTTATACTGCAAATTCTTGTCATCGGAAAATTCTGCATCGGCAAGCGCATATACATCACTCTTTATAACACACGCGACAGCTGCGGTACTCTTGTTTGCTTCGGGTGTAACGTAATTAACGGGAGCATCGCATATATATTCGCCCGCGCTTGCTATTTTGGTATAAATCAAGTTATCGAATGCGTAAGAAATAAGGGAATTAGCGATTTCGTATGAATAAATTTTATCTTCATCGCGTTGCGCCCCCATAACAGCACAGATATACTGTGTTCCTTGCTTTTCGGCGAATGTGACTACGCAATAGCCACCGAGATCGGTGTTTCCCGCAATAAGCCCCTCAGTGTTTGGATTTGTATAACCAAACGCATAAAAATTGCTAATCAAAGAATTTCTATTATATATTTTTATTGACTCACTTTCCCCGATAGGGGTAAATTCGTAATTAACACTTGAGCTTATGTCAAGGTATAGATTGTTTTGAGAAGCCGATTTTGCAAGAAGAATAATGTCACCAACTGTTGAGTACATATTTTCATCATCAAGCCCTGTGGGATTTGTGAAAAACGTTCTTTTCATACCAAGTGCGTGCGCCTTGTCATTCATTGCTTGTACAAAGCTCTCAGAACTGCCGTAGCATATGTTTGATATAACAAGGCAGGCATCATTACCACCGCCGCACAAAAGCCCGTAAAGCAAGTTTTCGATGGTCAGAGACATACCGCTTCTGAGCTTTACGTTAGCCCCCTCAGTACCCTCAAGCATTTTGTCTGTAATGTGTATTACCTCGTCAAGCCTATCTGATAATATTTCGCAGGCAATAAGACCGGTCATCATTTTTACCGTACTGCCGGGGAAAATTTTTTTGTCCGATTCGACGCTGTAAACGACCTTGTCCGTGTTGATGTTATATAAACTTACGGCGCTCGCCTGACTTATGTCAACATCAGGTTTATTAGCTGACGCTCCTGTTATAGCTACGGAAAAAATACCGAAGAGAATAACAAGGACAAAGAGAAAAGAAAAATATTTAATTAATCGATTTTTCATTTTTCTCTCCTTGAATTTTGTTTTTATTTGCTCTCAATTCCTAAATAGCTATTGATAAGTGCATTTAAAAGATCGTCCCGATTTATATGTGATATCTTGCCTCGAGCATTTTTCCAATCTGTTATATAAACGGGATCCTCTGAAAGTATGTAGCCTGCGATTTGCTTTGTGGGGTCGTAGCCTTTTTCGCACAAAGCCTCATATATTTCAAGCAGATCAGTATGCATTTTTTTTAAATCTGTGTATTGATTGTTGTCAGTCATGGCGACCTCCCAAAATATTAAAACGATGTATTGAACGGTCAAAACAGACCGAATTGAAATAAAATAACGCTACAAGTATAGTATAACATTCGCACTGTGTTTTTTCTACAAACTATTTGTTAATTTTTATATTTTTGTACTAAAAAATTTGCTTAATATCTTGATTTTTGTTGTCTTATGGTGTATAATAATTCAGTAATAATATTTTAAAGGAGTTATAATATGTTGGTTTCAGCAAAAGACATGCTTCAAAAAGCAAAAGCAGGCAAATATGCCGTAGGACAGTTCAATATCAATAACCTTGAGTGGACGAAGGCTATCCTTCTCACCGCGCAGGAAATGAACTCTCCCGTAATTCTCGGTGTTTCCGAGGGCGCAGGAAAGTACATGGCAGGTTACAAGACTGTCGTTGGAATGGTTAATGGAATGATAGAGGAGCTCGGAATTACCGTTCCCGTTGCGCTTCACCTTGACCACGGCTCTTACGAGGCTTGCTACAAGTGCATTGAGGCAGGATTTTCTTCCGTAATGTTCGACGGTTCTCACTATCCTATCGACGAGAACGTTGCAAAGACCACGGAGCTTGTAAAGGTATGTAACGAAAAGGGACTTTCTCTTGAGGCGGAGGTTGGCGCTATCGGTGGAGAAGAAGATGGCGTAATCGGTACGGGTGAGTGCGCAGATCCCGACGAGTGCAAGATGATTGCAGACCTCGGCGTTACTATGCTTGCAGCCGGCATTGGAAATATTCACGGAAAGTATCCCGCAAACTGGAAGGGACTTTCCTTTGAGACTCTTGACGCAGTTCAGCAGAAGACCGGTGATATGCCTCTCGTTCTTCACGGCGGTACGGGTATTCCCGAGGATATGATAAAGAAGGCAATTTCCTTGGGTGTTGCTAAGATCAACGTTAACACCGAGTGTCAGCTTTCCTTCGCTGCTGCTACCAGAGCATACATCGAGGCAGGCAAGGACCTTTCCGGCAAGGGCTTTGACCCCAGAAAGATTCTCGCTCCCGGCTTTGAGGCAATCAAGGCTACCGTTAAGGAAAAGATGGAGCTCTTCGGTTCTGTAAACAAAGCGTAATTAAAACTTTACAAAGGTTGCGGCGAATGCGGCAACCTTTGTTGCTTACTCTTATAATATGAAAAATACCGAAAAGAGGTACTTGAAATGACGAAAATAGATATAGTTTCGGGCTTTTTGGGAGCTGGAAAAACAACACTTATTAATCGCTTGATAAGCGATGCATATAAAGGAGAAAAACTTGTTCTAATTGAAAATGAATTTGGAGAGATCGGTATTGACGGCGGCTTTCTTCAAGAGGCGGGCGTTGAGATCACCGAAATGAATTCGGGCTGCATTTGCTGCTCGCTCGTTGGTGACTTCAGTAAGGCACTCCATGAGGTCGTAGCAACCTATAACCCCGACAGAATTCTTATAGAGCCCTCGGGTGTTGGAAAGCTCAGCGACGTTACCAAGGCAGTTCTCGAAGCGGATATTGAGGACGCGGTAATAAACAGCGCAGTCGTTGTCGTCGATGTTAATAAATG
>SVQL01000112.1 GCA_015065365.1 Oscillospiraceae bacterium | reverse complement strand
CAGAGATTGTGCCACCAAGCCATTGCAAAGGGCAGATGCTCGCTCATTTTCTTGCCCATGATAACTCTGTCAGCATCGTAATAACGGAACGCAAGGGGGTTCTTCGTGTTTTTTCCCTCATACTTTATTTCGGGAATGTTCTTGAAAATTTCAGCCATTGTCTTACTCCTTTATCTCTTTATATAATTCTTTGACAGCGGGATATATTTTTCGGTATTTTTCGTATCTGTTGGCGTAGAGCCTCACAAGCTCTTCGTGTGGTCTTACTGTTTCTTTTATTTTAAAGAATTTATCGGTTGCCTGCTTTACGCTTTCAAATTTACCTGCACCGATCATTGCAAGGATTGCCGAGCCGTAACCGGGGCCTTGCTCGGTTACGGGAATATTCAGCTCAATATTAAGCGCGTTTGCGAGTATCTCTATCCAAAGCCTTGATTTAGCACCGCCACCGCATAGGCAACTACTCTTAATATCAATACCTAACTGCTTTATTACCTCTAAGTTATCCTTTATTGCAAAAGCAACTCCCTCAAGCACTGCTTGGTACATATCAGCGTGTGTGGTATTAGGGCGCAGCCCTATAAATATTCCCGTAGCATCGGTGTCGTTTATGGGACTTCTTTCACCCATCAGGTAAGGCAAGAAGAACACTTCGTTCTTGCCGAGCTTTTCTTTGGGCACTCCCATCTCCTCTGATTTATAGTCCTTTGTACCGAGCACCTCATCGCAGAACCACTTGTTACACGATGCCGCCGAAAGAATACATCCCATAAGATGATATCCGCCGTCAGCATGGCAGAAAGAGTGAATAGCTTGCTTTTCATCTCCCGAGAAGCGATTGCTTGATACAAATATTGTTCCCGACGTACCAAGAGAAATGTTACAACATCCGTCACCTACGGTTCCCGTACCGATTGCGGCTGCCGCATTATCCCCCGCGCCCGCAACAACAACAGCATCAGGGTTTATGCCAAATTTTTCGGCAAGCTCAGCCTTTATTCTGCCTACTACCTCAAAGCTGTTATAGAGCTTAGGAAGCACACTCTCGTCTATGCCGCAAATATCAAGCATTTCCCCCGACCAAGCTTTGTTCTTTACATCAAGCAACAGCATACCCGCGGCATCCGAAAAGTCGGTGCAATGTGTTCCTGTGAGGAGATAATTGATATAGTCCTTAGGAAGCATTATTTTGCTTATTTTTGCAAAACTTTCAGGCTCGTTTTCGCGAAGCCACATTATTTTTGGGGCAGTAAAACCGGCAAAAGCAATGTTGCCCGTATATTCAAACAGCTTTCCTTTGCCGATCTCCTCATTAAGATACGCCGTTTCCTTGCTCGTTCTTCCATCGTTCCAAAGAATTGTCGGGCGGATAACCTTATCATTCTCGTCCAGAACCACAAGTCCGTGCATCTGTCCCGCAACGCCGATTCCCTTGACATTTGGACCGTCAAAGCCGCAGAGCAATTCAGAAATCGCAGCACATATAGCGCCCCACCAATCAGAGGCATTTTGCTCACACCAGCCCGCACGTGGATAGAAAACAGCATACTCTTTTGTTACAGTATTCTTTATTACCCCGTTGCCGTCAACGAGTAGTAGCTTTACTGATGACGTACCCAGGTCAATACCTATGTATAAATCCATATATCCTCCTTAAATAAAAAAAATAAAAATGCGATTTGCTGATATGTTCACACAATTCATTTTATCACTTGCAACTTGACAAAGCAAGACAAAAGGAGTATAATAAATAGACAATATTCAACTTTAAATTTTTCAAATGAGGAGCATATATGTTTTATCAAGAGGACAATTCGAACAACGTAGAACTGCCAAGAATTGAGGTGGGCAAAGATTTTAGCTTTGGTGCGCATTTTCATAATTCCTTTGATTCATAGCGGTTACCGAAGGAGAAATGCTTGTAACAGTAGATAAAAAGCAATATACTCTAACCCCCAAAAACGCGATTTTGGTTTTCCCCAATCAACCTCATTCGCTTTATACCGAGGCTCATAGTAGACATATTTTATGCATTTTTTCAAAGAAAATAGTCAATACGTTCAGCGTTGTGACGGAAAATAAAATACCCTTGTCTGCGGAATTTGATATAGACAGTTTTTATATAAAAAAACTATTTGAGCTTGCCAACGATCACTCGCTTGTTAAATCGAAGGGGCTTCTTTATAGCATCTGTGCAGAATTTAATAAAAATGCAAGTTACGTCAAGCAAATATCAAAAAGCGAAACGTTATTACGTGACATTTTTGATTTCGCAGAAAAGAATTATAAAACAGAGTGTACACTTGACGTTCTTTCTAAGCACACTGCATACAACGTTGTGTATCTTTCAAAATATTTTAAACAGCGAACCGGCATAAATTATACTGACTACATAAATAAGCTTCGCATAAATGAAGCGATGCATCTTATATCGACTACTGATGAAAAGATGGTAAACATAGCTCTCAGATGCGGATTTAATACGATACGGAATTTTAACAGAAAATTTAAGGAAATTACCGGTCAAACCCCGAAAGGATACCGTGCCGAATTACAACATGCTACATAAGGTGCGCTTCATTGCAACCAAAACGAAAATCACCCGACTGGGTGGTTTTCGTTTTGGTTGCGGAGGTGGGATTTGTTTGCCCGCCCCAGTCGCATCATAGATTAAGCAGAAATGGAATAGGTAATTAAAATTTTCTCGCCAGTCGCCGTCGCAAGTCGTTTTGCGCGCAAGGCACAGCCTTGCTTCAAAACTCGTGCTTTGGGCGACACCGCTCACGAAAACGCCGCACTGTGGCGTTTTCGTTTCGCTAACCCAACGAGCTACGCTCGTCGGTCTCATATCCCGAAGACAGCGTGGAGGCTCAAATCCCCACCGTAGCAAAAAGAAAAGCAACCCTTGGGGCACCTGCAATAAAGCAGAAAAAGCATCATCTATGTAGATGGTGCTTTTTTCAACCGTGAGTTGAGTAAGGTCGTTTGGGCGGTTATTGAACAAATAGACATTCTGTGGTATAATTACATCACAAGATAGGCGCCGTCTTGATTATTTGGAGGTGTACAACATGAATATTGGAAATAAAATTAAAGAATTACGAAAGCAGAGAGGGATTACCCAGGAACAACTCGCTAACAGCATAGGGATTTCTTTCCAAGCCGTAAGTAAATGGGAAAATGGTATTGCTTTGCCCGATATTACACTCGCTCCCATATTGGCAAGCTATTTTGGTGTTTCGATGGATGAATTGTTTGAATTTAATCTGAAAGAAATTGAATCTGCCATCGACTCCATTGTAAATGAGGCATACAAATTCAGAGAGTCAGATCCACCGAAAAGCAGAGATATTCTTGAAGAAGGTCTGAAAAAATATCCCGATAACGAGGTTTTGCTTAACAATCTTTTGTATGTATTGAATTACTCAAAAGATCCTGACAAGACAATTTCAATAGCAAGTTCCTTGATTGAGAAAACAAATCAAGCTGATATTAAGTACGATGCATTAAGATTTCTTGCGTATGCATATAAGGTTAAAGGCAATTTGAAAAGTGCAGAAGCGGCTATTGAGCAAATACCGGAGATTTATTTTACTAAGCTTACAGAAATGGCGTATCTCTTAGAAGGTAAACCTAAATACGAAGCGGCAGAAAAGCAGAAATGGATATCTTTTGAAAATCTTATTCAAATGATGGAAAAGCTTGCAGAATATTATGAATCTCAAGGAATGAAAGCGGAAGCTATCAAAGAACGCGAGAAAGCATTAAAATTTATTGATCTCGTTGAAAACAGCGCATATGATGTTTACGTTAGTTTTTTTAATAATAAAATTAAAAATAATTTAGAATAACGCAGTAACGTGTGGAGTTGCTTTTGTGTCCACAAAAGCAGTGCTTGTCAAGAAAATTGACACGGCATAGATGAACATAAAAAGGGCTTGACAATCTGACGAGGCTCATTACCGCCCGACAGTAAACCTAAAAGGTGTAACACACTATACCTAAACGGGCAAGGTGTGTGAAAAGGAGTACGAACAAAAATGCTCGTACTCCTTTTGCTTTTCTCGGCAGGCAAAACTGCTTTATGGAAGCCACCCCTTGTGGGTTGCTTTCCTTTTTGGTTGCGGAGGTGGGATTTGTTTGCCCGCC
>SVQL01000013.1 GCA_015065365.1 Oscillospiraceae bacterium | reverse complement strand
ATTATCTCTAACTGGCACCACGAGTTTGAGATAATTTACATCGTTTCGGGTACGGAAACTATTTACATAGAAAACGAATGTATCGTCGCCGAGGCGGGCGATATCGTCGTCATCAACAAAAACAGAATACACTCGCTTACGGGTAAGGGCTGGGTTCATCACTGCCTTATCCCCTCAGACACCATGATCCAATCCCTCGGAATAGATTGCGCTGACATTTCCCTCAAGCCGCATATTAAGGACCCCGAGCTTGCCAATGCTTTTCTTGAAATCATTGACGCGTATAACTCCGGAAGAAAGTACGAAACGGCGTTTAAAATGCTTGCAATTCAGCGCTTTTTGCTCCTGCTTTTTGAAAAACACGAAATTAAATATTCCGACAACGTTGAAAACAAGCGCTCGTCCGATTTCCTTATCGCCACCAAGGTTATAAATTATCTGCGCCAGCACCTTGCCGAGGACTTCTCCATTGACGAGATCGCAAGCGAGCTGGGAATCACGACGTCTTATATGTGCCGCTGCGTTAAGTCCGCAACGGGGCTTTCTATCCTCGACCACCTCAACATTATTCGTTGCTACACCGCAAAGCATTTACTTTATCACACCGATAAAAAGATCGGCGAGATCGCCGAGCTTTGCGGCTACCGAAACGCATCCTATTTTGCTAAAAATTACAAAAAAATTATCGGTATTTCGCCAAGTGAAACCTCTCGGCGCTGATGTTTTTCGAAGGGACTGAGTCATTCAGCGCAGAACAAAATCACACGAAATAAAAACAAATAAAAAAAGCAGTTTTTTCTATGTAAAAACATAGTTGAAAGCTGCTTTTTTTGTAGGAATTTTCGAGAAAATCTCTCAAATTCCATTTTTATGTGTGCTTTAAAGGCGCGTTTGCTTCTCTGTCGTACCCCTATGCTACAAGGAACACGCCAATCTCAAAGAAATTCGACTTGCTCTCCTCGTTTTTCTCCTCAAGCAGAGTGAATTTTGCGACGTGCTCACCGAGCGGCAAGGAATCGATTATCGGGTGCTCCTTAGGGTTTGCCGTCCAACGGTATCCCTCGCGCTTTCCTACCTCAACTCCGTCAACGGAAATAGAAATCCTTCCGCGATTGACGTCAGCTCCGTAGAAAATTCCAAGCGCAGTGCCGTAAAATTTAAGCTCAAAGCTGCTTCCGGGTATGTCGGCTTTAAGTCTGCCGCCGTACTTGCCGCCGAGATACGAGAACGTACCCGCCTCGTATTCCCAGCCGTTTACGTTGCAGACGTTTTCGTCGTTTGCGTAAACGAAGTGCGCGTCGGCGATAAGCGAGCCGCGCTCGCCGAGGAATTCGTGCTTGACTGGCACTTCTGCGCCCGCCGATGCCTCGATCTCCTCAAAAAGCTGTGCGCCTATGATCTCGGCGTGAGTCTGATAGCCGTAGTCGTTGGGGTGAACCCAGTCAATGTAGTAATTGTTGACGTTCTTTCCCTCTTCTTCTGCGCGGGGATACATAAATTCGCTCATCTTAACGGACAAAAGCCCGTATTTATCGGCAATATCTCTGTGTCCGCGAAGCTGAACGTAGTCGTTCTTCTCCTCATGCAGATCAAACGTAAGCACGTAAACTACGTCCATATAGGGATTCAGCCTATATGCCTTCGCCAATATCGACTCCGAGTTGCGCGCTACCGTTTCGTAGCTCTCGGTGTGATAATAGTCGTTAACCGCGAACTCTATAAAAAGCAGGTCCGGCTTGTAGGGCGCGACGTCCGTATCAAATCTGAATGCTCCGAAATAAGAGCAGGTACCGCCTATTCCCTCGTTGTGGTTTTCCACCTCTACGCCGTATTTCTCGGCAATCATTTTTCCGAGAAGCGCAGGCCAGCTTTTCTCTCTCTGATTGCTTGAGCCGTAGCCCTCCGTTACCGAGCCGCCCATATAAGCGACGCTTATCTTCTCTCCCCTCTTAAGCTTGAGGGATAAATTCTGTAAACGATTCATAGCTTAAATCTCCCTTGTAAGACTTATTATCTTTCCGCTCTTTCTTGATTCCTCTGCCTTGAATACGACGTAATGACTTTTGGTGGAGTCCATGATATCGGTACAGGATATCGACTTTTCAGCGCCCTCAAGCGCGTCGCAGAAGTCCTTTATAAGGCGAATATCTCCGCCGCCGTGCGCGCCCTTCATTCCGTCGTTATCGCCGATCTCTTTGATATCGATTATGGTTTCCTTACAGCCACGCGGCTCCTTCGGATCAATGGTACGTATAGCAAAGGTGCGGCAGTCGTCGAGATTCTTGATCTCGCCCTTCGTTCCGATTATCTGAATGTTTCTTACTCCGCGAGGAGCGCCGCCTACCATATTGAATACGCCCGTCGCACCGTTGTCGAAATTAACTATAACGGCTTGGTGGTCAACGTTTCCGTCTCGCTCAAAATCCCATACGCATTTACCGAAATCGTTGTACGTCTTGAGAGAGTCCTCGAGGATTTCCTTCTGCTCGCCGTCAATCGGCTCGTAAAGCGTCCATTTGTAGCCCTTTGCCTCAAGAGGCTTCCATACGTACTGCTCCCATCTTTGAGGCTCAACGTAATTATACTGCGCCGAGAACGGGCACTCCTCGTTGATAGGACAGTCGACCATACATCTCGTTCCCGCGTTTTCGGGCTTGTTCTTGGGGGTAAACTGAAAATCTCCGCCAAAGCTTGCAACGGATACGGGCTCCGCTCCCGAGAGCATCCACATCATTATGTCCATATCGTGGCAGGATTTTGCCAAAAGCATGGGTGCAAAGCACACCTTTTCAGAGCGCCACTTTCCTCTTACGTAGGATACCGCCATGTGGTGATAAGAAACGTGCTCGTCAAGCTGAATGCTTATAATATCTCCGATCTCGCCCGCCATAACGTGCTTCTTTATCTCGCGGTAGAAGGGCGCGTATCTTAAAACGTGGCATATATAAACTCGTCTGCCCGTTTCCTTAACGGTATCAACGAGCTCCTTCATTTCCTCAATATTCACCGCAAAGGGCTTCTCAAGAAGCATATCGTAGCCCTTTTTCAAAATCGGGATTGAGGTTACGACGTGAAGCTGGTCCATAGTTCCGTTTATAACGGCATCGGCGAATTTATCTCTCTTTACGAATTCCTCAACGCTCGAAAAGCAATTCTCTATCGGCACGGAATATTTTTCACGCATTATATCGTTTCTTATCTTGTCGGGATCGACGATACCGACGACCTGCATTTTTTCGGGCGAAAGCAGCGCGTATTTAGCATATTCGTCTGCTCTGTCTCCCGCGCCTACCAATACGACCTTTACCATTTTTGTTCTCCTTATTTGCAAAAAAAATTATTTTAATGGGGCTGTCGCATAGCGTGCGACAGCCCCGCGCTTTTGTTATTACGATACCTTCGTAAGAGTTATGTTTCTAATGCTTATAGTCTCCTGACCCGAAAGCTTGAAATAAATCGCCATTTGTTCAACGGAATCCGGATTTTCGCTAATACTAAATTCAACGGAGCCGCTCTTCCAAGAAGAAGAACTGCTTACGGATTTCGAATATTTCGCATTATTGTGATTTATTCCGATAGCTACGTCAAAGGAAGCAGACGCCTTGTATTCAAAGCTTATCTTATACTTGCCTGTGCCGTACTGCTTATACTCGTCGAGAATCATTCGCATGATACCGCCTTGATTAGCCGCAAAACCTTCCGTCAAACCGCTACCAACAGCAGATTTAGCGTTATATTCCCATACGCCGCCATTGTTTACGGCAGTAAGATACTCGGTCTTATCCTTGTAGTATGCTCGGTTGTAATCGGAGTGAACGCCGCCGTTATCCTGAAGAAGGTTCTTCGAGGAGTCAACAGCCGCAACAAGCTTTATTGCCTTAAGCGAATCATTATAAGCTCCGCTCGTGACCGCGCCGCTTGCAATGAGATTTGAAAGACTTATAAGCTTAACGCCGTTAACCGTCACGGTAACGGGATTGTTGGGCGTTACACAGAACAGAGGAGCAATCTCGTCGTAAGGCAGATACCATTCTCCGCTCAAGGTAATCGGAGCATTATCGAGGAATACCTCTCTGTTGCCGATAATAACCTTTCTGTCGTAGTCGTAGTTTACGGTAACCTTGTCACCTGCAAGCTTCGAGGGAGTAACACCCGAGGACGTGAACGTCTTGGTAGCGCTCAGGCCAGACCAGTAATTAGTTTTGTTTTCTGTAACGGCATTTCCACCGACGTACAAATCTGTAATATTAAACGTATAATTGCTTCCCGCGCTGCTTCCCTTGAACAACGTACATCCGCTCAAGCTCGTAGCAGGTGATGAGCTTACGTTTGACGAGCCCGTCGTATAGTTCATCAGAACCTTATTGAAGGTAACGTTCTTCGCACCGCTTCCAACGTTTTCCGCAAAGAACAGCCAAGGAGTTCTTACGCAGTCGAGCGCGTCGAGATTGTTTATAACGACGGTCTTTGCATCTTCACCGTGCTTAAACGCCACGAGTCCCTCGTCTGCTCTGAATACGTAAATATCGTTAAAGGTAATATCGCTGCACGCATACTGGGGATAGATTGCCGAGCAGGTCGTGCCGATGGTTATATTTTCAAATGTATTGCCGGTTCCCTGCGTAACGATAGCGTTGTCTCCGCAATAAATGAAGCAGTTTTCGACAGTCGCGTCCCCGTATGCCGTTGTGATACCGTCACTCGTCATTTCCGTTGAAAGTATCTTAACGTTATCAACAGTAATACTGCCTCTGTCCAAGTTGAGGTTAAAGCATCGAGCGTCTAAGAGCTTGACGTCCTTTACTTCGCTTGAATATCCGCCGAGTCTTACCAGAGCGTTAGTGGTTGCAGCGCTTGGATCGTATTCGTAAATATTGGAATACGGGTCGAGAATTATTCCGCGACCGTAAATCTTCGTTGCGTAGCTTATTGAAGCGTTGCCTTGATCTCCGGGCGCGTAAATTCTTGAATTGAGAACTGCGCCGGGAGCAATATATATATTGCAATATGCCGCGGTTACGTTCAACTCACCGTTATCATTCAGAGTAACTCCGCTCGTAGCGTTTATAGTGATCTCGTTAAAGCCCTCGACGTAAACGTCAACGTCGTCCTTGTCGGGTACGTCCGTTTCGGGAGCGTCCGCAAAGATAGCAAGCGCAGTATTTACGTCGTCGTCAAGAATTACGACTACCTGTTCGGGCTTATCCATCGTTATGGAGATAACGCCGTCTGCGTACGTAGACTTAAAGCCCTTGGACGTAGGAATTACCGAATACGTATCGAAATCGGTATTGACCTTAACGTCAACGGTAACGGCAGAGCCGCTGAATGCGAACTCACAGAAGCGTCTGTTGGTGTCGCCGCCGTCAAATCTGTCCTGATAGAAAAACTCTCTTACGTGATTGTAAACCGTCAGCTCTTTTACGTTGTTTTTTTGTCTGACGCTTACGCTGTACATATAATCCCTTGCGATCTCCTCGGGATATTCGGGATACTCGATAAGCTTACTCGGATTGAGTATTTCGTTATAATTGACGGTAATATCGTCACCGACCTGCTCGTACTTCGCCAATACCTCGTTGGCTACCTGCACCTCGGTTTCCGTAGCGTCGATATTATCAAGAATCATCTCGGCAACAGTCTTTACCGAGCGAGCAAGCTGATTGGAATACGTGTATACCCCGTCCTGCTCTACGTATGCGCGGGCAACTATCTCCGTGCCGTAAAATTCTGCCGGAAGCCCTGTAAGAACTGCTGTAAACCTGTAATATTCGTCGGTGTTTTCCATAATATTCTTTGCAGGAACTATACCGACAGTTTCCGTATCAACGTCAATAAGCTCTCCCTTACCGAGCTTATTTTGAGGGATAATCAAAATACCGAAGTTTGCATTTTCTCCCGTTGTAAGAGAGTATGCGCTCTTGTCGATCTTAGCCACAAAGCGAAGCCCTTGAACGCCTTCGGTTCTTATCTGCGCGCCCTCTAACAAAATCGTGTCAGAGACTGCTGCGCCTGAAAAAATCCCGAGCGTGCCAATAAGCATCGACAGCATCAAAATCGAAACGATAACCGATAAAAATTTTCTCTGTCTTCTCATCATTGACCTCCACTATACTCGTCGCCCCACAACTCATTCCAAAGCAAATCGTTGTCAAAGCTACCAAAAATCATTATACTCTCGGTCTCTAATTTAACAACGTCAGACATAGGCGGAATATACTTTTTCTTCACCTTCATATACCTCCTTGAGATGATATATACACATACACAGTATAGCACGGCACAAGAGAGATTGTCAATGACACATTTTTGGGTAAGATTAACACTATTTTGACATTTGCATTTTTTATGATTTTACAAAAAGTTAAAAATCCGTTTTGATTAACAGGTTTTTGACTCTTCATTCCCAAGTAGAAAATCTTAATTTTTCCCTTGGTTTTTTACCGTCTTTTCACTAAAAAAGAGAAAAAAATTGAATACGAAAGCAATCCGCCTCGTATCAGATTTTGAAATTCTGATTGCTACCGTTTTTGCTCTCATTGATTTTCCGCCGCGCAAGAATCTACGCCGACCGCCCCGCCCGAAACGATTTCATCTCCGTCGGATATATACTTACCGATATCGGTTGCGAAAATGCTTCTTGAACCAACAACTGCAACTTTCATAAATATCTCCAATCAAATATTTTGTATACTTAAATTAAGTATAATTACAACATTATACCATAAAATAATCTTAAAATATACTTACATTAAGATAATTTTGGAGATTTTTATGAGAAATAAAAATAATAAGCACCTTGGTATTGAAATTGATCCGGAACTTCATTATAAGCTTCACTATATATCGAAGTATTACGGTCGCTCGGCGAACGGAGAAATACTTTATTTAATCAGACAGGAAATAAAAGCTTTTGAAAAGAGTGAGGGTGAAATCGAAATTCCCACGGCACAAAAAACAAATTAAATTCGTTTTTTAGGCGGTATAATAAATATCCCCCCGTGAAATGCACACGTGCGCGTGTATTGGCCTGCCAGCCATGCAATTATTACTTGCTATACGTAAACGGAGCTATTTGGATCTTGTTGTTACTTGTAGGGCGGTGGCTTGCTGCCGCCGTTACAAAAGACGTCGATTCAATATACGGCGGGAGATAAACCCCCGCCCTACAAATTTTAATTTTCAAATCCCCACGCACCGCCGTCTTTCGTTTTTTGAGGATGCGGGGACGCGTTCCACCTTTTTCGAGAAAAAGGTGGAGCCAAAAAGCTTCCCACGAATTTATTATTAAACGGACACAACGAAAAAATAATATTCATTGGTTGGATATTGTTGGTGTGTTCTGATGTAGAAAGACGGCGGACTCTACGCACCGCCGTCTTTCTTTTTTTATTTAATTATAACGGGTCGCCGAGGACGTCGCCCCCTACAAGCAAGAAATTAAATACAATCTCATTCTTTTTTATTATGGTTAAATATTAATTTAATCTTTGAGAACAAATTTCATTTAATCTTTTGTAGGGGTCGACGTCCTCGGCGACCCGAAAAAACATTTACGCATAAATAAAATTTTATTGCGCAAGGCTCTGTTTATACGTAGGGCGGTGGCTTGCTGCCGCCGTTAAAAAATACGTCAATTTAATATACGGCGGGAGCATAAGTGCCTTCTTATTTTGTAATTTATTTTGCTATCGCAAATGTGAAATAATGCGCCTCGCGCATCGCGAGATATCCCTGAAGGTGCAAAATGAATAAAAAAACCGTTCAAGTTTCATGGTGCACCTTCCGCGTTAAACGCATAGCGTTTTACGCAGGATTCTGAACCCGGGGTTGCGAAGCAACTTCCCGCGGTGAGATATCCCTGAAGGTGCAAAATGAATAAAAAAAACCGTTCAAGTTTCATGGTGCACCTTCCGCGTTAAACGCATAGCGTTTAACGCTGGATTCTGAACCCGGGGTTGCGTAGCAACTTCCCGCGGTGAGATATCCCTGAAGGTGCAAAATGAATAAAAAAAAACCGTTCAAGTTTCATGGTGCACCTTCAGGGATTCGAACCCGGGACCCACTGATTAAGAGTCAGTTGCTCTACCAACTGAGCTAAAGGTGCATATAAACTTGAACGGTTGTTAGCGAATTTGAGGAGCGACACAGCTTACGTTAAAGCATTTTGTCGCCGTCCTTTGCTGCAACGTTGGTATTATACCACAAATAAAACTTAATGTCAATAGTTTTTTATAATTTTTTTTGAATTTTTTATATTTTTTTTACTATCGTAAATCCCATCGCTGAGCAACTAACATTCAGAGTAAAACAAGCCCTTAAATTACCGTTTCATTAACAGCAATCTATATTCGGCTTATACCTACTCTATTTAACAGTTCTTCAATATTTTTTCTTAGAGGAGGCTCCGTTCCTGCAGTCATGCAAGCCGCGCTGCCGTAGCTTACTGCAGTCTTGAGCATATCGGAATACGAGCCCCCATTCTTCATAGCCGCCAAAAATCCGCCTATGGAGCTATCTCCCGCGCCTATTGTAGACAACACCTTTACAGCAGGTGCTTCAGAGGCAAATCTGCCGCTCTCGCAGACAAGCACAGCTCCCTTTTCTCCAAGGCTTATCATAACGTTCTCTATGCCTAAAGCACGAAGCCTTTCAGCAGCGTTTGCGGCATCCTCAAGGCTATCGACTTTAGCATCGCAATAATCGACTATCTCCTCGTCGTTTGGCTTTATAAGCCACGGGCGGCAATCTATAAGGTCTTGTATTCCAAAGGATTTGGAATCAATAACTATCTTTACTCCACTTTCTCTCATTCCGATAAGCATTTTCTTTACTGCCCCGAGGGTTATTCCTTCGGGGACTCTGCCCGTAAAGGTCACGACCGTTTCGCTGTCAAGCATACCTCCAAGAGCTGCTTCTACCTTTTGAAGCAACGTATCGTCGGCATCAAAGCCGGAAAAGCTTATTCTCGTTTCGGGGGAGTCACCTGTGTGAAGCGTCAAATTCTCTCTGATACGGCCCTTGACTACGATTTCCTTAACGTTCATACCGTATTCCGAAAGGCAACGGCGAAAGTCCTCCGCATTTTCATCTCCAAGTACAACAAGCGCCGTATTTTCAACGCCGGCTGCCGTAAGAGCGCGGGATATATTAACGCCCTTTCCGCCCGCTGCCCGCTCGGTTATCCTTGCAAGATTTTCGTGAAAAGGATTGAAATGCTCGGTGAAGCAATGCACGTCAAACGCGGGATTCAGGGTTATTGTTATGATCTTCATAAAGACCTCTCCTTTTAAATCTTAGGACCGTTTTCCAGCAGATATTTTTCTGCTTCGGCGCACCACAGTCCACCATTCTTCTTTACTATTTTTCCAAGCTCTCTGTAAAGCTCATTATCCTTGCCGAGCGCCTCAAGATCGTCAACGGCTACCATAGGAATATCTATACCCGTATAGCACACCTTCTTTGCTCCACCGGGCTTTTCCATAGCAAGAATTGCGTCAGGCACGGCGCGAAGCCCAAGTATATGCGATACGATAGCACCAACGTCCACCTTTTCCTGCTCTATAAGACGTATGGTATCCACCGTATCCTCGGGGATACTTCCCGCAGTTCCAACAACGTGTATTCCGTCGTAATGTATACGGTAAAGATTGAGGGAGCCTTGCATATTATGTACAGCAGGTCCCGCAAAGAAATTAACACAACCGTCCTCTCTGCAAATCTCCTCTGCCATCGTAAACAGCGCAGGGACGGGTACCATCACGAATACGTCGTCAAAACCGCCGTCGGAAATTTCTTTGAGAAGCTTCACAGGATCTTCCACGTTTGAAGTATTGAGATAAGTCAACTTACAACCGTGCTTTGTCGCTGTTTCGGGAGAACACTTTGCCGCCGCATAGTCAAGTCTTTCCTGTGACAGGTCGGTAACTACTACCTGCGATACCCCCGCGTATCCAAATGCAAGCTCAACAGCGCCAATACCCATAGGTCCCGCACCGCCGAGAATTGCGAGCTTTCCGCCCTTCTTTGCTCCATCGGTACGAACGTAGTTGGAGTAATCCGTATGATAAAATCCTTTATATCCGCGAAGCACACATCCCAATGACTCTACCAAAGAGCCGCCGAAATAGTTATCTCCCTCGTACGGAATAAGACAGCCACGCTCCATTACTATGGACGGCACTACGCAATAGGTTGCGCTTCCTCCCACGTACTGATAGGAGTATCCAGGGTCGTAACCCGATTCAAGCTTTAATGCGGGCTGAATGACTATCTTCTGTCCTTCTCTCCACTTATCCTTTATATTGTCGCCAACCGCAACGATATCTCCGCAAAGCTCGTGACCGATAATTATAGGTCTTTCGGCAATATCGGGCGGAACTCTCTTGTGCTTCGTTCCCTGCTTAACTGCCTTATAAGTAGACGCGCAAAGCGAATCGGTAACTACTCTTATAAGCACCTCGTCAGCGCCAAGCTCAGGCAGCTCAAACTCCTCAAACCTCATATCAAGCTCCCCGTAAAGTCTAACGGCTTTTGTTTTCATAATATATCCTCCTATTGACAAATTTGATTGTTTGTATTATAATTAAACCATAAATTCATCAAATAATCAATATACGCCAAGAAATATTACAAATAATCATTCGAAACGCAGAAAATAATCACAAATAATCACAAGCATTTATCGGAGAAATTCAAAATGATGATTGAAGAAAGACACAAGCTGATACTTGAAGAATTAAAAGCAAATCCTTCCGTAACCGTAAAGGAGCTTTCAAAGAAGCTGTTTGTAAGTGAGCCGACTATTCGACGCGATTTTACAGAGCTTCACAACAAAGGAATAATAACGAAGATTCACGGCGGAGCTATCATAAATACAACTGCCGCATACCGCGAAATTCCATTTTTTCTTCGTGAAAACGAAAAGAGTATCGCAAAGAGCGAAATGGGACGCAGAGCCGCAGCTATGATAGAGGACGGTATGGTAATAATGCTTGACGGCTCTACAAGCGCGTATCATATAGTTCCCTTTTTGTCGCAGTTTAAAAATCTTACGGTTATAACAAGCGGAGCAAAGACTGCCGTTGCTCTTGCGGAGTCAAATATACGTACATTTTGTACGGGCGGTCAGATGATAATACACTCATTTTCCTACGTAGGCAAGCAAGCCGAGGATTTCGTGAAAAACGTAAATGCGGATATTTTGTTTTTCTCCTGCCACGGCTTGGACGAAAAAGGAAGAATGACTGATAATGCCATAGAGGAAGCCAATATTCGCCGCGTTATGTTTGAACAAAGTGAGAAAAAAATTCTTCTTTGCGACAGCAGTAAGCTTGGCAAGACCTATTTTTACAATATGGGAAATATATCGGATATTGATGACGTTATCTCCGACGTAGATATTTTTCACATCTTGCACTCAACCAATACTTAAGCGTGTTAAAAATCCCTCCTATGATAGATATATTTCTATTCTACCGTAGGAGGGTGTTTTTTTGTCCGCCTTTAACGGACTTGTGCACTCACTGTCCTAAGTTTATAGCACAAAAGAAAAAGATTTTCAAGTTTGCGCATTTCAATAGATATCACGCCGCAATTCAACATCAGTAAAGCCGCTTTACGACCTCTCCGTAAATTTCTCCACGCATTATTTCCTCCTCTTATTATCCTTGTCAAGACCTTCTCGCCACTTGCCAGCGTCAAGATTTTTGCATTTACGGACAGACGTTATCGCCTCACACATCGCCGCATACGTTGCCCTTACGCCCTCTTCATCTTGCGTGTAGTTAACGGCACGCTCGCGGCGGATACCGATGTCCTCCGCTGTTTCCTCTGCATCTATATTGGCTGCAAGGAAGATAAACTCCCAGCCGTATTTTTCAGTCTGTCGCTTGATCATCTCTCGCACACATTTTCTCGAATAGCGGTGACTCGCGTTCTCCATTCCGTCGGTGGTAATGATAAACACCGTGTGCTCGGGAACGTCCTCGGGACGCGCGTACTTGTGAATGTTTCCGATATGATGAATTGCACCTCCTACGGCGTCAAGAAGTGCCGTACAACCGCGCACTTGATAATCGTTTCGTGTCATCGGTCTGATTTCATTAATATCAAGCCTGTCGTGAATGACTTCACTCTCATTGTCGAAAAGCACCGTGGAAACGTACACCGTGCCGTCCTGCTTTTTCTGCTTTTCAAGAGTGGAGTTAAATCCACCGATCGTGTCCGCTTCAAAGCCTTCCATTGATCCGCTTCTGTCCAAAATAAATACGAGTTCTGTTACGTTGTTCTTCATAAGAAAAACCTCCTTTTGTTTTTGTGCCTTAATTATAGCACGCAAAAAAGGAGGTTTGGTCGCATGGCAGGCGACAAATTATTTACTTGATATTATTCCATTCGGCTTCCTTAAAACCGACAAGCACAAAGTCTTTCCCGATAAGCAAAGGACGCTTTACGAGCATACCGTCACTTGCGAGAAGCTTTAACATATCATCATCTGTCATCGCAGGAAGCTTGTTTTTAAGGTCAAGGGATTTATACAATAGTCCGCTTGTGTTAAAGAACCTTCTCAGCGGCAGACCGCTTTGCTTGTACCACGCCGTCAGCTCTTGGGACGTAGGATTATCAAGCTTAATATCTCTGAATTCATATTCAATCTTATTATCGTCGAGCCACTTTTTTGCCCTTTGGCAGGTGGTACATTTGGGATAGCAGATAAATTTAACCATTTTACACTCCTAAACCGTTCTGATCAAACTGATACAGAACCTCGTTAATTTCATAAATGTTGTAGTTGCCGTGGCTTATAAAGTATTCGACTATAATATCGAATTTATTACTGTGCGACAGTGCAAATCCCGCTTTGCGAAGCATATCCTCGGTTTCGTCAAGGGAGAGCTCCAAAGCAATTACGAAGGCAATAACAGTAGTTTTACTCGGCTTATAATTTACGTTACTGCGGATTTTAGAGAACAACTTACGGTCAACGTTCGCTTTTTTGTAGCACTCCGCATCGGTCATTCCCCGCTCGTCGATCTTTCGCAGAAGCATCTCTGAAAAGCTCTCGTCTATCTGCTTTAAGCGCTCGTCAAGACTTCCCGACGGATACGGCGCGCATTCGCACGCTTCGACACGGGCAGCCTTAAAGCAAAGCGGTTCTTCTATATACCTATCCTTGATAAACGAAGTAATGTCCGAAAAGAGCTTTTGGCTTATTGAAAACGAGGTCTTATCGAATACGACGATATATACGAGCATTTCGTTTTTATGCCATTATATTATAAATTTTTAGCCGTGGCTCGGCTCTCTGCCATAAGGTTGAGAACCAAGTCACGGCTTGTGCATCTGAACAACTCCACCCTCAAAATTTTAATTTGCGGGCGTGGATTCGATAAAGACACGGAACGGCAAATACAGGAACTTATCTCCACTGACGAATTTCAGATAATAAATTCCCTCTGCCGCGCTCTCGGAAATCGGAAGCTCTAACTCGCCGTTCGTAACGACAGGAAGCTCCTCGGCAGTATCCGAAATGCGTATCAGACGACCGTCTCCGTCAATACGGTATCCGCCGTCAGCGCTCAAAAGCGCCTCGCAGCTTGCCGTAACCGAATATACTCCCGTTTCGGAATCAAGCTCGTACAGATATACGAGTATCTCCGCGTTTTCGTCACTGCAGCTAATGCCGCCGATATTGAGCGTGCCGTTCGGCGCGACCGTCTTAACGATAGTATCGGAGAGCTGAAGCGTCGGCGTTTCGGTAAGCGTCAAGATTTGTGTAAACGAAGCGACAAGAGCGATATCGGACGCGTATATCGTACGCATACCGTCGTATTTTCCGTCGGGCATTGCGTAAAGCTCAAAGGTAAATTCCCTGCCTTCAAACTCGCAGAAGCGCATGGTTTCCATAGTATAGTACAGAGTCATCGTCTGTCCGTCGGCAAGGTCGGAAAGCGTCAGATTTGTTGCGAGCACGATACCGTGATTACCGTAAGAGGTAACCGTAGCGCCGTCCATCGTGAAGATAACGCCCGGCGCCATGGTAAGCTCTCCCCAGCTGACACGTATAAAGATACGGTCTGTCGAGGCAAGCCCCGTGCCCGAAATAGCGGGGACCGTCAAAACAGTCTCGCGCGTATCAAGATACGTCATGCTGACGTCCTCTCCCGTATTGGGAGTGACCGCCGTTTCGAGCAAGCGGTAGGTCAGCTCGATCTCGGGTGTGAGATCGTCCACGACGATACCAACCGTTTCCTCGTCTATCGCAACGTCCGCGTTAGCGTAACATATCTGAAGCAATACGTGATTGCTTTGTCCGTGGTAGGTGTTTGCCTTACTTCCCATTTCCGTAAAGGAAGAAGCCAAAACCTCGGTTACTCCGTCCTCGGTTACCGTATAGGTATAGTATACGGGCGTACCGTCGGAAAAGTCTATGAGCGTAAGGATCGTGCCTGCCGTCAAGCCGCCACTGAAGCGGAAGCTTGCCTCGGCATCGACCGCGTGCTCGGTCTGGAAGCGCAGAGTGATAGTTCCGTCCTTGCGGATAGCTCCGACGTCCGTTGAAAGCACCGACTCGTAGGTCATATGTCGGCCAGGCGAATAGTAGCTGTCCCACGTTATCTCACCCCATTGTGAATACAGGTCGAGAACGCCTCGATTACGCCACGTTTCAAGCTCATCAACGAGCGAGGGAGTCAGGGTTATCATCATTTGACTCTTATCCGCCGTCACAGCCTGCTCCGACCAGCCGAGGAACTGATATCCCGACTTCTCTGCCATCGGGAGCGCGACCTCGCCCATCTCTACGGTATAGATATGCTGCGGGCGGAAATCGCGCGAAGCCGTAAGCACAGGATTGATCATCTGTGAGACGTCTGACAGCTGCGAATTTGCGGAAAGACTTACACTGCCTATCCTTGCATATACGCCCGTATTCAGATAGTTCGTCGTGCCTCGGCGATACCAGCGGATTAGAATGACCTCGCCTGCCTTGGCACTGTTATAATTCACGACTCCGCCGTACGAGTTATCCGTCTTACTTCCGTAGATAGTCGTATTGGAGTTGACAGTCGTAGACGAGCCACTATTGGAATACTTTGCACAATAGCGATACTTTCTGGAATACGTGCTTGTGCTGCTTTCGCAGTAGTTACCCGTCTCCACAACGTAATTTCCATTCGCAGGCACCACGTAATACATAAACAGGTAATTCGTAGAGCTGTAAAATTCCGTAGAGAACTCTTTATAAGCACGACCCTCTCCCTGGTGCGGGATTTGCAAGCCGGCGCCGGCATAGCTGATCGTCTGCCAACCGCCGTAAAGCGTAAGCTCACCGTCCTCGTCCGCATACTCATACAGGTCGTTATTTAGCGAAACGTAGCCTGCGTCGGTACGCGTCGTTCCCGTATACCAGCCGGTGAAGATATACATCGTCGTACCGTTGAAGCAGGTCAGATCGTCAAAGATCCAATCAGCGCCGATATCTGCAAGATACGAAGAATTCTTATCGATCGTCATTCCCTTCGGAATGCTGACCACTGCGGATTTTGCCGCCATGCCGGAGGCAGACGGATAATTCGCGTTGAATGTCACCACCACGGACTTCGACTCGGTATCGAAGGTATAGATATACTCGATCAGGCTCCACCTTGCGTAAAGTGTTTTATCTCCGTCAGGCATTCTTGTGGGGATATTATACGCCGTACTAAAAGCCTCGTCGGAATACCAGCCGAGGAACTCATATCCGAGCTTCTTGGGGTGCTCGGGAGCCGTCAGGGGCGTGTCGTATATCTGGGTTATTGACTCGATCTCGTTGCCACCGTTGGTAACGAACGTGATAGTCCATTCTCTGCCCAAGCGATAGAAGCCCTCGTAGGAGGTGCCTGCGTTTGCCGCTACCTGTAAATATCCCGTTTTTATCTGTACGCCGTTGGGATACGTAGCTCTCGTGCTTTCATAGATAGCATTTTCCTCATCCGCGCCCTTGAAATACAGATTGTTGCCCGATACGTAAATGCTTCCGTCCGTACAGTAGATACCGTAGGACGAGCCTTCAAATACACCTATATCAAGGCAATCCGAAGAAGTACCAACACTTCCGCCGGCACTGTAAAGACCGTAGCCATTTCCCTCCGTGGAGGTAGCCTTGGTACGCATTGCCGTGGAATTTATACCGCTTGCCGTAACCGTTCCGTCGGCGTTATACAAGCCGTAAGCGTTCTGCTTTGCCGTAGCGGTAATATTCGCGGTAATTGAAGAAACCGTACCGTGATTTTTAACACCGTAAGCGCTTCCGTTCGACGAGCTGACACGGATAACGGAGGTCGTAGAGCCGGAACGGACGAGCGTTCCACCTGCTTGAATTTCTATACCAACCGCCGTCGAAGCTCCGCTGACGTCAAGTGTGAGTGATTGCAAGGTAAGTGTCGCTCCGTTCGGAATTATAATGCCGTAAGCCGTCTTGCCGCTGACGTCAAAAATTCCGTACGTGACACTCATATCCCCAGACACGGTAAAGCCGTACGCCGTACCGAGAGGCGCATTAACTGTAAAGGTAGGCGCTGAAGCCGTTGCCGTATAAGCGGCAACCTCCTTTAAGCCGTATGCCACACCGCCCGTCTCGCTTGCGTTGACGGTAACGGTTGCCGTAGAGGACAGATACGCCGCGGGAGCTCCGTAAATACCGTAAGCCTCGGTTTCGCCTCTTGCCTCAATGCTTCCGCCATAGCCGTACGAGCTGCTTCCGAAGGAGCCGAGTCCTTCGCTCTTAACGCCGTACGCCACGCGTCCCATTGCCGTAATCGCATGCGCCGACGATGAAAGCGAGGTATAGGCGTTACTTGCCACTGCCGTGTCCGCAAGATGCAGACCGATAGCCGTACCCACGGGAGCGCTTGCCGTCAACGACCACGCGCCCGACGCGATACAGGAAGCGCCGTTTTGGGTTACGAAGCGAATTGCCGTAGCGTCTGCGTCCGTCGATGCTGCCGCGATGGCGATCTTCGCGCTGACGGTAAGCGAGCCTGACGCGCTGTTGACAGCAATTACGTTGCCGCTTCCCTCTGCCGTCATGCTGCCGGGCGTTGCCGAGGTATCGGCAAGCACGAGATCAAACGCAGCCGCGCTGCGATTGTCCACTACGCTCTCACCGTTCGTGGTGTAAAGCGCGTAGCCGCGCACGTCAACCGTCAGCGAATATCCGCCAACTGCCGCAAAGTCCGCATCAAAGACGAGAGTATCGCCGTTGAGCAAGATGCTCTTGCCGTTGTGCGCGTTTCGGCGGAAGGTAAGCGTCGTGGCGCTCGCGAGATTTGCCTTGGCAAACTCAAGAGCCTCTCTGACGCTCGTAAAGTAATAGTTGATAGAGCTTACCTTGACACCGATAATATTTTCGGTAGCATGGAAGCGTGTGTAATAAGTAAAGTCCTCGGTAGCATTATCAAGAAGTGCCGACACACCGTCGTAGGTCTTGCTTCCGTCGGCGTTCATCCAGCCGAGGAATTGATAGGTATAGCGGTCGTTAGTACGGTTTTCGTTGTGAGAGGGCATCTTAACGCCGCTCTCTCCCAAAGGATAAACGGGAGCGACATTGTGCTTGACCTTGATAGTCGTCCACGTGGTACCGTACGCATCGGAAGCAACCGATGCAGGCTTTTCTCCCGTTCCGTCCCAGTCGGAATAGGTAATTCCCTTTCCCGAAAGGTCCTTAAAGGTAACCGTGTAGACGTTAATGGCGTAATCCACGAGGATTACGAGATTCTGCGCGGGCATAGTTCCGCTGACAGTCTGCGCTTCCTTCTGCGTGCTTGCAAAGCCGAAGTCCGTGTACGGCTTATAGCCCGTAAATACGGGAGACTTGATGCTATACGCATTTCCGTACTTGACGCTCGTCACGTACTCTGCCGCTGTAAGCTCTGCTATTACGTCATCAAGCGACTTGCCGTCGGGCAGATAATCGCCCGCCTCGTAAATGAAGCTGTACTTAATAATCAGCTTAAATTCTTGGGCATCCCACCTTGCAACCAGAGTATGATCGCTTGCGGTCTTTACAGTGGAGGTCTCGGTGACCTTCGCGCCGTCAAGATACCAGCCAAGGAAGGTAAAGCCCGCGATCTGCGGCGTGGGCAGACCGTTATACTCGTTAAGAAGCGAGTCGTAGCCGTATATCTCGTCGTAGGTAACGCTCTTTTGGTTTCCGCCCGCAAGAGTTGCCGACGAGAAATCAAAGTCGGGATATTCTGCGGAGGACTGATACGAGAAGGTAACGTTATATACGTTTGGCAGATAGTACACGATAACCGTCTGGCTGTCGCCGTCCATGTTGACCGTAACGGTCTCCACCTCGGGGGTGTAGCCCTCTACCGCGTATTCCTCAGCGATACGGTAGGTCTTGCTCTGTCCTGTCGTCAACCTTTCGTTGATGGCTTCGCGCAGCTCCGTACCGTCCTTTCTGAGCAGAAGAATGGTTACCTCCTCCTCAGATGCGTAATAGGTAACTGTAATCTCTACGTTACCCGCCGTAGAAAGCGTGCCCGCAACGATAGCGGGATCAGCGCGGTAGCCCTTGATAATGGGCGAGGTTACGGAATAGCTGTCTCCGTATATCACTGCCTTGGTAACAGCCTCTGCCGCCACTTGAGCTCCGCCCTCGTAGTAATAGTAAACCGTCAAGGTGTATACGTTCTTTTCATAAGAGCCGTATATCCACAGGTCGTTCGCGGGCATCACGGTCGGTTTTTCGCCGTCCGCCGTGTCGTAAGCCCACGCATAGGTATATCCCTCTATGGCCTCGGGGGTTACAATGGTTGAGAGCAGAGCGTCAACGTCGATGCTCTCGCCCGGCGCGTATCCTGCTCCGCCGTTATCAAACACAGTCGCGTTCGGCGCGGTATTGCCCGCCACGTCGTAAGCATAGCTGACGTAGATAGAATACGTGCGTATCTTTGCAGTCGCCACTATCTCCAAATGTCCCGTTACGGCGCTTGCAGAAATAACGACCTCGCCGCTTGACTGACGGTAGCTGACACCGCTTACGAGCTCGGTGCGGCTTTCTCCGTCAACAATATAAACGCGAACGGAATCGGGCAACAGATAGCCCGACACAGGTGCAATCTCAAAGCGATACTCCGTTCCGTAAGGAATAGTGGAAACGCCCGTAGAGGTAAGATTTTCCACGTCGTATACCACGCTAACGTTTACGTAAACAGTTGCTGTCAGCGAATACGTGATATTATCTACGCTTGCCTGTATGATAGCCTTTTCCGCCTTACCGATAGGCTCAAGACCGACGGAAAGCGCATACTCGGCTGTTTTAGTAGGTGTAATAATATTGTCTGTGGGCGGTGTGAAGGTAACGAAATCGTCCTTCCAAGCGTCCTCACCCGTATAAGACGGGAAGCGGACGGTATAAAGCTCGTTTTCGCGGAGCGACTCGCCCAGCATCACGGTTTTATCGTTCGTTTCAAAGACGGGAGTCTCACCAACACCCACCTCAAAATCGTAATTAAGCTCAACGTTTGCAAAGTCCGTGGTATTAACTGCGGGAGAGTGCATAAAATCCGCGCCCTTAGTAACGCGCACGCCGCGGTCGGGCAGAGTCTGCGCGTCCGTCGCGCTGCCGCCCAGCTTATCGTAAAGCACCACGGGAACGTCGTTACCGCCGAGGAATCCGTCCTTAGGCTCAAGCGTAATTATCACCGTAGGACTTGCCTTATAGGTAATGTTAGTACTCTCCTTAACAATTGAAGCGGTATATGACGTAGCGATAGACAAATACGTTCCCGTTCCGTTATCCGCCATATCAATGGGAGAGGAGGTATAAGAAAAGGTAACGCTGTTTCCCTCTGCCGTCACGCCAACCACGTCAAAATATTGAGAAATAGCAATCTCGATTTGGCTTTCGCTCAAATTTTCTCTTGCATCTATTGCGCCGTCAGACTCAAGCAGCGTAATAGATACCTGCCCTGCTTTTCCGCTGGACTTGGACGTCGTATATGAAGAAGCGGTCGCTTTAATACCGGAGGTAAGAGTTCTTCCCTCGCCCGTATAATCGTAACCGTCAGTTAATTCGGAGTATCGGTAGTTAGAGCCGCCGTCTCCGCCGTCTCCGCCGTCAGCTCTATACGTATTACTGATTACGGGATACTTCGCATAAGCGTCTCCCTCTTCGCCCGTCTCACCGTTGTACGCAGATGCATCAATTGCCTGATTTGCGTCCAAAAGCAAGGTATTTGAAACCGTTGTGTTGGTTTTTCCCGCGGTACCCTGACCGGTTTTCGGACTTGACAATCCGGTCGTTGAGGCTGCCGCAGAACCGCCGCCTCCTCCACCGCCACCTGCAATTAACAGAGGCGTTCCGCCAATAGAAACCGAGGTATAATTTCCTCCCGTTCCTCCGGGAGAATCACTGTATCCGACCGCACTCGTGCTTGAGGGGTGCTGAGCCGTACTGTCCTCCCAATATGTACCTGATGCAGGATCTACCAATGCCGCTCCTGCAACGTAATCCACGAACGTGCCCTCTTTGAGGTAGATATATCCTGAAACGTAGTTGCCCGCTCCTCCGGAAGCACCGCCTACGCTTATACGTGTATTTCCGTTATATCTTAACGTACGCGTTCCTTGACTCGCCTGACCGTTTCCTCCCCACGCCTGAATATAGTACCAGCCGCTGATCTTAACCTCATACGAGCCGTTACCCGAAGTAGCGCTGTTCGAGGGAGTAGACGGAAAGCTTACCTGCTCCGTAGTCTGATCAAGATTAACCTTGAATAAATACTGTCCGTTAGTGTATTCCAAGCCGCGGCTGACCGTCGTGCTGATGTTATTCAGTACGGCAGTTTCCTGCGGAACTATCGAAACGACGGCGTTCTTCGTCTGGAGCGACGATATTTCATTCACGGGACCAACCGTGACCTCGGACTCCGTTGAAGGTGTCTTGAGCGTGACCGTATAACGAACCGAAAACGTAGTCGTAGACGAGACAGAAACCGTTCCCGTAACCTTCGAGTCGTTCAGATAAACCTCGTAATCGCCTATACTGTTGATATAATCGTACTGCCAATAAGAGGACAAGCTGTTTCGCACCGAGGCATAAGAATCCTCGTAAAAATCAGTCACGTTATAGCTTTTCGGAGTGATCGAGGTCGTATACGACTTGGTTTTGAGTTCCATGCGCAAAGGCACGTTGACACAATCCATGGTGTCGTTTTCTTCCGCGTTCAGTGTAATCGTCTTTGATGTATCATGAGGATCGAGGAACCGAGCCGTAAGATCATGCACCATTTTTACGCTGTTTCCGCCTGCAAAGTCCGACCTCGCGACCACCACCAGATTGATAGCCGCGACTTTAGAAGAAACTCCCGTCGCAGAGGGCGAAATATCGAGGCCCGTAGCCGTTACCGTCGTCTCTCCCGATGCGTTTTCGGAATAAGAAATCGTACCCGTAGACGCCGAGGACGTCTGATTTACCGTAAAATAACGGCTGACCGTACCCGTAAAGGTAACGTTTTGAAGCGCGTGCAAGGAAAGATCGTCGTCGTTTCCAAGATACGTTATCTCGCACGCACCACCGACGCCAACGCCCGCGTGGCGGTTAGAGTCCGCAACGTTCGTGGGCATTAAATAGGGATTTGCTCTCTCGTCGTTTGCAATATCGTAAAAGACCTGCTTGGTCACAGAATTACCGTTTGCGTCAAGATACGTAACGTGGTCGGCAATAAAGGACGAGCCGCCTCCGCCGCCACCGACGTTCGTGGGTACAAGAGAGCTTGTCATATTACCGCCGGAGCCTCCGGTAAAGCCTGCGCCGCCTCCGCCGCCTCGGAAGTTACCCGTACCGCCCGCGCCGTATGGCGACTCGTCGGTATGAGTTCCCGTCCAGTCGTTAGCGGGACGCTGATCCATCGTAAGTCCAAGCTCGGTCTGTACCTTTGGACCGGGGACTGCCGTACCGCCGATACCTACGTATTCGTTCGAGGTATGGCTGGAGCGACCGTTAGCTCCCGAAAAAATATATCCCTCTACTGCGTAGCTCTCACCCTTGAGCGTAACTGATGCGCCGTTGGTAACCGTACCGCCCATACCGCCGTTAGGCGCAAAATTGTCGTCGTAGGGGAAAACCGCAGTTCCCGCTCCCGCGCCGCCGCCTCCGCCGCCGCCCGCGATCATTACGTACTTGGAAAGTCTTGCGTTTTCGGGAATATTGACTCCCGTCGTGGTAACCCACTCGGTATCAAATTCTCCCTTATCAAAGAAATAAAGCGCCGAGAAGCCGCCTCCACTACCGACAACAAGACTTCCGCCCGTTCCGTGGATACCGCCTTCGCCGTTTTCACCGCCCGCGTCACTGTCACTTGCCAGCGACTGCGAGCCATTCGTTCCGATGGTATAAACGAGCGTCTGTCCAGCCTCAAGCCATACCTTACCGTAGACGTAACCGCCGTTAGCGCCGTTTCCGCCATCAAAGGTTTTTCTGTCCAAAAGGTGACCAGGGCCCATACCGACGTTGTCCGCGCCGTCAGCGCCGTCACCGCCCCACAGCTCCAAGAGATACCAGCCTGCCTGAGTTACCGTCATATAGCCGTTCTGCGCCGAGGATATGTGCGCAGGAGCGTCCGTGGACTCCACTGCCGAGCGTAAGCGGATCTGTACACTGTACGTACGGGTTCCGATACAACGGGTAGTACGCTCAATTATGTAATCGACACCGTCTACGGTAACGGTTTGCGTACTCGTTACGGCATCCATGCCGTCCTTATTTGCGTCAGAGAGAAGCTCTGCGCCCGTATTAAGTTCTTCCGTTCCGTCAAATGCAAAAATAGGCATCGTAAGCACGGGCAAAATCATTGCCACGCACAAAACGAGACTCAATATTTTTTTCATTTTAGTCTGCATAAGCTCTCTCCTTTCCTTAGTTTTGTTCGCCCGTCAAGGCTACGCTTACGTAGTTTTTCATCAAGGCAAGACGCGCCTCATCGTCCGCAGCGGACTCAAGCGCCGCGCGAAGACCTGTGTCCGTCACGAAGAAGCAGAATTGATAAGCCGTGTATTCGTTGAGTTCCCCGCTCAAGCCAAGCGCCGACGACTCGACGTTCGAAAATACAAGATTAGGGTCTGAATTATCGGGAGCAATACCGCTCACCCAAGCAAAGCTGTATTCACCGCCTCTGTCCTGCGTTTGCAGTGTCAAATAGATAACGCCGTTACCGTATGAGTACTCCGCGTTATATTCACCGTAAGTAAAAATAAATTCAGCGCTGAGCGCGTCAAGCGAGCCGCTTGCGCACGCCGCCGTCACACGGACTCTGTCGTAGGTAACGCCGTCCACCGTAACGGGAGTCACGGAAAGCTCATCGGTCACCATACGGTTTGCCGCCATCGATCTCCATTCGGTGGTATGCTCCACCCAAGCGCCGTCCTTAAATATTTCAACCGTTAAAAGATAGCGAAGCGCTATCTGAGAGTGGGTTGCGGAATCCGTTGAGTTACTGATAACGAAGGTCGCCTCCGTTCCCTCGACCGTATAATCTCTGCCGCCCGCGCGAAGCACGTTGCTCTCAAAATAAGCGGCAAAGTGATGGAAGGAGTCTGTCAGATATCCCTTATTACCTCCCTCTCCGTCAAGGCGCGCCATCGTGCAATCCAAGCCGTTATTGGTCGCGCTTTCCGTGGGATAATTGGGATATACGTAAGTCCCCATTCCGCCGTAAAGCGCGTAGCACTCCGCAAACATATCCGCAGAATCCGTCACGGAGCTCACGTCAAAGCTTTTCATAGCGTAAATAGTACGCAACGCGGTGCAGCCACGGAACATTTCGTTCATTTTTCTCGTATTCGCCGTATCGAAATTATGGAGAACGATCTCCTCGACGGTATCAAGGGACGCAAACAGCCCCTCGCTGTCGGGATTGACGAGGATATCTCGGTCTCCCTTTGAGAGCACGTAGACAGTTCCGTCAACGTAGTGCATCATGATCTCGGAGCAGTCCGCAACCTGCACCTCTATACCCTCGTTCCATTTAACGCCTGCGGCATCAAGAGCCGCCTGCTGATTTTCCTGAGTGTCAACGACTATCCGAGTGACGGCTCTTCCGTCCGCCACGTCAATAATAGCGTCGTTTACAACGTCTCCGCTCTCCAGGATGGTAGACCTCGCAAGGTCCCACGAAAGAGAGCCGAATACGTTCAGCTCATCGTTGACCAGAGCAAAGCCTATGCTTAAAAAGCAGAAAAGAAAGGAGACCGTAATCAAAATGATCGCGTTATTGCGCTTTTTCGTCACGTTATTTATCTCCTTTCCTTCTGATGTAGCTACCGCTTATTCTGCGGTATCCTCACCCTCCTTGAGGGCTTCTGCCGACTCGGCTGCTGCGCCTACGTTCGGCGTGATTATTTCTATCATTTTACGCTTGATAACCTTGATTATCTTCTTTAATGGCGTGGGAAGCGTGTCGGGATCGATCTTGTAGTTTCCGTCTACGACCGTTGCCTCACGAATGACCTCCCTCTTTTTCTCTCTGTCCATCGTCGGTACGAGAACTATATCACCGCGGTTCAACACTTCTCCGTTAGGATCGTAGCGGTAAATTTTGTTTCTCTTTATGCTCTCGGGCCAAGCAACGCCGACGACGTCCACGCCCTCCTCTGCTTCATCCTCGTGGACCGCCATTTCCTCAAGCCCCTCGATCTCCTCCT
>SVQL01000111.1 GCA_015065365.1 Oscillospiraceae bacterium | reverse complement strand
TTACATTGAAGTTTTGTAAATGAGACAGTAATAAGTGGAAATTCTACGAATTTCTTCAATTTTAATGGACTTTTTCTACCGCCGTTTTCGAGGCTCGACGTACACTTGTACGCCTCACGCCTCGAATAACGACGCTTCTTGCTCAAATTTGCCTATCCCCTAAACAGGGAGTGTCTCAAATTTGCATTTGAGACACTCCCGTGCTTTGAATGAGATTACCCTTAAAAAACGAAAAACTAAAATTCTGAAAGGAGAAGCACGGCTTTGGAAATAGCATTGATCGTTATAAAGAACGTAGTTATAGTTTTTCTCACGGCAATTCAGCTTGCTATGCTCGCGAGGGCTATCCTGTCGTGGTTCCCGATGGACGGCAATAGGTTCACTGATTTCCTTTTCGCAATCACTGAGCCGTTTATTTACCCTGTGAGAATGCTTTTTGACAAATTGAATTGGTTCACGGGACTGCCCATAGACGTTTCTTTTTTGGTGACGTACATCATCATTTCCGTATTATTGATTATACTGCCGTAATATGAGTACAGAGAGGGAAACCGCAGAGCTTTACGCAAGGCTTGACGATCTTTTAGATTGTGCGCTTTCGGGAGAGCTTGGTCTGAGCGGATTTTTAACGCCGCGCGATGCGCATTACGCGAGCGCGTACCTCAGGCGTAAGGGCGTACACTTTTTGTCGCTCGGCGGATATTCGGGCGCGGAGCGAGTACGAATTGCGATACTTCCGGACTACATGGAGCCGAATATGGGCGCAGACGGGCTTGCTGACTACGGATATACCGACACGGTTGCGGCGGTCAGGATAAGCGCGAGCGGCTACCGCAAGCTTTCGCACCGCGACTATATGGGCTCGGTTCTGGGGCTTGGCGTGGAACGCTCTGTTGTCGGCGACATACTCGTGCTCGGCGAGAGCGGAGAGACGGCGTATATTTTCTGCGATGCGGCTATGGCTCGCTTTTTTGAGGAGGAGCTTACCAAGGTCGCAAACGATAAGGTAAGGACGGAGGCAGTTGCGCTTTCGGAGGTGAGAATACCCGAAAGGCGATTTGCAGCGGTAAGTGACACCGTCGCGTCGGCGCGACTTGACTGTGTGGTTGCCGCGCTCTGCAATTTTGCAAGAGAGAAGGCAAAGGAAGCTGTTTTAGCGGGACTCGTCGAGGTGGACTACGAGTGTGAGGAGCGCCCCGACAGAACTCTTACAGCCCCGTGTCTGGTAACCGTGCGTGGGCACGGCAAGTATCGCGTTTTGTCCGTAAGCGACGTAACGCGAAAGGGAAGATACCGCCTTTCGGCGGAGAAATATTTGTAAGACCTCGGTCAGACGGTCTTGATAGGAGAAAAAATTGATACCTTGGATAATAGTAATAGTTGCGCTGGTGCTTATCGACCAGGTGAGCAAGCTTATGGTGAGCAACCTGATGGAATACGGACAGTGTATTCCGCTTATTGACGGCGTACTCAATTTAAGATACGAATTAAATCCCGGCATAGCAATGGGAATGCTCTCCGAGCTTCCCCCGAGTATGCGTTGGGTTATTATAGTAATACCGCTTGTCGCGATTGGCGCGATGCTCGTGTATCTTTGGAAATTCCGTCCGAACAGCATTTGGGCGTGCCTTGCGATTTCTATGATAGCGGCAGGTGGAATAGGAAACCTTATAGACCGCATTTTCTACGGTGAGAAGCTGTTTTTCGGTCAGGTTATAGACTTTATAGACTTTTGCGCTTTTCCCACCGTTTGGAAGTACATATTCAACTTTGCGGACGCATGCGTGTGCGTCGGCGGCGCGATCTTGATGCTGTGGCTTATATGCTCCATAATTTCCGACGAGAAGAAGGAGAGAGCGAAGAAAAAGCTCGCGAAGGCGGCAGAAGCAACGGCAGAAACGTCAGAAGCAACGGCAGAAACATCAGAAGCAACAGAAGCAAGTGCGGAAGTTGATCCCGAAAAGGATAATTAATAAATAAACAGAAATTATTTTTTGAAGTTTTTTGCCAAGCTTTTTTACAAAAAAGCGAAAAAAACGCATCCCAAATACGGAGGTGAAGGTATGCTTGAATATTCGGATATGACGGATAGGATCGAGGACCTCGCCTCCGATTCTTTTGATGTGGGAAAGAGAATAGATGCTTTTGTGGCGGAGAGGACGGAGCTTACGCGCTCTGCGGCGGCTCGCCTTATTGACGAGGGAAGCATACTCGTCGGTGGCAAGACGGTGGCAAAGAACTATAAGCTTCGCGGCGGCGAGGTCGTGAGCGTCACTCTGCCCGAGCCCGACGTTTCCGAGGCAAAGCCCGAGAATATCCCGCTTGACGTTGTGTATGAGGACAGCGATATAATCGTGGTGAACAAGCCGAAGGGAATGGTGGTGCACCCAGCGCCGGGCAACCCCGACGGAACGCTTGTCAACGCGCTTCTTTATCATTGCCGCGATAGTCTTTCGGGGATTGGCGGTGTAGTAAGGCCCGGCATCGTCCACCGAATTGACAAGGACACGGGCGGACTTTTGGTCGTCGCAAAGAACGATGCGGCGCACGCCTTTTTGGCTGACGAGATCAAGGAGCATAAGGTTTCGAGAATATATTACGCCATCGCGATGGGTAACTTCCGCGAGGACAGCGGAACGGTTGACGCGCCGATAGGCAGACACCCCGTTGACCGAAAAAAAATGGCGGTCATACGCTCGGATACTGCAAGGAGCCGCCGAGCGGTGACTCATTGGCAGGTCGTTGAGCGCTTCGGTGGCTTTACCTTGGTGCGCTGTGAGCTTGAAACGGGGCGCACCCACCAGATAAGAGTTCACATGGCAAGCATCGGGCACCCGCTTCTCGGTGACGCGGTTTACGGCGGCGGCTCGACCGCCTTTGAAAAGAAGCACAAGAGCCTTGTTTCGGGGCAATGCCTTTTTGCCAAGGAGCTGCGCCTTACGCACCCCCGCACGCGCGAGGAGCTTATCCTGCAAGCAGAGCTTCCCGAGTATTTTGAAAGGCTGCTTGCGATATTAAGGACAGAAAATCAATGAAGAAGTTTGAAAAAATAATTATAGTGACCGACCTTGACGGCACGTTTCTTGACGACGAAGAGAACGTCGTAGCGAGAAATCTTGAGGCTATTGAATATTTTAAGGCGAACGGCGGTCATTTTACCGTTGCAACGGGGCGCGTAGCGCTTCACGCGGCGGGAGCTGTGCCGAATATCGAAGGACTTGTAAATATGCCTGCCGTCACTTGCAACGGCGCGTGTATCCACGATTTTTTGAGCGGAGAGGCAGTGACGACGCACGAGGTGCCATTAGAGGATGCTTTGGCTGTTGTTGATTTTGTACACAGTGAATATCCTTCGGCGGGAATACGCGTCTCCGTCAAGGATTATTGCTTTGCAAGCACGCCAGACGACCTTAAAAACCCATATCTTGCGTACGATATGGAGAGATACGGAGATACTCGCAATTTTATTGAGCCCACGGACGAGTGGCACAGTCTTACCATTTATAAGGTGGTCGTGCGTATTGATGCTGATATTATCGATGAGGCTATGGCGCGAATTTCAGAGGTGTTCGGCGATAAGTTCAGCGCAACGCAGTCGTGGCCGACTATTATTGATTTGCAGCCTGTGGGCGTGAATAAGGGAAGTAGTCTTATGGATTACGTCCACCGCTTTATGGGAGAGGACTATACCGTGTACGCCTGCGGCGATTACCTGAATGACGCAGAGATGCTCTTGGCGGCTGACGTCGCCGTTTGTCCCTCAAACGCGCATCCCGAAATTAAGAATATCTCCGACCTCTGCCTTTGCTCCAACAACGACGGGCTTATTGCTGATTTGGTGGAGAGAATTTAGAGCTTGTGGGGACGCCTATGGCGCAGTTATGATTGCCCTACGGGCAAGTTATGAGTTATGAGATGCTTCGCATCGTTATGATGCGCTGACGCGCAGCTTGAAGATAGAGGGCAATCATATCATAACTTTTGCGAAGCAAAATCATAACGCGCGAAGCGCTTATAACTGTAAACTAAAGAAAGACGGCGGACTCTACGCACCGCCGTCTTTCTTTTTTTTATTTAATTATAACGGGTCGCCGAGGACGTCGACCCCTACATTCTAAAAATATCTTCGCAGTTTTATTTTTATTAAAATTTAAACATTAAAACCAAAAACGATGAAACGAATGTTATTCTAACATTTGT
>SVQL01000110.1 GCA_015065365.1 Oscillospiraceae bacterium | reverse complement strand
AACGCAAGCCATAACCGAACCGTCCGCAACGCTTCTTATGGCGCTTGCCGCCGCAAGATATCCGTAAGCCTCAGAATACGCCTGCTTCTTACGCGCTCCAAGCGCCCGTATATCCGAAAGTCTACCTTCTAAGGCTTCCGAATCCCAGAACTGTCCGAGATTTATTATTTCGTCCTGCGCTCCTGCAAGCACGGTATCGTAGGAGTGCGGCGCCGTTCCATCAAATATGGCAACTCTCGAACCAATAATAACTCCGTCAAGGGACTCCGTATCTGACGAGCAATAATAATACTCAACAATAAGTCCTTTTTGCTCTGCGCGGCGGGCAATAAGGCGCATAAGACTACTCTTTCCCGTTCCGGGACCGCCCTTTATTATGTATCTGCGCTCAATCCTCGGTGCGAAAAACACCTCGTCAAAATAGCTTAAGAATCCTTCTGCCGTATTTGCCGCCGCAAAAAACTCAATTTGTTCCTTTGCTTCTATCATACAAACATACAAAAGCAGTAGTCAACTCCCGTCGGCGTTGATTATCTCTCGATAATAGTAACGTTTACGGGCTCAATACCCGCCTCAAGATAAACTATCTCGTTTATCTGCGATATCTGAGCAGGAAGAAGTCCGTCACTCTTAACGACGATGCTCGCTGAACCGTCGCTGATGACTGCTACGCACTCCTCAAAGCCCTTTGCAACGATAAGCGTTTCAATATTCGCCTCAGCTTCCATTATTTCAGCCAGAGCGCTTATCTGCGCAAGTGCCTCATTCTTTGCGGTCTCACTCGAGGCAGCGTTGTCAACTACCGATTGGAGAACCTCAATAGCCTCGTCACGGGTGCGCTGGCGGCTTACCTGAACACTTGAAAAATAAGAATCTGATGCCGAGGTGTCGGGAGAGGTAACGGGGGTAGTGTCCGCTCCTCCGCCGTCCATTCCCGCACTCTGGTCGTAGTCAAATCCGTTGTCATCTCTGTTAAATGCTATTACGAGGTTAACAGCTACCGCACATACCACGAGAGCAACGGTTCCGATAATGATGAAGTTCCTTTTTCCTATTTTGCGGCAGAAATCCGCGATCTTGGTCTTGAAATTATCAAATTTCATAATATTTTCCTCCGAATTTTTTTATACACTACATTTATATTGCAGCTTGTTTTGGTTTATTCATAAGAGCCCGCCGAAGCAACAAAAATTTTATTCGTGCTTATACCGAGAGCGGCTGAAACCAAAGATATTATTTGATTTTGAACGTACGGATCTTCTCCACCGGTGCATACTATGCCGACTCCCGCAATCTCTGGATTTTCGTAAGCGGTGATTACCGCCTGCTTTCCCGAGCCGCTCCCCGACATAACTATCTCGTTTTTATAGCCCGAGGAGTTTGATTGCGAATCTATTGCGTACACGGTGCGATATCCACCCTTAAGGCTGACGAATACGCTTACCTTCCCCGCCCCCGACACCCCCGAGCATATTTCAGCAACCCGCACCTCAAGCATTTCGGCGTATTCGTGCGCACCGTCCGTCGGCAATGCAGTGACGGAGGGATCCCCCTTTTCGTTTTTTTCAAAGCCTCCTCCAAGGATAAGCAGCATTATTCCGAGCCCTCCACCTATCGCAATTAATATAAATTTATACCACCTTTTATTACTTTTTTTATAAAAATCCGACACGCTTTTCTCCTTCGACATAATTTGATATTATTAGATTTTTAATTTTTAATATTATTTTTAATCATTTAATGAGTATATTATTTCGCACTCATTTCCCGTTCTCCGCAGTATATGCTCTCGTATGATGTCAGGATCTGACGCTATACCATTTGAAAATATTCGCACCCTTACTTTTTCGACCTCTGCCATTCCCGCCTCACTCACACAAAGCCAAAGCTCAACGTCAAAAGCATCCGTCCCGACTCCGAGAAGCGCAGAAAGCTCGCCTTCAAGTATTCCTTCCGACGTGCGCGCATTTCCCTCCAGTAAATATTCCTCGTAAAGCTCCTCGTAATCAAGCATAACCGACTCGGTTTCAAAATCAAAAATATTGAAATCTCCGTCATAGTCGCCTATAAACGTCGCGATAGGAGAAGCGACGGTTGCTACAAGGCACAGCGACGAGAGTATTTCGATATGCTTTTTTGTTGCGTTCCCCGTGCTTAACACGCTTGCAACGGCAGACAAAAGACATACTCCCAATATTCCAATCAAATATTCCTTCATCACTCACCCCACCGCAACCGTACATCTCAGAAAAAGAGCAAGTGCTATCGTGAATGCTATTGCCGTAACGGCAACGGCGCCTATAAGAAAGCCGTATACGTTTCCAAGCTCGCCAAGAAGTCGGCTTTCGGAATGACAGCCGAGCGCGTCCGCCACAGAGGCTACTATCAGATAAACCAGCCTTGAAAGCAAAAGTGATGTTAGCGTGGGGAGAGTAAGTATAAATATAAGTACTATTCCGCCGATCCCAACAACACTTTTTATATAGGTAACGCTCCCCGCAACCGTACGAAGTGTTTCTCCGACTGCTCCGCCCACTACGGGAATTACAGTTGATGCAATTAGCTTTCCGCTCCTTGCAGCCGCAGTATCAGCAGCCCCCGCAACGGTAGTCTGCGCACCGAGCACAAAAACGAACACCGTCATTATGAGCCCGATAAAAAACGTATAGCATTTTTTCACCGCGCTGCCAAATCCACCTACTATCCCACCGCCGCCGAGAGAGGAGCATGCGGCAGATGCTGCAAGTAACGCGCACACAGGCACGACGGCACCCGCAACAAGCTTTTGTACAGCGGCAAGCATAACGTATAAAGTTGCCGTTCCGACACCCGCGCTGCTTACGTTTCCACCCATAGCCCATACCGCCCCAGTAACGGGTATCATTGCGTCCATAAGCGCGCTTATGTCACCAAAGAATTCCCTTGCGCGAGCAATTTCACCGTATTGCGCTCCCATCAAAGCTGCACTTATGGCGGCAGTTGACAAAAAAGAAAACGCAGTAGCGGTTTTCTCTCCGTCCATACCGCTCGACAGCCCCCGTGCCGCAGCGCAAATCAGTAAAAGCCCCATAAGGGCAGCAAGCAACTTAATTGCATCAGGGAGAGCATTTCTTAAAACAGCTGTAATTTCTTCAAATATTTTTTCACTTGACAATAGAGTCGTCAGATTTTCCCCGAGCTCTTCAATGCTTTCTCCTCGCATACCGTCAGCAAGCTCGGATTCTCCGTGACTTGCCACAGCATCAGAAGCAGAGTTAAGCCCGTCCTTTATTATATCGTCGGAAGAATTTGCCGATACCTCAATGCCGCCGAGGGTTGTCGCAATAAAAAGCATCACAGCGACACAAATTATCAACCAACGCTTATATTTCCGCCAGCATTTCATTTATAATCCTTCCTTTTTCTGTCTTTTTCTGTCTTTTTCTATCTTTGTGTCTTAATTCCTCACGTGCTTGAGTTGTTTGGACAGTTTATTTTCGGCTCAAAAAAATCATATACTCTCGACCAGCTCCGCAGCATACTCTACTATATCCGCAAGCACGGGCATTGCAAGCGCGAGTATTGCAAGCTTTCCTGCGCTCTCAACACCCGCCGCTACGGTAGGCTCTCCGCAATCCCGACAGACGTCCGAGCAAATACGGCAAAGAACGCCGATAGCAAGTCCGCGAAGCATTAGCTCAGAATATTCAAGAGAAGTCGAATTAAGGCCCATATCCGAAAGCTGCCCTACGATCTCGCCCACCGATCCGAGAATTCCGCCAAAAATAAGTGCCAGCCCGCCGAGACGTACAGCAACCGACATACCGCCAAGCGTTCTCCCGAGTGCGCCCCCGATAAAGGCACACAAAAGTGCGATGCCGCAAATTTTCAAAAGCTCGGTATTCATCAGAAGCCAAACACCGATTGAACGCTCTCAAACAACATTCCGATCTCCTCGACCAGCATAACCATCACCACCAATATTCCCGCTACGGTTATAAGCATTGCCTGCTCGTCGCGCCCCGATTTATTCAAAATAGCGACGACGACCGAAACGAGTACGCCCACTCCCGCTATCTTTAAAATAAGACTTACGTCCATACCTTTTTCCTTTCCATAGCCGTGTTTTCTTCATAGGAACAGAATAACCACCGAAAGTGACACGGAAATACACACGGCGGCGTTTACTCTCGTTTTACCGGGCAGTGCTGAAGAAAGCAAGCGTTGTCTTTCCTCAAGCACTAAGAGCGTTCTTTTCAATAGTGCAAG
>SVQL01000109.1 GCA_015065365.1 Oscillospiraceae bacterium | reverse complement strand
CTTACCTTGTCGGCGCACTCAATAGCGCCCTTCATGAGATTGATGCAGCCGTCGTAGTCAACGATGTTGCGCCACCAATCAAGCTCAAATACGGTGCTGAGTATCGCGTGGTCGTACTTGCCCTGATACTCGATATTGTGTATGGTGTAGACCGACTTTATTCCCGAATATCCGGGGCGGCTCGCATACTTGCATTTGAGGTATATCACTGTAAGAGCCGACTGCCAGTCGTTTGCGTGAAGCACGTCGGGGAAATAGTCGAGCCTGTCGAGCATTTCAAGCACTGCCTTTGAGAAAAAGGCGTATCTCTCGCCGTCGTCGTAGCAGCCGTAGAGCGTGTCGCGTGCAAAATAGTACTCGTTGTCAACGAAATAATAGGTAACTCCGTCCTTATAAAGACTCTTTATTCCGCAGTATTGCTGCCGCCAAGCGAGCCCCACGTAGAACTCGACCTCGGTCTTCATCTCTCTGCGAAAGCTCTCCGAAACGTTTTTGTGGAGTGGCATTACGACGCTGACCTCAACGTCCTCTCCCCCCTCTGCCGCAACTGCCGCAGGAAGCGAGCCGAGTACGTCGCCTAGTCCCCCGGTGGCAGCAAAGGGCATGGCCTCCGCGCCTACGTATAATATTTTTTTCATATTTTTCCCCTTTCCTCCCTACTTTTCTTTTAAAAAAGAAAAGTAGGCAAAAGAAAACTGTACATTAGTTTGTGCTATAATTTAAATATTTCCTCTTGCTTTTCCGAAAAAGAAAAGGTAAGCAAAAGAAAACTGTACTTTGGTTTTGTTCTGTGTAGGGCGGGGGTTTACTCCCGCCGTTTTTTTATTGATGCCGTTTGTGACGGCGGCAGCAAGCCACCGCCCTACAAACAAGAAAAGTAAGCAAAAGAAAACTGTACTAAATTTTATTTGTGCGTTGTGGGTGTTTTTGCGTTACGCGGACAGTCGAGGACGCCTGTCCCTACATACATAAAAATATCGCTAATTTGTATTTTTATTAAGATTTAAAACAAATAATATTTAAAAGAATAAATCTTTTTTTAATTTGTAGGGACAGGCGTCCTCGACTGTCCGTTTTAAATCAATTGAAAGCCGTCGGTACGAAGGGTCCGACGGCTTTCTACATCAGAAAACGCAAAAAGTCGTCTAACAAACTAAATTTCCGTCTTATGCTATGTCCATAAAAACTTTAATTTTTAAAGTTTTTTGGCTCCACCTTTTTCTCAAAAAAGGTGGAAAAATCGCATCCTCGCATCCTCGCATCCTCGCATCCTCGCATCCCTCGCGTCCCCTTAAACCATCGCTCCCTTAGGAATAAAGAACGGCATGGTGCTGTGTCCCGAAAGGACTCTGCCATCGCAGATAACGGCGTTCTTGTCGGTAATCACGCAGTTAAGCGTTACGTTGTTGCCCGTAAAGGTGTCCTGCATAAGAACGCAGTTCTTAACGACAGTTCCCTTTCCGATATGCACTCCTCTGAACAGTATGCAGTTCTCGACCTTACCCTCGATAACGCAGCCGTCCGCCACGTAGGAGTTGACAACCTCTGCGCCCTCGGCATAGCGAGTGGGAGCGGAGTTACGGAGCTTGGTGTATATCGGCATACCCGGCACGTTAAAGAGCCCATTGCGTACCGCGGGATCAAGCAGCTTCATAGAGCTTGCGAAATAGCTCTCAAGCGAGCTTATATGAATGTAGGTTTTCTCATACGTATAGCTGAAAATTCTCGCTCTGCCTATGCGGCGCGCAACGATGTCCTTAAAGAAGTGTCTGTATCCGTGAGCCGCCGCTTCGCGGATAGCGCCGAGAAGGAAGGTTCTGTTTGCAACTATAATATTGGTGCTGACGATATCCGTCGAAAGTCCGTCAACGTAAGCGGACGCGTCCGTAACACTACCGTCGCGCTTGGACGTAATAGACGTCATTCCCGAAATATCCTTCTCCTCGGGAGAGAGCTTGCGGGTAACGATAGTAATATCCGCGTTGTTTGCAATATGCTCGTCAATAACCTCGGAGAGGTCGATGTTGCAAATACCGTCGCAGTCGGACAGCACGAGTATATCCTCGTTGCATCTGTCAATAAAGCCCGTAACACCCATAAGCGCCTCAAGACGGGTATTGTAAAGTCCCGCCTCGCCAACGCCGTTGTAGGTCGTTATAAACGGCGGCAGTATCTTAATACCGCCCGAGCGTCTTGCAAGATCCCAGTCCTTGCCCGTTCCGATGTGGTCGAGAAGCGACTGATAATTGTTGTGCGCTATTATTCCTATCTTGGTAATACCGCTGTTTACCATATTGGATAGCGAAAAATCTATAAGACGGTAACGGCAGCCAAAGGGCACGGAAGCCATCGTTCTTATGCTCGTCAGCTCGGGGATAGTGGAATCGTGTATATTAGAAAATATAAGTCCTGCTACTGCCATATCAGTTACCCTCCTCGTTCAAGTCCGACGCGCGGCTTATCATCGCGCCTGCCTTTATTATCTTGCCGTCCGGTACGGCGATGTCTGCGCCCACGACTGCAATAGCACCAACTCCCGCGCCGTCCTCGCCTATTTTTGCCTCAGATCCTACGACCGTTCCGCTGTCAATGATAGCGTATCTTATCTGGGCACCTGCCTTTACGGTTACGTTTTCAAGAATTACGGAGTCGGCAACGACCGCTCCCTCCTCTACTACGACTCCCGCGCCAAGCACGGAATTTATAACCGTTCCGTATATCTCACAGCCCTCGGTAATGGTGCTGTTGGATACCTTCGCCGTCGCGCTTACGTACTGCGGCGCGTGCGCCTCGTGGCGCGCGTAAATTCTCCACTCCTCGTCGTTGAGGTCAAGCACGGGCTTCTCGCCGAGAAGGTCCATATTCGCCTCCCAGAGCGACGCGATAGTTCCGACGTCCTTCCAATAGCCGACGAAGGGATACGCCATCAGCTTCTCACCTGCTGCGAGCATCATGGGAATGATGTTCTTGCCAAAGTCGTTGGAGCTTTCGGGATCCTGAGCGTCAGCGGTCAGGTACTTGAACATAACGTCCGTCGAGAATATGTATATTCCCATGGACGCCTTGGTGGAATCGGGATTTTTGGGCTTTTCGGAGAACTTGAAGATTCTGCCCTCGTCGTCCGCGCTCATGATACCGAAGCGGCTTGCCTCCTCAATCGGCACGTCAATAACGGCGATGGTGCAGTCAGCGCCCGTCTTTTTGTGATAGTCGAGCATCTTGTCGTAGTCCATCTTGTATATATGGTCGCCCGAAAGCACGATAACGTACTCGGGGTTGTATCTTGCGATAAACTGAAGGTTCTGGTAGATGGCGTTCGCCGTACCCTTGTACCAGTCGGCGCCGTCCTTCGCCTGATAAGGAGGGAGTATCTTTACGCCTCCCCACGCTCTGTCGAGATCCCACGGCAGACCGTTTCCAATATATTCGTTAAGCATAAGGGGCTGATATTGAGTAAGCACACCGACAGTATCAATTCCCGAATTTACGCAATTGGAAAGGGGGAAATCGATAATTCTGTACTTACCTCCAAAGGGGACTGCGGGCTTGGCATTTTTCTCGGTGAGTGCGTACAGACGGCTTCCCTGACCGCCTGCAAGCAGCATGGCAACGCATTCTTTGTTTCTGAACATAAGCTTCTCCTTGTGTTTTATTTTTTTCTTTATTTTGGGGAATTTTTTGACTTTTTGATAGGACTACTCATCCACCGCAAGCGGTCCCCCTTCCCTCACAAGGGAAGGCTTATCGTTAGAATGAGCCGCGTTCAAAGCAATTTTCTTGATTCATTGCGTTTTGTCTTGCGGGAGGATAATATCCTCCCCTACGGTGGGTAGCGCTGTTATTCGTTGTATTCGCTTCTCCTTTAGCCTTCCCCTGTGGGGAAGGGGGACCGCTTGCGGTGGATGAGGAGATCGGTGTATTGAAAGCTAAACACCGCGTAAGCGATAATAAAAGCTTGTAAAAAATAATTAAGAAAAACTAACTCTCTTGATTGCTGTCGCAATTTAAGATTATCGGTCTGGCGATCTCCTCATCCGTCACTCGCGCAAGGCTCGTGCCACCTGTCTCGCTGCGGCTCGGTCACGCTCGCGTTCTGACAACAACACCGTGTTGTCATTCATTACGCTCGCGCCGCTTCGCTACCCACAGGGGAAGGCTTGTGTTAAAATAAACCTTATTCAAAACAATTTTCTTGATTTATTGCGTTCCGCGTTCCCCATTAGCCTTCCCCATTGGGGAAGGGGGACCGCTTGCGGTGGATGAGGAGATCGGTGTATTGAAAGCTAAACACCGCGTAAGCGATAATAAAAGCTTGTAAAAAATAATTAA
>SVQL01000108.1 GCA_015065365.1 Oscillospiraceae bacterium | reverse complement strand
TGGAGAGTGTGTTGGCAGATAATGCAGAAATGTTAGAGCTGGCACAGAAGCATAACGTGAACTATATACTCATTGAAGATAAGTACGAAATCAATATTGATTTATAACGATAAATTCCAATTTATCTATCCCAATAAATACACCCCGACAGACTTTTATGTTGAAAGTCTGTCGGGGCTATCTATTTGTTTGCTGCGGAGCAAATTCATGCTCTACATTATATGAGTGTTTGATTTTTTCGATAAGGACATCACCCATTTGAGTCCGATGCTTTTCGTTTATTTATTGCAATATCCGTCGTAAAATGAAAGCATTTGCGAAATCAGGGCTTTATCAAGCTCAAAGTAAAGAGACTTATTAAGATTTGCACTCATGAACTCCGTTTTCGTTGCCTCGTTATATTTTAAACCGTTCGATTCTACGTATTCCTCGTAGTTTTCCTCAAGGGTTTTGCGATATTCCCGCGCGCTGTCGGAGTAAAACAGATTTGAATGTCCTCTGTCCTCATATAGAACAAAGCTGAATCTTTTATCATTTGAAAATTCAGAGTAAAACTTGTCGTAGCCGTATTCGGTGGGAACCGTTGAGTCATCGGTGCTGTGTACTATCATCACGCCGGCATCAGTACCGTACATGCTCTCGATTGCCGAAAGGTCAGCGTATTTTTTTGTGAATTTAAGCTGCTCGTAAAAATACACGTAGGGAGTTGTTAGGGATGCGGTGCTGCCGACGTATTTTTCTCCTTGATAAAGAATCAAATCCTCGGATTCGTTAAAGCCCGCCACGACGATTGCCGCTTCTATATCGGGATAGAGGCCCAGCACGCTTGCCGTGGAATACGCACCCCAGCTATGCCCGAAAAGCGCGATCGGAAGTTCTTCATATTCGGGTGCTTCCATAACGTATTGTATGGCAAGCTCAAGGTCGATTATTCCTTGCGGAAATCCCTCGACGGAGCTTCCGTCGGTTTCTCCGTTTGCCGTTGCGTCGTAGGCGAACACGTAATATCCACCGCGTACGAACGCATCTATCAAGGGAAGATACGGCGTATGCCCACCGCCACCAAGCCCGTGAGCAACAATTACGACACCCTTAGGTGTTATTCCGTTACGCGAGTATTTAAATGCGGCAAGCGATTTTTCGTCGTTTACCTCTATCTCCGTTTTTTGAAGGACGAGCCCTTCAAAGTCCTCCGCAGAAAGAGAATTCCAGTCAGAGGGATCATAACGTACGCCGAAAATCGCTTCGTAAATTATCACGGTTGCCGTCGGCATTAAGACGAGCGGCACGCATATCACGATACATATAACAGAGATGAGAATAGGTTTTAATATTCTTTTTGTGTTATTTTTCATATTAACCTCCTCATATAATTTTCTATGGTAAAATTATAACACATATATTTTTCTATTTCAATACGTTTTATGACGATAACGATGATAAATTTTTAGAAAATAATTAAAAATTTTTCAAATTTACTTGATTTATGTAAAGACATGTGATAGAATGTAGTTACCAAATACTTTTAAAGGAAGGCACTGATATGAAAAAAAGAATTGCCCTTATCGTTTTGAGCTTCGTGCTCGTAGTTTCCAGCTTTTGCTTCGTTTCCTGCGACGGTGTAAAAGAGGTCGAGAATATCGACGGTCTTACTCCTCGCGAGGCGTATGAAAAGGCGCTTGTTTCTCTTGAGGACATAGACCGCTACGACGTTCACCTTGACATGAAGTCGCAGGCTAAGATCCTTTTCATTCCGATCTATACCATAGAAATTGAAGATTTTTGCTACTATTCCTACGACGGAAATAATCAGCATTACGAAATTCCCGAGGAATCCCTGCGCCGACTTGAGGAAGAGGACCTTTCCGATATTATGTCGGGCTTTGACGAGGCGCTTTGGTACGTTGACGGCGTTTGCTACGTAAAGAATGGCGATGTAAAGGAAAAGTTCGAGAGCGACACCAATCCTATTAAGCGTAGCGAATATGAAACCGCAGTATCTCATATTCTCAGAGATCATGCAGGTGAGACGCAGTGTTACCGTGACGGCGACCGCTACTACTTCACCGTTACTATTACCGATCCCTCCGAAATGGAGCTTAACATGGGCACGGAAAACGAGATATACACCGTATATCTTACCGAGGAAGGCTACGTTGACGAGATCGTTTTCGAGGGAACTATGCAGGGCTTTGTAACTCTTACGATAAAGGCTGATTATTCGTATGAGGATGCTCCCATCGTAATTCCTCCCGCAGACGCAGAGAATTACGTTGACGATTCTTCTTACTCTTACTATTGGTAATGATAAATACATAAAAGAGCCTTCCTGATGGAAGGCTCTTTTTATGTCGTTTATTTGCCTTGCGGCTTTTTATTTTTGTGCTTCTTTTTCGCAACGGAGAAGCCGAAGCTGCCAAGGCGCTTGCCAAGACCAAAATAATCACCGTGAGCGTATGCGGCAAGGTGAGCGCGTTGGAGATTAAGCTTGCCCTTGTCGTCTATAAGCGACTCGTCCACGTCAACCGCAACTATGTCAGCGAGGAACATGTGGTGGGTGCCCATGGGGATTATGTCCGTCACGCGACATTCGAGCGAAAGCGGGCTTTCAGCGATGAGAGGACAGTCAATTTCACTTGCCTCCTCGCGCGTTAACTTGCATTTTGAAAACTTATCAACCTTCGCCCCCGTGTATACACCGCACCAATCGGCAGACCTGACGAGCTCCTCGGTGGTGAGATTTATGGCAAATACACCGCTTCTCTTTATCATTTCGTAAGAATGTCGTGTAGGACGAACGGAAATGTAGGTTTTAGGCGGATTGGTATTTACAATTCCCGTCCAAGCAATCGTGATTATATTGTCCTTCTCGCCGTCCGAGCAGGTAACCATAGCGGGCGGTACGGGTGCAAGCAGCGCGCCACCCTTCCATTTGATTTTTGACATAATATTTCTCCTTGCGGTGAACGTAAAATATTTTTCTTACGAAAAGAGTGAAATTTATTTCGGATTTGTTTAGGATTTATTTCATTGAAAAAAGCACTTGCAAATGAAAGTGCTTTTTTCTGCGATAAACGAGCGAAAAGGTCAACTTGGGTAGGTAAAACTGAAAAAAGGTCAACTTCAACACAAAACAAAACTTACAAAAGAACCTGCAATAGACCCATCTGGCATTTTTACAGGACTAATGGAGAATTTGTTTTTCAACCATAAGCGATGTGATGGAACGTTCCCAATGTCACAATATGCTCGAACTTGATATACTTTTTCTTCTTTGGCAATTTCCATAATTTTTTGCAACATAGAAGATGCCATTCCTTGACAACGCAAATTTGTGTATATGACCTCAATGATGTTAATAAATATTTCGTCTTGCTCAACGGGTGCAGGTATTTTTCTTTTGAAGCCCCAAAGGTAACCGACAATGGTATCTTCAATTTGGGCAACGATGAAATAACCCCCATCGCGTACTACATTTTTAATGTTTGGATAATCATTCAATAATTTTTGCTTTTCCGCATCGGTGCCAATGCGTATAATTACTTTATCATGCACGATTGTTTTCCTTTAGCGTTTTACAACTCGCAATCAATATTCGTCTTATACGTCCACAAAGATTTCTGTAGTTTTTATATGTTGTTTCATCAATACTACTTGTGTTGAATAACAACTGTAACCAACCTTCTGTTTCACTACATTCCTTGAGAGCTATTTCAAATTTTGAAAGCATATCTGCTTTGCTCTGTCCGTAATTGGCTTCACGAATATTTGCGTACACACTACTTGAACTCTTGCGAATTTGAAAGAGAGTGTTGGAAGGAGCTTTTATATTTTGACAAAGTAATTCTATACCGGTCGCAAGTTGCTCAGAATAGATCAACAAATAGTTTTTAGCCATACAATCACTCCCTTCGAGGGTATTATATCATATTTTGTAAGGTAATTCAAGAGCTTTTCGCATCCTCGCGTCTCAATCACGCCGAAGGCGTGTATATCATCAATGCGTAGCATTGTATATCACCAACACGAAGTGTTGTATATCATCAAGCCGCAGGAGGATACACGCTGGCGCGTGATGAGATACAAGGGCGGCTCGCCGCCCTTGATGATATGCACCGCACGTTGTGCGGCGATGATATACCAAGCCTGCGGCTTGGATAAACAAAAACAGAACATTTGTCGGTGGACAAATGTTCTGTTTTTGTTGTGAAAGGGCTACGAAAAGGATACAAAATTGAAAGCGGATGAGTTGAAGCCAAAAGCGGATGATTTTTTTGAAAACGGTCTCAATTTCAATTTTAGGTCGAAATTCTATTTTTAATAAAAATGAC
>SVQL01000107.1 GCA_015065365.1 Oscillospiraceae bacterium | reverse complement strand
CTACGAGCGCAAACTTCGTGCCCTTGGGGATATTAAGGTTTACACCTCTTAATACCTCCTTGCCCTCGTCGTAGGAATATACCGCGTTCTTTATCTCAATACGTCCCTCGACACTCTCGATATCCTCCGCTCCCTCATTATCCTTCTCAGGCTTTTCGTCCATAATTTCAAGAAATCTCTCAAAGCCCGTAACGCCGTTCTGATACTGCTCCATAAAGTTTATGAGCGTCATAACGGGAGCGATGAAAAGATTTACGGAAACTATAAACGCCGAGTAATCTCCAAACTGTATGCTCCCGTTATAAAGGAAAAATCCTCCCGCTATAAGTACGATTACGTTGAATATATCCGTTATGAACGCAGTCATCGAATGAAAGCGTCCCATCGCTTTGTAAGCGTCGTCGCGCGCGTGCACGAACTTGTAGTTACCCTCCTCAAATTTCTCCTCTTCCTTTTTGGAGTTGTCAAACGCCTTTGTAACGCGAATGCCCGATATACTGCTCTCAAGCGCGGAGTTTATAGTAGCAACCGATTTTCTGCTCTCCATAAAGGCGCTCTTCATTTTGCCGCGCAAAAGCACCGCTATAAGAATGAGAAACGGAACGCAGGCAAATATAATAAGCGTCAGCCATTTATTTATCGTGAAAAGATATATAAATGAAATTATTATGGAAACCGAGGAAATAAGCAGGTTTTCCGGTCCGTGGTGCGCAAGCTCGCTTATCTCCCAAAGGTCAGTCGTCATTCTCGACATTATCTTACCCGTCTCGTTGTTGTCGTAAAACGTATACGGCAGCTTTTCAAGATGACGAAACATATCCGAGCGCATAGCCGCCTGCATGCGTACACCCATTACGTGACCGTAATACTGTATAAAATAGTTGAGCAGCATACGAACAAGATACAGCCCGAGAAGTGTCACACCGAATACCACGACCATTCTGTAATTTCTGTTTGGAATAAGGTCATTGAGCATCAGTCTCGTTACGACGGGATAGACTATTCCCACAAGCGCCACGGCAAGGGCTGCAAGCATGTCAAGGCAAAAAACGATCTTGTGGGGCTTGTAGTAAGCAATAAAACGTTTCAACATATTCGTCATCCTTCTCTCTCATATAAGCTATCGTATTATTTTAGCATATAAAAAAAGCAATGTCAAGATTTGCGTATAATCTTTTTGGTAAAAAGAATTGACAAAAGCGAGCAATAGTGATATAATTATTTAGTTAGATGGTTCTAAATTACAAATTGACCAAAGAACGGAGAAGCTTATGAAAAGAGATTTTATTCGCTCTATATACGAGAACACAGAGGACTTCGGCGGCAAGACCGTAACGCTCGGCGGCTGGGTACGTAACCTGCGCGACAGCAAGGCGTTCGGCTTTATCGACCTTAACGACGGTAGCTGCCATAAGAGCGTTCAGGTGGTTTTTGAGCGCGAGAAAATAAATAATTACGACGAAATCGCTCGCCAGAACGTCGGCGCGGCTCTCGTTGTCAAGGGACGGGTTGAGCTTACCCCCGCCATGAAGCAGCCCTTTGAAATAAAAGCAGAGGAGATACTCGTCGAGGGTACGTCAACCCCCGATTACCCACTTCAGCCCAAGCGCCATACCGTTGAGTTCTTGCGCGAGCAGGCGTATCTGCGCCCCCGTACCAATCTTTTCTCGGCGGCTTTCAGAGTAAGAAGCGAGGCGGCTTTCGCTATTCATAAATTCTTCCACGACCGTGGATTCGTTTACGTTCATACCCCTATCGTCACCGCATCGGACTGCGAGGGCGCAGGCGAGATGTTCCGCGTAACCACGCTCGATATGGAAAATCCCCCTCGCACCGAGGACGGGAAAATAGATTATTCGCAGGACTTCTTCGGAAAGAGCGCGAACCTTACCGTTTCAGGACAGCTTGAGGGCGAGACCTACGCCTTGGCTTACGGCAAGATATACACCTTCGGTCCTACTTTCCGCGCGGAAAACTCCAACACCGCGCGTCACGCGGCAGAGTTCTGGATGATCGAGCCCGAAATCGCATTCGCTGACCTTGACGACAACATGCAGCTTGCATGGGATATGATACAGTATATAATCCGCCATATCCTTGAAAACTGCCCTCAGGAGATCGAATTCTTCAACAAGTTCGTTGAAAAGGGACTTCTCGACAGACTTACGACGCTTGCAAACAGCGAATACAAGAAGGTAACTTATACGGAAGCAGTCGAGCTTCTCAAAAAGAGCGGCGCTGACTTTAAGTACCCCGTTGAGTGGGGCATCGACCTTCAGACCGAGCACGAGAGATACCTCACGGAGCAGATATTCAAGTGCCCCGTATTCGTAATAGACTATCCCAAGGAAATCAAGGCGTTCTATATGCGTCTTAACGACGACGGAAAGACCGTTGCCGCAATGGACCTGCTCGTTCCCGGTGTCGGAGAGATCATCGGCGGCTCGCAGCGTGAGGAAAGAATCGACGTTCTCACCGCCCGTATGGCTGAATGCGGTCTTAACGAGGAGGATTATTGGTGGTATCTCAATCTTCGCCGCTTCGGAGGCACCAAGCACGCAGGCTACGGCTTGGGCTTTGAGAGAATTATCATGTATCTTACGGGTATTTCCAATATCCGCGACGTTCTTCCCTACCCCAGAACGGTAGGAAATGCCGAATATTGATATTCAGGAGTTTAAAATATGAAACCGAATTCAGTCTTTGTTCCCAAGGACTACCGTCCGCCTCTGGACGAATATAACACACAAAAGGCTATCGCCTATATTAAGCAGACCTTCCAGGAGGAGTTTGCCAAGGCGCTTGACTTAAAGCGCGTTTCTGCTCCCCTCTTTGTAACCGAGGAGTCGGGACTTAACGACAACCTCAACGGCTACGAGCGCCCCGTTTCCTTTGACGTTCCCGCTATCGGAACGTGCGCGCAGGTCGTTCATTCGCTTGCTAAATGGAAGCGTCTTGCACTCAAGAGATATAACTTTTCCGTTGGAAACGGTCTTTATACCGACATGAACGCTATCCGCAGAGACGAGTCGCTTGATAATTTGCACTCTATCTACGTTGACCAGTGGGACTGGGAAAAGATAATAACCCGTGAGGCGAGAAATACGGAGTATCTCAAGCTCATAGTTCGCTCCATAGTCGGCGCTATATGCAACACCAACGACCGCCTTCACGTTCGCTATCCTCAGCTCAAGGTCGAGCTTTGCCGCGACGTAGCGTTCGTTACCACGCAGGAGCTTGAGGATATGTACCCCACGCTTACGGCTTCCGAAAGAGAATCCGCATTCGTCAAGGAGCACAAGACCGCGTTTATCATGCAGATAGGCGGCAAGCTCCGCTCGGGCAAGCCTCACGACGGCAGAGCGCCCGATTACGACGATTGGCAGCTCAACGGCGATATATTCTTCTGGAATGACGTTCTCGGCAGAGGAGTTGAAATTTCTTCAATGGGTATCCGCGTTGACGCAGAAGCTCTTGACAGACAGCTCACGGCGGCAGGCTGTGACGACCGCAGAGATCTTCCCTTCCACAAGATGCTGCTGGGCGACGAGCTTCCGCTCACAATAGGCGGCGGAATTGGTCAGTCGCGTCTTTGTATGCTTATGATGGGCTGCGCTCACATAGGCGAGGTACAGTCGAGCATCTGGGACGCAGAGACCGTTCGCATCTGCGAGGAAAACGGCATACCGCTTCTTTAAGAAAATATAGGGGCTGTCACATTTGGCAAGACCGAAAAAGTCCGATAATAAATAAAAAAACACCCATTTAGAGCGTTGCTCTAAAGGACAGTTTTCAGAAATACGGTGTATCTCGAAAGAGGTATACCGTATTTTGCGTTTGTGGACACAAAGGCAGTGCTTGTCAGGAAAAATGACAAGTTATAGGTGAACATAAAAAGGCTCCCTTGTGCAAAGGGAGCTGACGCAGAAGGCGGCTGAGGGATTGTTTTATAGAAAATCTAACCTTTACAATCCCTCCGTCACGCTTACGCGTGCCACCTCCCTTTACACAAGGGAGGCTCTTTTCTACCTCCCGGAAGGTAATTGGATAAATTTCACTAAACATATTTACAAACCGCAAAAATTGTGGTATAATAATCGTGCCAAACGAACTTAATAAACGCTTTGATAGGTATATTTTTCTTTATGGGATAACTATACCCTTTTTACGCATATCATAAACGATATCCATTTGGTAAAAATGCGACTCCCGTTTATGGTGTGCAAATGCCTATCAGCGTATAAGTTCGTTTGGCGACAACTTGGAGTTCGCGTTTTTCGGTGCGTAGCTTCGGTTGCGCACCTTTTTATATGCTGATGGGGGATATATGAACAAGAACATTCAAGAAAAGATCATGGACATTACCGGT